>NZ_CP049250.1:0-311666 GCF_011046895.1 Rhizobium rhizoryzae | reverse complement strand
TGCACCGAGCACAAGGCGCGCGCCTCGCGCGGCAAGATGTATAGCTGTCGCCCGGCCAATGCCGCGCCCGGCTCCAGTGATGGCAACGATCTTGTTCTCAATGGTCATGATAGGGGGCTCCATTGTCTGCATGAGAAGCAAGATCTAGGCAGCGCATCTCGGATGATCTATGCTTGAACAACCATGTCTTTGTCGCGATCCGCCAAACCAATAGCCGATCCGTTCTCCGAGGTTCTTGCAGCCTTGGGCGCGCGGAGCGTCCGGGGCACCGGCCTCGAAGCGGCGGGAGACTGGGCACTCGCCTTCGACGGGCGAGCGCGGTTGAAGTTCGTCGCTGTCACAAGAGGCCAGTGCTGGCTTCTTCTTCCGGATCATTCGCCACAAGCACTTGTGGAAGGCGATGTCGTTCTCATCCGCGACACGCGTTATGCGGTGGCGAGTGACCCTGCCGTCGAACCGATGGATGGGATGCCGCTCTACGCGGCTCCGGGACAGGACTTGGTACGGCTGGGCGCTGCAGACGAAACGGCGCTGATAGGGGGTGGCAGCGGCTTTGCCAATGGCAGCGCCGCGTTCGTTCTCGATGCGCTCCCGAAATTTTTGCGTATTGATGCCAGGTCGTCCACCGCCGAGGCTGTCGCGAGAACGTTGAATGCTCTGAGGATAGAGGTCGCCCACGCGGAACTGGGTGGCTCACTGGTTGCCGAGCGACTGGCGGAAATCCTTATTATCACGGCCGTTCGCGCTTTCGTGGCCACCAACCCTAAGAACAGTGTCGGCTGGGTCACCGCGCTGGCGGACCCGAGGATCGGCAGGGCGCTGAGATTGATGCATGGGGATGTCGCGTGCCGCTGGACAGCGCCCATGCTGGCGTCGGAGGTCGGCATGTCGCGTTCGGCCTTCACGCAACGGTTCACCGCGCGTGTCGGCCGGCCGCCTCTCGACTACCTTACTCACTGGCGCATGGTCCTGGCGCAGCAAAAACTGAATGCGGGCGAGACCGTCGCGGCCGTTGCTTCCGCCGTTGGCTATAACTCGCAAAGCGCCTTTGCTCATGCTTTCAAGCGGACTTTGGGACGGACGCCACGATCGGGCCGATGATGACAGCGTCTAGGCTTCCCGCCGCGTCTTCCTGCCAGATCCGGGATGTCTTCGATGTCCACTTTGAGGCCAAGAGGAGACATTGCTTCAGCCGACGATCGTCTTCACGAAATCGGCGAAGGCGCGCGCTTTTGCACTGGCCAGCCGCCCCGTTGGAAAGACAGCCCACAGGTCGATGTCCGGGAGCGTCCAATCCTCCAGCACCCGGAGAACTTCGCCGTTCTGCAGTTCCGGCCAGAACATCCAGTCCGATGTTACTGCCAGTCCCATATCTGCCTTGACGGCAGCGCGAATGCCCTCGGCGGCGGTGAAGCGTACCCGTCCTGACACCGCGACAGAGGCCTCAGTACCATCTCTGCGGAACGTCCAGCTATTCCCAAGTTGGGTATAGACAACGGCCTGGTGCGTGGCGAGGTCTGCTGGAGCCTGCGGGATGCCATGCTGCTTGAGATAGGCAGGCGTCGCCACCACGGAACGGTGGCCTGTCGCGATCCTGCGGGCGACAGCGGTACTGTCGGCGAGTTCGCCCATGCGCAGCGCGATGTCGATACCTTCGGATACAAGGTCGATCACGCGATCGTCGAGAACGACATCGACCTCAAGGTCGGGATGGGCGGCCAAGAACTCCGCCAGTCGAGGGATCAACATCAGCCTGGCGAATGTCGTTGCCGCACTGACACGGAGGCGGCCAGACAAGCCCGCCCCGGCGCCCTTCGCCTCCAGTTCGGCCTCATCGGCTTCCTGGATTGCCGCCTTTGCACGTTCATAGAATCGAATGCCTGCATCCGTCGGCGAAAGGCCGTGCGTGGATCGGATAAGCAGCCGAACCTGCAACCGATCCTCAAGCTGCGCAATCGTCTTCGAGATCGCCGGCTGACCCACGCCGATCTGTCGCGCGGCGTGCGAGAACGAGCCTGTCTCCACCACTCGCACAAATGCGCTCATCGCCTGCAGTCGATCCATCGCCTATTCTCCCTAGGAATAAACATTATCGCCTCAAGCTGTCTGCCGCAAGGTTCGAGGAATGGGCATACCTGTCTTCAACGGAACACGATCTGATGGAGACACACAATGATCCAAGTCCACGCTTTCGCTACTCCGAACAGTGTCAAGGTGCTAATCGCCCTGGAAGAGTTGGAGATGCCCTACGATCTCAGGCCTATCAACGTGCGCATAGGCGCGCAGAAGGCTGAGGCATTCCTCGCTCTCAACCCGAACGGCAAGGTGCCTGTCCTGGTCGACGACGGATTTGTCCTGACCGAGAGCGCTGCCATCCTCGTCCATCTCGCTGAGAAGACCGGCAAGCTGTTGCCAAAGGATGGCGCCGGCCGCGCTCGTGTCTTCGAACAGCTTTTCTTCCACGCCTCGGGCTTGAGCCCTGCTTTCGGCAATGCCGGCTTCTTCAAGCGCTCATCGCCCGAGCCCCAGCCGATCGCCGAGGCCCGCTTCACCAACGAGGCAGAACGGCTCCTCGGACTGCTCGATGCCAAGCTTGCCTCGCAGCCCTTCATGGCCGGAAAGGAGTTTACGATCGCCGACATCGCCCATTTTGGCTGGATGTGGCGGATCCAATTTCCTGGGCTCACTATCGACGGTCGCCCCAACCTTTCCCGCTGGTACCAGGCGGTGGCTGCACGCCCCGCCGTCCAGCAGGCCATTGCTCGCGTCGAAGCAGCCGTGCCCGCCACCTGATTCTTCCCCACCATTTCCGCCTAAGCAAACATTGGAGAACCACCATGTCCAAATTCGACACCTACAAGAATTCCTTCCCGAATGCCCGCCTGACCCGCACGCCGAGCGGTGTGCTTGAAGTCGCGCTTCACACCAATGGCGGCAAGCTCGTCTTCAACGGCCATACGCACGAACAGTTCGTCGATCTGTTTCATCAGATCGGCTCTGATAGCGAGAACCGGGTCGTGATCCTCACCGGCTCGGGCGACGCCTTCATGGATGCGATCAGCCCCGATGGCTTCGACTTCTTCTCGCCGCGTGGCTACGACAAGATCTTTCGCGAGGGCCGCAAGGTTCTGATGAACATCCTCGACATCGAGGTGCCAATGATCACGGCGCTCAACGGGCCGGTGCTGCTTCACTCGGAATATGCGCTGCTCACCGACATCATTCTTGCGACGCCGGAAACGGTCTTCCAGGATAAGCCGCATTTCGACTTCGGCATCGTGCCCGGTGATGGCGTCAACCTGCTCTGGCCCGAAGTGATCGGCAGCATCCGCGGCCGCTATTTCATCCTGACCCGCCAGGTACTCGATGCGGCAACCGCCAAGGACTGGGGCGTCGTTAATGAGGTCGTGCCGGCCGACAAGCTTCTCGCCCGAGCCCATGAGATCGCCGAGGGTATTGCAGCGCTTCCGCCGCTGACCTCGAGCTATACCCGCATCGCGCTCACCCAGAAGCTGCGCCGGATCATCGATCAGGACGGTGGCTACGGTCTTGCTCTCGAAGGCATCAGCGCCGCCGAAGTCGCTCGTTCCCTGGCCGCACAGGGCTGATCACCTTTCAAGTTTATCAACGGACTTCAGGGGCATCCTGAAGTCCAGAAATGCCCGACACGACAGACCCAGTTCCAATTCCAATTCAAGGAGAATGACCATGACCCTTCAATCCAAGCTTGACGCTTTCAGAGCTGACTTCGAAGCCGGCAAGCCGCCTTACAACGTGCCGTACTCCGTGATCGAGACGATGCACCGCGCCACTTCCGAACTGATTGCCTCTGGTGCTGCCCAAAAAGCCCTGAAGGCTGGCGACAAGTTGCCGGAATTCACCCTCTCCGATCCTGACGGCAATCCGGTTTCGTCGGCTGAGCTTCTGGCGCATGGCCCGCTGGTGATCAGCTTTTACCGTGGTGTCTGGTGCCCGTATTGCAACATGGAGCTCCAGGCCCTGCAGGAAGCCCTCCCGCAGTTCGAAGCACTTGGCGCAAAGCTTGTTGCTATTTCCCCGCAAAACCCGGTCAACAGCCGCAAATCGGTGCGCCAGAACAACCTTACCTTCCCAATCCTGTCCGACACGCATAACGATGTCGCAGCCGCCTGTGGCCTGCGTTTCGAGATGCAGGATTATCTGGTCAACCTCTACAAGTCGCTCAAGAACGATCTTCCCACCTTCAACGGCGACCCGAGTTGGACGCTGCCCATGCCAGCCCGCTACGTTGTCGGCCAGGATGGCTTCATCCTTTATGCCGAGGTGAACCCGGATTACACCCGTCGTCCTGAGCCGGAAGACATGTTGCCCGCGCTTCTTGCCGCAGCCACCCGCACCGCCGCCTGATCGGTCCACACCAGAGCACCCTGTCTCTTCTGAGGCAGGGTTGAGAGGATATGCGATGAAGAAGACATTTCTTATCACGGGTGCCAGCAAGGGCATCGGGCTGGCGCTTGCGAAGCGGCTGTCGGCTCAGGGTGACGCGGTGATCGGCATCGCCCGCCATGCAGTCGACGACTTTCCCGGCACCCTGCATGAGTTCGATCTGGGTAACGACGAAACGCTCGACAGGCTTGCCGACATCGTACGCGATAGCGGCGTCGACGGCATCGTCAACAATGTCGGCCTTGTTCGTGCCGCGCCGCTGGGTAACATCTCCTTCGATACGCTGGACGAGGTGTTGCGCGTCAATCTGCATCCGGCACTCGTCTCGGCGCAGGCGGCTCTTGTCGGGATGAAGGCACGGGGATGGGGCCGGATCGTCAACATCTCCAGTCTGACCGTCCTGGGTAGCGTGCAACGCACGAGTTATGCCGCCGCGAAGGCCGCACTCGTCAGCTTCACACGGAGCTGGGCGCTGGAACTTGCGGCGACCGGCATCACGGTTAATGCCGTGTCGCCTGGCCCCACCGAGACCGAGCTATTCCGAGCCAACAATGCACCCGGCAGTGAGGGGGAGGCACGCTATCTTTCCGGAGTCCCAATGGGGCGCTTTGGCAAACCAGAGGAAATCGCAGCCGTAATTGCCTTCCTTCTTTCCAACGATTCAGCGTTCATGACCGGGCAGGTGTTGCAGGTCGATGGCGGGGCATCGATTGGGAGGGCATCGATTTGAGGTTCGCTTAGGCTCGTCGAAAGCGGACAAGCAACAGAGCTTAAAGGTCAGCGTTACCTTCTTCTTCAACGCAATATTCGACCGTGGATTTCCGCCTCGTTGCAGTCTTTGGCTGCGGGTTTCCAGCCCATTTTGCCGAGACCCGTTTCAGGGCGACATAGTTTAGCGTAAGCGCTGTGGCATCCAGCCGGAAATCTGCTGGGCACATGATTCCAATACCCAATCCGTAGCATGCTGGCACCAGCGAGTAGCCCAGCTTCCGAAAGCTTTTTCGATGAAGGCGTAGGTCATTACTGATAGGCCAAGGCTCAACGCGACCGTTACTGCGACAAGCAGCCACCCGCTAAAAGGATTTCCCAAATTAAAATCCACGTTGATCCAGATGGCAATCCAGATCGCGATCGGGTGGATGAGATACAAGGAATAGGAGATATTTCCCAAGCGAACCAAGACATCTGGTACCACGAAACGAAATGTCTTTTCCGCCATCACAAGAGAGACAAAAAGAGCGGCAAGTGGCAGTCCAACGCCTGTCATGCCGTGAGCGATGTTCCAGTTCGACATGTACTGGGCTACGCAGCATGTGAATGAAAATGCTACCGCCAGCATGGCTGGTGTCGCAGATCCAAAGTGCACATCGCTTCGATACAGAACTCCAGTGAGGATCCCGATCAAAAACAGGCTGTTGATCGGGTTCGGGAAAATCGCTCTTGCGGCAGACCAGTCTGGCGGAACGACGGTCGGATCCAGCCAGTAATTGCCTTCCAGCAATGCCATTCCAATTAGCGCAATCAGTGCCCAAATCAGAATGACCCTCAACAAGTATTTTCCGAACGCCAAAGAGAGTGCGAAAACGCTGTAAAACGCAACTTCGTAGGTAATCGACCAGCCGACGGTGAGGGCAGGTTCGAAAATGTTCGGCCCAGTTGCGTTCAAGGTTGGCATGAAGAAGAGGCTGCGGAAGAGGAGTTCCCCGGTCTGGCGCTCACCGTTGAACTCGATGCCAAAAATTACCAGCGTACAAATGAGATAAAGCGGGTAGATGCGGACGAGCCGGCGAACCAGGAAGTTTAGCGGGTTCTGGGTCTGCAGGTCGTCAGGTTTGCCCTTGGTGGAGGAGAGAAAGATGACGAAGCCGCATATGAGGAAAAACATATCCACGCCCATGATGGACGCCGGACGGAAGGCTCTGATCGCCATTTCGCTATCATAGCCGCCGGTGAACAACATGGAATGCCACAGCATCACACCAAAGGCGCAAACTCCTCTCAGGGCTTGGACCGTCTCGATCCGCTGATTAGTTAGCATCATCTAATTCTCTCATTGAGGGAGATTTATGCGGGCGATTCTTGGAAAGATAGCATCAATTTGAGTGTGTATCGGAACTTAGGCGTGTGTTGTGCTAATGCAACGGTTCAGTTGCAGGTTGAGAAAGGCCAGATGGGTATCAAGTGTCTCCAGAAGGTCCGGCGCGCCTTTACAGATCATCTCGCGCTGACCGAACCAGGCAGACCAAGGCGCCAAAGATGAATTTCCCGCCTTCGCCCGTATTGCTTCCGATTTTGAGATACGCCTTGGCCTGATCTATGAGGGCGCCAAATGCGGGGATCTCCGAGCTTTAGGGGGAGCAGAGCTAGCGGTGACTTGAGGGCGTGCCGCCGCATCTAGCTTGAACAGAGTGCCAGCCTTCGATGCTGCTGTAACTCCCAGCAACTTGTCCCCGAGAATATATAGCTCGGGTTCAAATGTTCTTTGAGTGTCAGGAGCCGGAGGGGATTCCCGAGCTGATACTGGCGGAAGCGTCGGCGGCGGACTTAATGGCATGCCGCTGCGCCTTGGCGACGTATCATTTGACAAACATTACTTGTTCGCAAGTGCAATAATTCTGGCGGAAGACCGCCCCGGTAGTTCGCCCTGATGGCGTCGATGTGCAAGATCGGGACAAGGTTGTTGAGGAGATATCTGGTAGTACTGAAGTGGGCAGCCATACGAAAAGCCTGAACTTTGCAACTCGAGGCGTTACGATCATCCGTTTAAGGGTGGCAACGGCCTTCCGTATCCTCAACGAGAGGGAACGGTCACGAAGATGATGACGATGAATTCGCCGACTTCCCGCAGGTGACAATCGTTACGGGTGCCAATTTGGCACTTGAAAGACACCCCGACCTTTTTTGCCAAAGATTTTCGAGGCGGCAATCAGATAGACGGCTTGTGCGGGCTTACGTGCAGTGACGCACCCAGATTTGCGCACTTACGATTGGATGGAAGCCTTTGTCTTTGCGGTGATCTTCTACGGCGAAGGTACGTGACATATAGCCGCTCAAAACAGGATCCAACTCTTGCACCCGGGCGGTAGCAATCTAATGAATATTGCCAATCGTTCAGGCGGCCTAAGTTCCGCCCAGCCTTGCTGGCAGAATCTGGGAGGCGAGTTAAGCTGACTGGAGAGAGTCTTGAGGAACTGGCGGGATGACCTCAAACTCAATGCTGTGAGCGTAGATCAACGTCGCGTGCCAGTGCCAAACTCGATCAGTAGAGAGGCGCAACAATGGCTTCATAACGCCGTCCGAAACGACGGGTTACCCATCAACGCACTGTACCCAATGCCTCCGGCGGAGGATCATGAAGCATGGCAGAAGCTTAAGTCAGCCGTAGATTCAACTTACGCCGCCACGGTATCAGTGTTGGAATCATCTCGAGACGTACAGTTAAGTAGGAAGCGAATTGGCTCTGCCGACGTTCATTTTGCAAAGCCTATCGAGCTCGATCGCGCGGATTGTGTATATATCGATCTTCATGGAGGGGCGCTTGTCTTTGGTGGCGGTGAAGCAAGCCGCGAAGGGGCTCGGATAGCTGCATCTCGCTTTAGCATTCAATGCTACGGCGTGGACTATCGGATGCCACCTGAATTCCCGTTTCCGGCTGCGCTTGACGACTGCATGTGCGTGTACAAGCATGCTGTGGACACATACGGCGCCGAACGCATTGTCATCGGTGGACGCTCTGCAGGTGGCAATCTGGCATTGGCGACCGTCGTGCGCGCTCAGGATGAAGGGCTGGATTTGTCCCGCGCGGTTGTGTTGCTTTCGCCTGAAATCGACCTGACGGAGTCAGGGGATAGCTTCCAGACCAACAAGATGATCGACGTAAACCTTCCAACCTCTTTGATGCCAGCGAACCTACTCTATGCCAACGGCGCCGATCTGGCCCATCCTTATATCTCGCCTCTCTTCGGACGGTTCACCAATGAATTCCCACCGACATTCATTCAGAGTGGCACACGCGATCTCTTGCTTTCGAATGCGGTACGCTTGCATAGGGCCCTGCGTCAGGTTGGAGCCGTGGCTGAACTGCATGTGTTCGAAGCCATGCCTCATGGCGGCTTTGGGGACGCACCGAAAGATGAAGAACTTTCCCGTGAGGTAGCCCGTTTCGTGAATGCCGCCCTTTCTCAATGAGTTGGCTTGAAAATGAATTCAGCCGCACGCGTGGGGTCGCCGGGGGGATTTTATGCGCCCGACACTCGACTGCTAGGTAATCTTCAATGCGGTTTGTCTTCTCGTTGAAGACAAGGTTCTGCATCGCTGATGCACTGGCTTCAGCCGCTACGAGACCTTCACTTCCGGATAGCCTCGCTCGGCAATTTGGCGCAACGCATCACTTTGAAAGCTACCCTGAATTATCAATAACCTTGAAGGCCTCCTGCGTAAAATTTAGCTGACCAGGCCGCTACAGGCCCTGTGGCTATTCACTGCGACGCACCAGTACCATTCAAAGTGCGTTCAATTACTACATGATTTCGGGCGATGACCGTGTAGCATCCTGACTCCATGTCCATCCAAAAAAACTTGGAATCGGGCCGTAACGACTGTTTCCGGCAGGCTTCCAAGTCCCAAGCACTACCAACCTAAAGCATGCTTTCGATGTGGCGCCGCAACTGCTTGTTAAGGTATCTCGCCGATACACCCATCCTGAATCGAAATGGAAATGTTTAGTGTACGCATGTAACTATGACCTCATTTAACGCGCTCTCCGAGACCCTTATCGATGCCTGGTTGCTGTCAGACGAGGCCACGAACCCACAAGACCTATACGCTACCATCCTAAACAGCCTGACGATCAAGATGGCGCTTTCCGTGGTCGCAACGGAAGCCGATGACCCTTATGACTGGCGGTTTCGTAGAGTGAAAGATTTTGGCTTCAGAAGCCATCTACTCAACCAGATGAAACAGCAGTTTCCTGATGCGGCGCTGCGCGATCTAAACCGCAGTTTCATCGACGATGCGATCATAGCACCCTATTCGCGGGCTCTGGAAGTGAAGCGTCCCGCCCTAGAGTTGGTGAGGACAAAGCTTCTCGGAGTTCGGATTGGCTACGAGCGCCTCATCCTGCCCCAGAAATGCGATGGAAAGCCGGGCTGGTGCATGAGTCTGATAGAAGGGCGCTTCTTCATCTCGCCGATGCGAGAGGCTAAGACCGACCTTACCGATGATAACATCATACAACTTCTTATTGAGGGACAGAGCACGAAGGAAATCGCTGAGTTTCTGCATCTGTCGCCGAGGACCATCGAACATCGGATTGACAGGTTGAAAAGTCGCTTCGAGGCGAAGAACCTTGTGCATCTGGTGGCGAAGCTAGTCGCCACCCAGATTGAGCGTAGGGAAAAAGGCAGCGGCTGAGATTTACTTGGTCGCTTTCTGAATGGCGGCAGCCCGCGCCTTCAGGGCTTCCATGGAGAGGCCAGTGCTTGCCGCTGCAACATTGTAAAGCGCGGTCGTGATGTCCTTTGTTTTGAAGGCCACGCCGTTGTCTCCGAGGCGCTTGTCGAAACCCAGCGCGTTCCCGTCTCGATCCATGATCAGGTGAAGGCCGAAAAACATTTGGTCGAAATCGCGGCTGCGTGGCTTACAGAAGTTCGCACCTGCGACATCCGTGTTGAGGTCGCCATCAAAGTTGGCGATGAATATCTGAGTGACCGCGAAATGGTCTTGATTACGGCCGGTTACGATTTCTCCGAACTTGCATGTGCCGAGATAGGGGACATGCGGTAGAATGGAGGAGCGGATAGCTTTTCGCATTCGATGCCCGGCTGGAAGCTTCGACGTGAACAGATCGCTGGCGTCGTCACCGAGAATAGAAAGATTTTCTTTCGTCGCCGCGATGACTTCGGCCACGGCCATATCTCCGGTGATCTGGCGGAACTTTTTGGCAGAGGTCGCCATAGGTTCCGGTTCGCCGGGATCGCCATGGAACCATCGCGTGTAGCGTGCGCTGGCCACCTGAGCCTCTGTGGAGGCCGATGCCACGGAGAAAGCGATCTTCTTCACGTCTTCGCCAAAGCGATTGCCATACTGAAGCTTCGATGCTGAATTCATGTTTCCCCTCATTACTTGCCGTGCCGCGAAAGTATGAGAGATTCGTTAACACGGTGACCGCATTGACTCCGTAGTTTTCCCCTCGATTCATTTTCTCCGTGCTGTTCTCGAAAGGCTGAATCCACCCAAAAAATTCCGTGTTTGTTCAAAATGTGTGTGCCAGAGAAGGCCTTAACGCGCGTTCGGCACGGTCGCATGTAAAGATATGCTGGGATTCGACCTCAAAACCTTGTTCCGGGAGGCGTGGTATCCGCTCTGCATTTGCGCTGGTCCCGGTCTTCCCACATGCTTTGAGAGGCAGACGGCAACGGAGTATCAGGCTACATGTCTGTAATCAACGAGCGGAGTGAATACGTTTATAAAAGTGCGGCCTAGCTGGCGGAGAGCGTATTGGTCGAAGCCTGCGAGAGGCACAAGCCCACCAACCAGATCACACAGGCTGCTGCGCGGGAGTGGCATCGCACACACGAACTTCTAGCGCTTTCGAAACGGAGGCGGGAAAAGGCTCGTCTGGGTGCGGCCGCCTATGGCCGAAATGAAGTGCCGTAGGGCATGCCCGGATGAGATGCGCCGCGCTCTGGCCGACTGACAGAGGCATCGTCGGGACAGTGACCTGGCGGGCCGTCGCCAACGAACAATCAAGATGTCTTAACCCTGACCAGGTTCCGTTTGGCCACGAACGGAGGGATTGAAGTTCATCACGGCGGACCTCGCATGTCACAGCATCGGCGTTTGAACAACTTACGGGTCCCCAGCCAATTTTTGCTAGCCGCCTTCGAACGCGACGGATGGCCAAAAAATTGCGGCCGAGATCGCTTAACTTATTGTGAAGACGCCACTTTCCCGCGAGGGAGATAATCGCTAATCTGGATCGAAAAATCAGTCAAAAATGACTTGCTTGGGAGACCTGGATTCTCACATGATTTCAAAGGCTTACCGAAAGATCCTTGAAATTTCCTCTGTTTTCCCGCCGCGAGCGACCGTGGATGCCACCTTTGTGCCCTGGCTTTGGGCATCAGTCAATATGGGGCGCGGGACGGAAATAATTTCCGCTTCCAAACTGAAGTTGACGTTGCCGCGGATTGCCGCTTTGCGCCTCCATTTTGGCCGTTGAGCTCATCAGATCAGGAACCTAAAGGCGGACATCCCTCCAGTGCGCCAACTTGAGCATTCCGCTCAGGGCTCCCGTCCGATCATGCGGGTAGCTCCAACATCCCCGAAGGCTTTAGAGACCTTATCCCTCCAGGAGCTTCTATTAGCAGATTCCAAAGTTCACTTACTTGTAGTGCTGCCAAGTGCTCAGTGACGATCCGATTCTATCGGATCGTCACGTTGACTTAGCGCTAGAGAGTGTTTGCCGCCCTTTCGATAAAATCGGCAACCTTTTCAGGCTGTGAGGCGAAGACGGCATGACTGGCTTTGATCTCAGTCACCTTGCTGCCGGCACGCTTCGCCATGTCACGCTCCAGCTCCGGATTGATAGACCTGTCCTCGGTTGCGACGATGGACCAGCTTGGCTTGGTATTCCAGGCCGGATCTCCGGCTCGTGCCGAGAAAGCCTCCTTGGCTGCAAAAACCTGCGACCTTGCCATGAAGTTCGCCTCGTCTTTCGGCAGGTCGGCGGCGAAGTCTTTCGCGAAGGCTGCGGGATCGATGTAGAGATATTTCCCGTCCTTCGTCTCGCGGATATTCATGCCGCCGGCAGGCTTCGAACTCGCAAGGCCCAGCAGGCTTTCGCCCTTGTCTGGCTCGAAAGCCGCGACATAAACGAGGCCGGTGACAACGGGGTTGTGGCCAGCTTCGCTGATCACCATTCCGCCATAGCTGTGCCCAACGAGAAGCGTCGGGCCGTCCTGCAGATCGAGCACCCGGTTCGTGGCGGCGATATCGTCGGCGAGCGACGTGATCGGCTCCTGCACGACCGTCACCTTGAAACCGCGCCGGACGAGGATGTCGGATGCCTTGCGCCAGCCCGATCCATCGGCAAGTGCACCATGGACGATGACGATGTTCTTGACCTCTGCGGCCTCGGCCGCAAAAGCGATGATGCTGCTGGCAAAAGCGAGCGCCAGAATTGATAGGGAATGTCGGTTCATGCGTCTTACTCCTGTTGCGGTTGGTGGTCTTGGTGAGAGGTCAGCGCTTAGCCGAAGGTGAAGGCGTAGGCTTCGGCGCCGGAGTTGAGGAATCGGATCTCGAACGTCCGTTCCTCGACAGCGCCCGACTGGCGGACGAGTTGGTAAAGCCTGGTAGAGGTTATCGTGCCGTGGCCAGCCGGATCGGTATCCGCGCCATGATTGGATCCTGGCGCCCTGCCGTCGATCGTTACCTGGAAGCGAACCGGTTTGTCGGCGGCTCCGGGCCCGAGCACCAGATTGAGGTCGCGGGCGCTGAAGCGATAGACGATGCTGCCATCCGGCTCGTCGAGCACGGCGCGCTCTGCACCGATCGTCCATCTCCCTGAAAGGCCCCATTCGTTCAGGCCGGGTCTGTCGACGGAATAGACCCTGGCGGCATCCGCGCTCAGCCCTTCCGGAGAGACGAAGCCGGCGGCGCGATCGTAGCCGACATAGCTTTCGCCGGAGCGGATGTTCGTGATGTCGGCGCTCGCCTCGGCACCCTGAGCATCCGGCGTCACAGGCGCTGTCGCCATCGTCTCCTTGCCGGCATCGCGAAGCAGGTCCTGGATCGCCTCCTCCGTTTGGCGGTCATTGCCTTCGCCGAAGTGATGGTAACGGATCCGGCCGCTCGCATCGATCAGGTATTGTGCCGGCCAGTAGTTGTTTTCGAAGGCGCGCCAGATCTTGTAGTCGTTGTCGATCGCGATCGGGTAACCAATCTGGAAATCGCCGATTGCCTGTCTGACATTGTCGATGTTCTTCTCGAAGGCGAATTCCGGCGCGTGCACGCCGATCACGACGAGGCCTTGATCCCTGTATTTTTCAGCCCAGGCGCGAACATAGGGGATGGTGCGAATGCAGTTGATGCAGGAATAGGTCCAGAAGTCCACGAGGACGACCTTGCCGCGGAGCTGTTTAGTCGTCAGGGGCGGCGAGTTCAGCCATTCCACGGCGCCAGTCAATGAAGGCGCCAGACCCTCCACGGGAAGCTTGCTCCGGAGTGGCCGATCCGAAACAGGTGCGGCAACATGGCTGGCCTCGTCGCCCGCAGCGTCGCCAGAGCCTAATGCGGTCGGCTTCTCGTGCAATCGATCAACGACCGCCTGCTCGAGCCGGGTCGTTCCGGCGTAGGAAATCCGGGCCAGGAAACCGGTGTCGAGGCCAAGCGCAATGACGGCGACACCAGCCAGAACCGCGGCACCCAGGATCTTGCGGATCGCTTCGCTAATGCCCAGCGACCGCTTCATGCCGGTGAAGATCCTGTCCCCGACAAGAAGAGCCAAGGCAAGCGATGTCGCGGCGCCGGCAGCATAGGCAAGGAGCAGAACCGTCGTCTGCAGGTTGGCGCCATTCAATGCCGCGCCGGTCAGCAGAAGGCCGAGGACAGGGCCGGCGCACGGCGCCCAAAGAAGCCCGGTCGCAATGCCAAGAATCATGGCGCCTGCCCCGGTCGGCACGGATTTGCGTCTGCCTGACGCGTTCAGCAAGCTGTGGCCGAAATCGACGAGCGGCTGGCTGAGCATGCTCGCGATGCGCGGCGACAAAAGGCTGACGCCGAACACCGCGAGCAGCAGGATGGCGGCGAGGCGACCGTATTCATTCGCATGGATTGCCCAGCCCCCGCCGACCGACGCGAGCGTCGCGACGACAGCGAAAGTGATGCTCATGCCGATCAGCATGGGCAGTGTATTCCTCAGGAATGGCTGTCCGGTGCGGGCAAAGACGAAGGGGAGGATGGGAAGGATGCAGGGGCTGAGGATAGTCAGCGCCCCTCCAAGATAAGCAATGATGAGAAGCGTCATCGTCGTCTCCATGAAACCGTTCGGTCGGGTTCTGGGCGGCGATGAGCACGGCCAGAAACATGACCCAACTGGCAGGAGCGAGGTATCCTGGATGTGTCGGGTTTTCGTCTGAAATGTACCGAAGTGTAGAACCGCAGCGTTCGAAAACAGTCAGATACAAATAGCCAGCGACGCCTCGTGGCGGTCGCGTCGATTGTATCAGACTGTATCAAGAGACCCTCAGGCTACATCCGATTTCAAATGTGGGGCTGACGGGACACATCCGGGACACGTGCAGGCGGTTTTCTTTCCATCACGATCAATCGAGACGGAGAGAACGATGTCCCCTGACTTTAACCAACAGCGCCGCCGCTTCTTTGGCATCGCCGCAATGACCGTAGCCGCAGCCGAATTCGGCATGAGTGCAGTTGCCGATGCGAAGGCACTCGCCTCGGCCCCGACCGCGCCCAAAGCCAGCTCGGGAGGACACACGTCCTTTACGGCGATCAAGCAGGTTAAGGCAGGTCTGCTTGACCTCGGATATGCGGAAGCAGGTCCTGGAAACGGTCCCGTCGTCCTGCTCGTTCACGGCTGGCCCTATGACATCCATAGCTATGTCGATGTCGCGCCTATCCTGGCCGATGCAGGCTATCGGGTGCTGATCCCTTATCTGCGCGGCTACGGAACGACACGCTTCCTGTCGGACGACACTCCCCGCAACGGCCAGCAGGCGGCGCTGGCTGTCGACATGATTGCCTTCATGGATGCACTCGGCATCCAGAAAGCGATCCTCGGTGGATATGACTGGGGCGCGCGCACCGTCAACATCATGGCCGCGCTTTGGCCGGATCGTTGCCGGGCCATGGTTTCTGTCAGCGGATATCTCATTGGCAGTCAGGCCGCCAACAGCAAGCCACTCCCGCCGGCCGCAGAACTCTCATGGTGGTACCAGTTCTATTTCGCAACCGAGCGGGGGCGGCTTGGCTACGCCGCCAACACGCATGAATTCGCCAAGCTGATCTGGCGGACGGCGTCGCCCACCTGGCAGTTTGACGATGAAACCTTCGATCGCTCAGCCGCCGCCCTCGACAATCCCGACCACGTGGCGATCACCATCCATAATTACCGCTGGCGGCTTGGCATCGCTGAGGGCGAAGCTGGCTATGATACCTTCGAGAAGCAACTCGCCACGGGGCCGGTCATCGCCATTCCGACGATTACCATGGAAGGCGGTGCCAATGGCGCGCCCCACCCGCAGGCAGCAGCCTATGCCAGGAAGTTCTCTGGACGATACGAACACAGAGACATAGCGGGCGTTGGGCATAATCTTCCGCAGGAGGCGCCGAGGGCATTCGCCCAGGCCATCATCGACGTCGCGAAATTCTGATGGCCGGGCTGCCGCGAGAAACCGCTTTACTCGCGGCAGCCAAAACGCAAACTGATGCCGACACAGCAAGGAAGTTCGAAAGGCCGCAGATGGAGCATGTCGACCACATCATGATCGTCGATGACGATCGCGAAATCCGGGAACTGGTGTCGAGCTACCTGAAAAAGAACGGCCTTCGCACCACGGTTGCCGCCGACGGCCGGCAGATGCGCAGTTTCCTTGAGGCCGGTACAATCGACCTGATCGTCCTTGACGTCATGATGCCGGGCGATGACGGGCTGGTGCTGTGCCGCGAGCTGCGCGCCGGCAAGCACAAGGCCATACCGGTGATCATGCTGACGGCGCGCGACGATGAAATGGACCGTATCATCGGCCTTGAGATGGGCGCCGACGATTACTTGCCGAAACCGTTCGCGGCGCGGGAATTGCTGGCCCGCATAAAGGCCGTGCTGCGGCGCACGCGCATGCTGCCGCCGAACCTGCAGATCAGCGAGGCTGGCCAGGTGCTGACCTTCGGAAACTGGCGGCTCGACACTGTCGGCCGGAATCTTCTTGACCGGGACGGAACGGAAATAGCCTTGAGCGGTGCCGAATACAGGCTGCTGCGGGTGTTCATCGATCATCCCCAACGCGTGCTAAACCGTGATCAGATCCTGAACCTCACGCAGGGCCGCGATGCCGACTTGTTCGACCGCTCTATCGATCTCCTGGTCAGTCGCCTGCGGCAGCGGCTCGGCGACGATGCACGCGAGCCGACCTATATCAAGACCGTGAGAGCCGAAGGCTACGTGTTCTCCGTCCCGGTTGAAATATCGGTACCCAAGACATGAGCGGGGGCGGCGGGTCTCGTTGGCGCTTGTGGCCGGGCACGCTCCGCTCCCGCCTGTTTCTGATTCTGTTTGCCGGGCTGGCGGTCGCTTATGGCCTGTCTTTCAGCATTCTTTTTGCCGAGCGTTACATGTCGGCCAAGGCCGTGATGCTTGGAACGCTCGAGAGCGATCTGTCAACCTCTATCGCGATTCTCGACCGTCTTCCGACAAACGAGCGGGCGGATTGGCTGGATCGCCTCAGCCGCGGCAGCTACCGCCTTGTTTTAGGGCCCGGGCTTCCAGGTGTTCCAGATTTGTCTGGGCGTGGCGCGGAGATCGCGCAGCGGATAGATGAGGCGGCTGGCAAAAGGTTTCCGATCCGCGTGGAAGCCATACCGGGCGACCACATGCGGCTGCAGGGTCATTTGACGCTATCGGATGGCTCTCCGCTGACAATCGATGTGACACCGCGCGGGGTCATGCCCTTGGCCAAGTGGCTGCCATATTTGTTCGCAGCCCAGATGGTCCTGCTCATCTTCTGCACCTGGTTTGCGGTGCGTCTCGCAATTCGTCCGCTGAGCGCGCTCGCCGCCGCCGCCAACGCACTCGATCCGGCCAAGCCGGGTTCTTCCCTGACCGAGGGCGGTCCCAGCGAGGTTGCCCATGCTGCCCGCGCCTTCAATGCCATGCGTGACCGCATCGCGCATTACCTGGAAGAACGCGTGCAGATTCTGGCGGCAATCTCTCATGATCTTCAGACGCCGATCACGCGCATGCGGCTTCGTGCCGACATGGCTGACGACAGCCCCGAGAAGGACAAGCTGATCAATGATCTGCGCGAGATCGAGCGTCTAGTGCAGGACGGGATCGCCTATGCACGCAGTTCGCACGGCAATGGGGAGAAGAACGCGCGCATCGATCTCGCCTCCTTCATCGACAGCATTGCCTATGATTACCAGGATACGGGGAAGGCGGTCTCCGTTGCCGGTATTGTCCGGGGAACGGTCCTGACCAAGCCCTACGCACTGCGCAGAGTCCTGACCAATTTCATCGACAACGCCCTGAAGTTTGCCGGTTCCGCGGAAATCGGCGTCGAAAGATCGGGCGAGGGGCATATCGTCATTGCGGTCAAGGACAACGGGCCTGGGATTCCCAAGGACAAGTTGCAGGCCGCGATGCAGCCCTTCTATCGTCTCGAAACTTCCCGTAACCGGGAGACGGGAGGCACGGGGCTCGGTCTGGCAATCTCCCAGCAGCTCGCGGTCTCGCTCGGCAGTGAGGTGCGGATCTACAATCGCCCCGGCGGCGGACTTGTTGCCGAAGTGACGCTGCCCTGACGAGGCGCAGCATCGCGCTACACGGCGATACAAAAATGCCCCGGCTCGAAACATGCCGGATACCTGCATACGGCAAAACACCTCCGTCAACCAAGTCGCGGGTGCGACAGAAAAAGGAGTGTTTCATGACCATGATCGACAAGATCCTCTATACCGGCAGGACCCATACAACCGGCGGACGTGATGGCGCGGCGCACAGCGACGATGGACAACTCGACGTCAAGCTTTCGCCTCCTCGCAGCGGCAAGCCCGGAACCAATCCCGAGCAGCTCTTCGCGGCCGGCTGGTCAGCCTGCTTCATCGGTGCCCTTGGCAGGGCCGCCGCCACGCAAGGGGTCCGCCTGCCGGCAGAGACGGCCATCGCCGCGGAAGTAGATCTCGGGATGACCGGAGACGCCTTTCACCTGCAGGCGCGCCTGAACGTCAGCCTGCCAGGTATCGATCCTGACCAGGCGCGCGCGCTGATCGATGCAGCCCACCAGATCTGCCCTTATTCGAAGGCCACGCGCGGCAATATCGCTGTCGAGCTCAAACTCGCCTGAGCACAAACGCCGCGTCGTGGGTTTTGCCATGAAATGACTGATCGTGGGCTTGCTGCTGCTTGCCGTTCTTGCAGCCCCCTGCATCTATGACGTCTTGTCCCCGGAACCATCGCCCCTGGGTATCGTCGCTCTGGCGGTCGGTTTTCAAGGATGGTCATGCTGGAAGAAGGGAAGGGAGCGGCTTTGGGCCGGTCGCTCCCTGGTGCTGTCAGCCCTGTTCTCCATCTTCCGTCACCAAGCGTGCAGCTTCGATTGCTGACGGATCAGCCTTCAGAAGCAGGTAGTCCAGCATTGATTTCAGGCTCGGATCGCACAGGTCTGCCGGCATCAAGAGAGGTGTCGAATTCATTTCATCCTGGCTGACCCACCCGTCGTCGTCGTGGTCCATGCGTTCTTTATAATCGACGGTTGGCTTGCCCTCCTTGTTGACAGCGATGCCGGGTTTGAGGAGTTCGTTGAAGGTCTTGAATTCGTCGCCGTTGAGTTTTCCGTCCCCGTCTCGATCCAATTTTTCGAACGCCTTGTTGAGCATCTCGGACAGGTCGCTGGAATTGTTGATTGTCGTCACGAGTTCTTGTCTCCGGTCAATCGGACTTCGGTGTCAGGGCAGTCTGGAAAATGGTCCACCGGCTTTCGAAAACCCGAAGGAGTTCGGCTGCATCGGAAGTGTCCCGCAAGCCACGGCGAATGCGGTTATTGGCGCCTTCGAGCAGATCTATAAGGACAGCGCATATTTCGGATGCGTCGCCCGTTACGACGGCGCCGGAAGCCTGAGCAGCGATGATCGCGTCCATCACGGGTTCCAGTGCGATCCTCGACCAGTCGGCCAGCCGTTCTCGGAGAGACGGGGAGAGAACCGCCTCTGCCGTGACCGACAGGTAGAAAGCGGAATAGTCCCTGTCGGTGCCAAACTCAAAATACTGGAAGGCAACGGCTCGGAGGGCGAGCAAAGGCTCCTTATGCTGCTTTGCCGCCTGCGCGAGTGTTGCACGAAACCTGACAAGGTCGCGCTCGACCACCGCCTCGAGAAGCGCCTGCTTGTTCGGGTAGCGCCGGTAAAGTGTATGTTTCGAGATTGCCTGTCGCGCAGCGATTTCTTCCATTGAGGCATTTGCAACACCCTTCGATGCAAAAATGGCTCGAGCGTCATCCAGAATCTGCGTGGTGAGCTTCGCTGCCTCCTCGCGTGTCGGTCGTCCACCAGGACGTGGCGGTGCTGTCGTCATGGGGCACAAGTCAGTTGAAGCGAGAAGAACTTGATGCTGGTGACCATTGCCTGAACCTGCAGTATCCGATAAAAGCACGATATCGTGCTGTTAATTTCATGCAACAGGTTTCATATGCCGTCAATTGTGCTTTCGCGGATTTCCTGGACAAGACCGCAGGGGGATCCGGTTTTTCAGGGCCTGGACCTGTCGGTGGGACAAGAGCGGGTCGGTCTGGTCGGGCGAAACGGGGTAGGCAAAACGACCCTGCTCAAAATTATCGCCGGCGTGCTTTCTCCGTCCGGGGGAACAATCTCCGCCGAGGGCAAGATCGCGCTCGTCCGACAGATGCTGGACGTCGATCCTAATGAGACGGTGGCGGACCTTTTCGGTACAAGGCACACAATCGACGTGCTGACCCGAGCAGGAACCGGGCGAGCCAGCCTGGAGGAACTTGCGGAGGCAGACTGGACCATCAGGGAAAGAATCCATGCGGCCCTCGTCCGCTTCGACCTCCATGCCGAAGCGGATACGTTGCTCAGCCATTTATCCGGCGGACAGCGCACGCGGGCCGCTCTCGCTGCAGCCCTGTTTCACGAGCCTGACTTTCTGCTTTTGGATGAACCGACCAACAACCTGGACAGCGCCGGTCGGCAGGCAGTCATCGATTTCCTCAAGAGATGGAAAGGTGGAGCCATCGTCATCAGCCATGATCGCGGATTGCTTGAGAACATGGATGCCATTGTTGAACTGACCACTCTTGGAGCGAAGCGCTATGGCGGCAATTGGAGCGACTATCGGTCGGCAAAGGCGATCGAGCTGAATGCTGCGGAACAGAGCCTCGCTCATGCTCAAAAAACTGCCGACGAAATCGACCGCAAGGCGAAGGCGCTGGCGGAACGACAGGACCGACGGAATGCCGCTGGTAACCGCATGGCAGAAAAAGGAGACATGCCGAAGATTCTCCTCGGTCGACGGAAAAGCATCGCAGAGGCTAGTCGAGGCAAGGTCGCGGAACTCGCCGAGCGACAGCGCGCCGATGCCTTGGGCGCGGTTGCATCCGCCAAGGCGAGAGTCGAAGTGCTCCAGCCTTTTTCGATCCATCTGCCCCCGGCGAACCTGCCTGCCGGCAAGGCGGTCCTGTCACTTGATCGCGTTGCGGCGGGCTATGACAAGGGACATCCCATCATCCGTGATTTGTCCTTTTCGCTGGTCGGTCCCGAGCGTATAGCGATTTCGGGCCCGAACGGATCAGGCAAGACTACGCTCCTGAGGGTGATCACGGGAGAGATCATGCCCATAGCCGGTAAGGTCACGCTTTCTGTCCCTGCAACCATGCTGGACCAAAGTGTCAACCTTCTCGATCGCAGCAAGAACATCCTCGGTAATTTCAAGCGACTGAACCCCGGAGCAACTGAAAATGCTTGCCGGGCCGCCCTGGCCAGCTTTCGCTTTCGCGCCGACGCCGCCCTCCAGCGTGTGGAAACCTTGAGCGGCGGACAGATTCTGCGTGCGGGCCTTGCCTGCGTGCTCGGCGGTTCCACTCCTCCGTCATTGTTGATCCTGGATGAACCGACCAATCATCTCGACATCGAGTCGATCGAGACGATCGAAGCGGTGCTGCGAGCCTATGACGGTGCGCTCCTGATCGTCAGCCATGATGACGCCTTCCTCGAAAATGTCGGGCTGAACGGGCGGCTGGATCTCGCTGGCCGCACCTCGTCCAATTCGTGAGACGACGGCGCAAATTGCCCACTGCCTCACTCTGAAATGTGTCTGCTCCTCAGCCAAGGATTGCACGCGGTTCGAGAAATGCCTCAAGGCCGAAGACACCGAATTCCCGTCCGAAGCCGGATTGCTTGAAGCCGCCGAATGGTGCCAGCGGTTCGTGAGGAGCGCCATTGAGAATGACCCGGCCTGCCATGATCCTGCCTGCCACACGCCGTGCTCGCAAAACATCGGATGAAAAGACCTGCGCCTGCAGGCCGTAATCGGTGTCGTTTGCTACCGCGACGGCCTCTTCCTCGTCGTGATACGGAATAAGGGACAGGACTGGCCCGAAGATCTCCTCGCGGGCGATGCGCATGCCGTTGTTCACGCCGGTAAATATGGTGGGACGCACGAACCAGCCGCGCGACAGACCTTCCGGCCGTCCCTCGCCACCGGCGAGCAGCCGAGCGCCTTCTTCCTGGCCCAGCCTGATATAGGACTGGACGCGGTCCCATTGTTTCTGGCTGACCATCGGGCCGATGCGGACGCTTTTGTCCTTGGGGTCGCCCACCTTGAAATCCTTGACCGCCTCCTGAAGGCGGCCTTCGATTTCACCGAACCTGGCGAGTGGTGCAAGAATGCGTGTTCCGGCTATGCAGGCCTGACTGCTGTTCAGGAATCCCGCAGCAAGCACCTGTGGAATAACGACGTCGAGATCGGCATCATCGAGAATGATGCTGGGGCCCTTGCCGCCGAGTTCCATCGTCACGCGCTTCATGGTTTCGGCGGCCATGCGGACAATCGTCCGGCCTGTGGCCGTCGATCCGGTGAAGGTGATTTTCGACACGTCGCGGTGGGCCGCCAGTGCGGCGCCGACGACCGCTCCGTCGCCGGTGACGATGTTGAAGACGCCATCGGGCAGCCCTGCGGCGTGCAGGCATTCCGTGATCACTCTGGTCTGGATGGCGCTCATTTCCGAAGGCTTGATCACCATCGTGGCGCCCGCGGCGATCGCAGCAGAGAGTTTTCCGCATATGAAACTGTAATTGCTGTTCCAGGGGGTGATTGCGACGGCGACACCAGAGGGACGCATCTCGACTTCTGCACCGCCGATACGGCGTCTGAACTCATAGGCTTCCAGTGTCTTGGCCATGTCGAGAAAGACGTTGCCCGCTCTCGGCGCCGAAAAATCGATGAAGCTTGATGGAGCGCCATATTCTTCGCGCATGGCCTCGACGAGATCGCTTGCACGGTCGGCCACGGCCGCGTGCAGCCGGCGGAGCATCTCGATCCGTTCTTCCCTGGAGGTGTTGGAGAAAGCTGTAAAGGTGCGCTTAGCGGCCGCCACCGCGCGATCGGCATCCTCCGCATCGGCCAGGCGCACGGTACCAATCTGTTCCTCTGTGGCCGGATTGAAGAGCGGCGCCCATTGGGTGCCATGAGGTTCGACGAAGGCGCCGTCAATGTAAATGCGCTCGATGATATGCATGTCGTTTCTCCTGCAATGACTTCACGGGAAAAATGACATCCGTTATGTGTTGCGAATAGTAGGACAAAAGTGGACGAGCTGATGAACTGGATCGCGCAATGAGGGCGAGCCTCATCGAATTGGAGGCGGTTGCTGCGGTGGCTCGCCATGGCGGATTCCGGGCTGCCGCGCGCGAGTTAGGTATGTCATCATCGGCTTTGAGCCATGCAATCGCGGCGCTGGAGGAACGCCTTGCCGTCAGGCTGTTCAACCGAACCACCAGAAGCGTGGCTCTTTCCGCGGCAGGGGAGCAATTCCTATCCGAAATCGGCCCAGCCCTGCAGACGCTGGAAAAAGCCATCGAGAATGTCGGGGAACATGCCGATCGGCCGTCTGGAAGGCTGCGGCTGAACATGGCGCCGGGCGCGGCACGTATCCTGCTCCAACCGCTTCTACTGGAATATGCCCGCCGTTATCCGGAAGTGGAACTGGAAGTGGTCACCGAGAATGCGCTGGTCGATGTGATCGGCAAGGGCTTCGATGCCGGCATTCGTCTCACCGAGGCAATTTCACCCGACATGATCGCAGTGCCCATCATTTCGAAAATGCGCTCCTTCGTGGTTGGCTCGCCGCACTATTTCGAAGGTCGTGACAAGCCCGTCGTCCCCGGCGATCTGTCCCGGCATCGCTGTATTCAGATGCGCATGACGGGCGGAAGGCTCTATCGTTGGGAGTTTGAAAGGCGCGGTGAAACCGTCCTGATCGATGTCTCGGGTCATCTCACATTCGATGCATCCGACCTAATACTGGAGGCGGCTCTCGCCGGTTTCGGGCTCGCATACCTGGGTGAACATGCTGTCGCGCGCCATATCGCTTCCGGCGATCTCGTACCCGTTCTCGAGGACTGGTCGCCTTCCTATCCGGGCCTCAGTCTCTACTTCGCAAACAGGCGGCATATACCGTCCAAGCTGCGCGCATTCATCGAGCTGATCCGTCGGAGCCCGGTGCGCGACTGGTAAAGGCGAAACGATAACCGTGTCGCGCGGGGCTGAAGGTTCCAGGCTGCGTCGCCTCGACCAAGCTATGGTAAGCGTAGTCATCGACTCGGGCAGATGCAACAGAAGAGCCGTAGCTCCGGCTCTGGTCCGTGCTCCCGATCGAGCATACGAATATAGTCCGCAAAGCCGGCCCCCGTTCCAACTTGAGGACACGGCTGCCTCGTAATCTTCAGGAAGAGGAGGGGCCATGCATCGAGGCGCTGCAGGCTCGCCTGAGACAACATTGCTCGGCCATCGCAGCGGAAAGCATCGGCATCTGAGTGCTTGCATTCATCCATGTCTGCTTCTCGATGCGAAGAGTTTGAAATGGCCCGTCTACTATCGGCCTAGGTTGTAATCAGTGCTTGCGGGTCCCCAGCCAATTTTTGCTAGCCGCCTTCGAACGCGACGGATGGCCAAAAAATTGCGGCCGAGATCGCTTAACTTATTGTGAAGACGCCACTTTCCCGCGAGGGAGATAATCGCTAATCTGGATCGAAAAATCAGTCAAAAATGACTTGCTTGGGAGACCTGGATTCTCACATGATTTCAATGGGTTAATGAAAAAGCCTTGAAATTCCCTCTGTTTTCCAATCGCAAGCAACCATGGATGCCACCGTTGTGCCCTGGCTTTGGATATCCGTCAATAGGGCGCCAGAGCGGCAATAATTTCCGCTCTCAGACTTTGACTTTGCAGTCTCGCCGCGATGAAGCGCACGGCAGCATTTTTGCCGTCACTGCAGACGTTGAGTCGTGAGTTTTTCGAGCGCAGCAACTTTGATTTGACCTTGCGGAGGAACGAGATCTAAGCCGCCGAGCCTGTCGTGGTTACGACGGGCTCGGCTCGCGATTACATCCCCTTACGACTGCGGCTCCTCATCACTCGAGCCGCCCCTGATAATCTCCCTGATCTCGCCGAGATATGCCGATGGAGAGAGAGCCAAGTGCACGTCGCCGAGCTCGACACTGTGTAGGGCATGCCGCATTGTTTCAACGAATGGCGTTCCGCGCGTGGCTGTTTCCTGGGCGGCCTCGTAGAGAAGATGATGGGCCCTGTGGCGCCCGATCATTGGAGATAGCTGCATCATGGCCGCTTCAGACATGATCAACCCTTGTGTGAGCTCAAGATTACGGGCCATGGCCGCCTCGTTCACCTGGAGACTGCCGAGCACGCGTTCTGCGGCTTCGGCGATCGATGCAGCCAGGATCGCCATCTCGCTTACGACTATGTCGGACACGTTGGTGGCCGATGAATCACCTTCGTCCATGCGAACCATGCTTGACAGGATGAGCGGCACGCGTGCCTTCAAAAGGCGGCAGAGGCTCACCAGAACGAGGGCTGCCGAGGGGTTTCGCTTCTGGGCCATGGTCGAGCTGCCAACCTTGCCCATGTGGAAGGCTTCTTCCACTTCACCTATTTCTGTCCTCTGCATGAAGACGATGTCGCCAGCGATCTTCTGTAGCGTGCCAGCCAAGAGGGCAAAGCCGCCAAGATAATCTGCCACCCGATCAAAGGACGAGCGCACCGGCAGCCTTGCAGGCGCAAGGCCAAGCAGGCTGGCGGCCGCTTCTTCCACGGCCCGACCCTTGCCGCCCATGGCCGCGAACGTCCCAATGGCTCCGCCGAAGTATGTGAGGAAGGCGCCATCTGCCCTTGCTTGAAGGCGCTCCCTTCCGCGGCGCAGTTCGGCATACCAAGCAGCGGCTTTGAAGCCGAACGTCATTGGCAAGGCGTGCTGTCCATGAGTGCGACCAGCTTGCAGGGTCGCCTTATGCTGATCGGCAAGCCGGCTGGCATGATCCTCGCACCGCTGCACTACGTCGGTTAGATGCGCATGGGTTTGCTTCAACTGAAGAGCAATTGCTGTGTCGAAGATGTTCTGGGTGGTGGCGCCCCAGTGCACGTAGCCAGCCGCCGGCTCGCCGCAGCGTTCTTCCAATTGCTTGAGCACGGGCACAAAGGGATGTTGCGCGAAGGCAATTTCGCGACTGAGGCGTTCGTGATCGAAACCTTCGGCGCGGCAGCAGCTTGCGATCCGGTCTGCGGCGTCCTGCGGGATCATCTGGAGCTCTGCCTGGGCGCGTGCCAGCGCCGCCTCCACATCCAGCCATGCCTGCAGGGTCGCGTCGTCCGACCAGATGCGGATCGCGGTCGGGCTAAACCAGTGCCGGGTGATAAAGGACGTGAACATGCCGATGGTCATGCGGTAACCTCAGTCAATCTTTGAACGAAAAAAGCCGCGGCGCCACGAAAATCGCAACGCCGCGATACCAATGATTTATTCCGAAACGATCTTTGCGCTGTCGATGACACCCTTGTAGGTGGCGGCCTGCTGCCCGACGAAAGTCTTGAAGGTAGCAGAGGCAAGCGGTGCTGCGGTGAAGCCCACGTCGGCATAGCGCTTCTGCACGGTCGGCGTCGCCAGGGCTTCCGCAATCGCCTTATCCAGCGCAGTGACAAAGTCCGGCTTTGACCCGGCCTTGGCAAACACGCCCTGCCACAACGGCAGTGACAGGCCGTTTAGCCCCGGCAGCTCGGACAGCGTCGGCACGTCCGGAAGCTGCGCGGCACGCTCGGTTCCCGAAACGGCCAGCACCCGGATCTTGCCTTCCTTGGCAAGCGGCAAGGCCGTAGATAGCGTGAGAACCGCGGAATCCAGAACGCCGGCGAGGAGATCATTGGTCACCTGCGCGCCGCCGCGATAAGGCGCGTGCAGCATTTTAACGCCCGCACGTTGGGCAATGATCTCGCCCAGCAAATGCTGTGCAGAGCCTATTCCGGGAGAACCGTAGCTGACGCTTTCCGGTGCTGCCTTTGCGGCGGCGATGAGCGCTGCCATGTCCTTGTGTTCGGACTGGGCCGGCACAACCATCGCCATGGAGGTCGTTGTCGTGCGGCCAATCGCGATCGTATCCGCCTCCCAATTAATCTTTACTTTGGCGTTGGTCATAGGCACTGCCACCGTGTCGAAGCCGCCATAGTAGATGGTGTTGCCGTCGGCTGCTCCATTGACCAGTTTCTGCAGTGCGATCATGCCGCTGGCGCCGGTCGCATTTTCGACGATGACGGTGCGGCCAATGCGGGCGGAGATCTCCGGCGCAATGATGCGCGCAGCTAGGTCTGCGCTGCCGCCAGCCGAATAGCCGACCAGCAATGTCAGCGGAGCATCCGACTGCGCCAGAGCTACTGGCGCGGCAACTGGAACAATGACCCCAAGTGCCAACGCCAGACCCGCCAAAGTATATCCAATCCTGCGAAACATTTGAAATCCTCCTCCATGTGATACATATTGTATTAAATCAGCCTAGTGCTGGTTTCCAGTATTTGTTAGATTTTACATGTGGAATAGGCAATGCAAATTCGATCATGAGAAAGAAATACATTCTTGATGATACAATTTGTATTGTGATAGGAGGCTGGTATGGAGAAGATCGAGAAACTGCAGGACTATCTGAAATCGCTTGCTACGACGGCTCAGCCGGGAGATCGTCTGCCGACGGTTCGCAGCCTTATGCGCGATTTCAAGATATCGCAGCCTGGGGTGCAGCGTGCGCTTCAGGCTCTGAAAGAAGAAGGGCTCGTCGATGCGCAGGTCGGGCGTGGCACCTTTTTCGTCGGAAGCAGCGCTAATCCCTCTGCGGCAGGCACGCGCATCCTGCCACAAAAGGGGCGCAGCGTCATTCTGCTGCGCCGACCAAGCGCCACGCAACGGGCCCGTTTCGTTATGGATCGGCTACAAGCCATGGTGACAGATGGTGGCGATATGACGCTCGAGGTCGGCTATTCCAATGCCGATCATGCCCGCCGCGTGCTGCAGTCGCTGCCGCGATTTGATGCCTGCGTCATCCAGAACTCTTTCGAGCAGATGCCGGTCGAGATGCTGGCATCGCTCCGCCGCAAATCGGACAATGTCATCGTCGACGGCGCATGGCTGGTCGGCACGGATGTCGATGCCGTGGGCTTCGAATGGGGTAGGCCGGTCGAACGGGCGGTCCGCCTGCTGGCGACAAGCGGGCATCAGGATATCCATTATATCACGACGGCGAACTCCTTTCTTGCCAATGAACTCGGTCTGCATCGCTACCGCCAGATTCGGGAGGAGGCCCCGTACGCCACGCTGCTGCATGAGCCCGACCTGCTGCCTTCCCTGCCATCGCGCGAGTTCGAACTGGCCGTGCTGGAGCGGCTGGCAGCCATCGCCCGCGAGCCTGGAGAAAAACGGCGGGGCGTGCTCGTCTGGGGCATCGAGAGCGGCCAACGACTTCGAGCAGGCCTGCATGCGCGCGGCATTCGAGTGCCGGAGGATATCTCGATCGTCCTTCTAGGCCGCAGCGACGTGGAGGCTGAGCGAGAAGGCTTCTTTCACCTGATTGGCTACAGCGCCCAGGAACAGGCCGAGGCGCTTTATGCGCGGCTGAAAAGCCGATGGAGCGATCCGCACGCGCCCTACGGACTTTCATTGATCACCATGCACGAGGTCGAGGGGCACTCGGTGCTTCTGGCGCCATCTAGCGCCCCGGATGGCCCGCCGAGCCAGGCCAAGGATAAACCGGGAGGATAGTATGACACTGAGAATAAAATCGACCAAAGAGTTTGGCAGTGCACTGCTCTATGGAGCGCTGGGCATAGCCGGTTTCGTAATCGCAACCGATTATGGTTTCGGCACGGCCGGCCGCATGGGGCCTGGATATTTTCCGAGGATCATTTCCAGTCTGCTAATCCTGGTTGCTCTCGTATCACTGCTGCGAAGCTTCCGTCTGGATGGGGAGCCAGTTGGCCCTGTCAACTGGAAAGGGCTGCTGCTGGTCACGGCATCGGTATGCTTGTTCGGCCTCTTGCTGACAGGAGCAGGGTTGCCAGTGGCGCTGACCGTGCTTCTGTTGGTGTCCGCCCTTGCAAGCGATCATTTTGCCCTTTCGGTACGCTCGCTTGCCGCTCTCGTGGCGCTTGTTGCGGTTTGCACGCTGGTTTTCGTCAAGGGTCTGGGAGTGCCCATGCCGCTGACCGGAAGTTGGCTTTCGCTTCTGTTCGCTTCCTGAGGACCATCCAATGGATATGCTGTCAAATCTCTGGATGGGGCTCACGGTTGCCTCGTCGATCACCAATCTCGGTTATTGCCTGCTCGGCGTCTTTCTCGGCACCGCCATCGGCGTGCTGCCGGGCCTCGGCCCGGTCGCAACAATTGCGATGCTCTTGCCGCTGACCTTCGGCCTTCCCCCGGAAACGGCACTCATCATGCTGGCGGGCATTTATTACGGTGCCCAGTATGGGGGCTCCACAACTGCTATTCTTGTCAATTTGCCTGGTGAACCGTCTTCCGTGGTGACCGCGCTCGACGGACATCAGATGGCCCGTCAGGGCCAAGCGGGTCGGGCGCTTTCGACTGCGGCCATCGGCTCGTTTATCGCCGGAACGATCTCGACGCTGCTTATTGCGCTCTTTGCACCCGCCCTGGCGGTCGTGGCGCTACAGTTCGGGCCAGCAGAATACTTCGCCCTGATGGTACTTGGCCTGATTGCCTCTATTGTTATGGCATCCGGTTCGCTGTTGCAGGCCTTCGGCATGATCTTGACGGGATTGCTGCTCGGCATGGTCGGAACGGACGTCAACTCTGCCGTTCCGCGTTTCACTTTCGATGTGCCCATGCTCTCCGATGGTATCAATTTCGTCGTCCTCGCCATGGGCATCTTCGGACTGGGCGAGATTGTTGCCAATCTGGAGGCGGAGGGGGAGCGTACACTGCTTACCCGTAAGGTAACCGGCCTCATGCCGACACGCGAGGACTGGCGCCGAATCATTGGCCCGATTTTTCGTGGCACGGCGCTGGGTTCGGTGCTCGGCATCCTTCCCGGCGGTGGAGCAGCACTCGCTTCGTTTGGCTCCTATTCGCTGGAGAAGCGCCTCTCGAAGGAGCCGGAGCGTTTCGGCAAGGGAGCAATTGAAGGGGTGGCGGGGCCGGAATCGGCCAACAATGCCGGTGCACAAACGTCGTTCATCCCGATGCTGACCCTCGGCCTGCCATCGAATTCGGTGATGGCGCTGATGATAGGCGCCATGCTCATCCAGGGCATTCAGCCGGGGCCTTCGGTAATGACGGAGCAGCCGACGCTATTCTGGGGGCTGATCGCTTCGATGTGGATTGGCAATCTGATGCTGCTCGTGCTCAACCTGCCGCTCATCGGCCTCTGGGTGCGCATGATCGCCATTCCATATCACTTCCTGTTCCCCACCATCATCGCTCTGTGTGCCATCGGCGTCTTCAGCGTCAACAACAGCCTGTTCGATGTCTATGCCATGGCGCTGTTTGGCGCGGTAGGCTACCTCTTCCGCAAGCTGGACGTCGAGCCGGCGCCGATGCTGCTCGCCTTTATCCTCGGGCCCATGATGGAAGAATTCCTGCGACGCACGCTTCTTTTCTCCAAGGGTGACCCGAGCGTACTCTTCACCCGGCCGCTGAGCGCGAGCCTTCTCGTGATTGCGGCAATCATGTTGCTGCTGGTTGTTCTGCCGTCGGTCAGGAAGAGGCGGGAGGAGGCGTTCCAAGAGGGATGATGTAGGAAGGAAGAAGCGGTGACCGTGGCAAATCCTTGATACATTCACATGGATACGCACAGGTGCCGCGATACGGGCGTACTCTTCTGCCGCGGGTCTCATCCGCCTTTACAGCTTCAGCGCGATGTCAACTTCATCAGCTAGACAGATGGAAGTGGATTGTCGCGTTGCGGCCCCTCGCGGAAACAATTTCCGATTTGCGCCCTCAAGTCGGTTATATAGTACATTCTGACATGAACCTAAAAGCAGTCGTTCGCCGCTAAAGCGTTCGTTCAGCCAAAATCGGCAACTCAAGGATAAATGTGCTTCCTAGACCCGGACCACGGCTACTGACGGAGACATCACCGCCGTGCAACTCCATAAGCTGCTTGACGAGCGCAAGTCCGATTCCCAGCCCTTCATGCGCATGGTCCCGATGTTTCTCGACTTGTTCGAACATCTTAAAGATAGACTTTGAATCTTCTGGAGTGAGTCCCAGTCCATTGTCGGCAACACTTACGCGATAGGCATTTGTATGAGACTCTAGCACAACTTTGATCTGACCACCCGCTGGCGTGTATTTAGCAGCATTGTTCAGAAGGTTTGAAACACACTGCGTCAGCCGCACTTTGTCGGCAATTATGGTGCAGGGCTGCTCCGGAACGTTGATGCTCACAGCATGGTCTTGTTCCTCAAAAGCCTGTCTCGTCATCTCTACCGAAGTGGTGATCACCTCCTTCAGGTCGAATTCAGACATCACTAAGCTGATTTTGCCCTGCGTTATCCGGGACACGTCGAGCAGATCATCAACAAGCCTGACGATATGGTCCATCTGTTGCTGCATCAGGCTTTGGATCTGCTCCATCTTGGCAGCATCGGGTTTTCTCGCAAGCAACTTCAAGCCGCCGTTAAGTGCAGCGAGTGGATTACGCAACTCGTGCCCAAGCACGCTGATAAACTCGTTTTTGCGAGTATCAGCCATCTTAAGTGCCTGTGTCTGCTCTTCGAGCCTATCCCGTTGTTCCGCAATCATTCGTCGCTGCCGATACAATTCGGCAAAGGTCTCTGCCTTGCTGCGCAGGATATTTGGCTCGATCGGCTTCTGGATGAAATCGACGGCACCCGCTTCATAACCTTGAAATCGCCGTTCGGCAGAGTGGGAACCCGCAGTTACAAAGATGATTGGCACTCGCTTTGTTCGTTCATTGCCGCGCATCAGTTCGGCGAGCTCAAAGCCGTTCAGCCCAGGCATCTGAACATCAATGAGTGCAAGGGCCACATCATGTTTCAGCAGGAGTTCGAGCGCTTCATCACCCGATCTCGCCTTCAACAGTCTCAGGTCGTCACGATGGAGAAGCGCCTCCAGAGACAACAGGTTCTCTGGAAGGTCGTCCACGAGAAGGAAGGTGACATCGGTCTTCATTTTAGATGTTCTGCAAAAAGGTCGAAATATTCGACAAGTTGAGAATATTGGCGCTGGGGCATGCGCGCATGGCAGCCTCAGGCATAGCTTGGGCATAAGCCTCGGATGGATTCTGGATGACTGCTGTGCCTCCAGAGCGCATGACGGCCGCGAGCCCGCGAGCCCCATCATGATTGGCACCTGTCAGGATTACGGCCGTCAGTTGCGGTCCCCACACCTCGGCCGCGCTCTCAAATGCCACGTCGATCGAAGGCCGGGAGAACAGGACCTCTTCATCGCTGGACAATGCGATATGCGCTCGCCCCTCAAGCAGGAGATGATAGTCAGGAGGAGCGAAGTAGATGGTTCCCGCCTCGACTGGTTCCTTGTCCTCCGCCTCAATCGCGCGAAGTTGACATTTGAGATCGAAGATCGCAGCCAGGACACTGCGTTTCTTAGGCGGCAAGTGCACAATAACAAAAATAGGGTAAGGGAACGTCGCAGGCAGGCGCGGCAATATTGCCGACAGGGCTTCAAGCGCGCCGGCAGAGGCGCCAATTATGACTGCCCCCTTTGGATCGTCTTTCATGAGCCGATCCTTTGATAGATTTTCTCCTCACGGACGAATTCCCGGAAGCTATCGGCATGCGCTGAAAAGCGAAGCGTTTCCTTTGATCCTAAGCCCAAGAAACCATTGCGTGGCAAAGCCTCGCGAAACAGGCCGACGGCTCTGTCCTGTAAGTTCCGGTCGAAATAGATCATGACATTGCGACAGGAGACAAGCTGCATCTCCCCAAAAACCTGGTCCGTCACAAGGCTGTGGTCTGAAAAAACGACGTTGCGCCGCAGGCTTTTGTCCAGAATGCAGCGATTGTAGCCCGTCGTATAATAGTTAGATAAGGACCCCTTGCCGCCGGATTCTCGGTGGTTCTCGGTGAACAATCTGACCCGCTCGATGTCGTAAACGCCAGCCTCAGCCTGCGAGAGCGCATCTGGATTAATATCCGTTGCATAAAAAAGGGTGCGATCCTCCAGCCCCTCTTCACGAAACATGATGACGAAGGAATAGAGCTCCTCGCCTGAGCTGCAGCCAGCAATCCAGATCTTCAAGGAAGGGTAGGTGCGCAGATGCGGGATCACCTTTTCACGCATAGCCGCGAAATAGGAGGGATCCCTAAACATCTCGCTGACTTGAACCGTCAGATAGCGCAGCATGTCGGCCAGCATGTCCGGATGGTGCAGAACGCGTTCCTGCATTGCCGAGATTGTCGCAAAACCCAACTGTTCGCGCGCCTGACGCAACCGTCGACGGATTGACGACATGGCGTAGCTGCGAAAATCATAATGGTAGCGATGATAGAGCGCCTCCAGCAGCAGCCGGATCTCGATGTCCTCGACCGTTTCGAATATCTCCGTCATTGCGGCATCCATACGCGCACGAGTGACAGCAGCTTTTCGACGTCGAGTGGCTTGGCCATATAGTCGTTGGCACCGGCTTCAATACAGCGCTTCTGATCGTCAGGCATCGCCTTTGCGGTCAAGGTGATGATCGGTAGTTTCTGCCACGCTGAGTTCTTACGGATGTGGCGTGTGGCGGTGAGGCCATCCATGACGGGCATCATCACATCCATCAGCACGAGATCGATCTTGGCTTCCGGCTTGTTCCGCGATTGCTCCAGCTTGTCGAGTGCCTCCTCACCGTTTCGGGCGATCTCGACCAGCACGCCCCGCGGCTCAAGGATATTGGTCAGCGCATAAACGTTTCGCACGTCGTCTTCGACGATCAGGATACGGCGACCTTCCAAGAGTTCATCGCGATTGCGCGCCTTGCGGATCATCTGTTGCTGCTCATCCGGTAGTTCGGAGACGACCTGGTGCAGGAAGAGGGTCACTTCGTCGAGCAAGCGTTCGGGGGATTTTGCGCCCTTGATGATGATCGACTTCGAGTAGCGGCGCAGCCTCTGTTCCTCTTCTGACGAAAGAACGCGTCCCGTGTATACGATGACAGGTGGGAAGGAGTGCATGCCTTCCTGGCTGAGCGTCTCCAGGAGTGCGAAGCCCGATGCATCCGGCAAAGACAGATCCAGCACCATGCAGTCAAAGGTCTTTTCGGCCAAGAGTGCTATACACTCGGCCGCTGTGCCAGCTCCCGCAGTTTCGACTTCGTGGGATGACAACAGCTTCGACAATGCCTCGCGCTGCACTGTATTGTCTTCAACGATTAACACACGCCGCAACGTCTGCTCGGCTTTTGCGCCAAGGGATTCGATCATGGACACCAAGCGATCGCGCTGAACCGGTTTCAAAGCATAGCCGACTGCACCGAGTGAAAGCGCGCGATCGGAGTAGTCCTCGGCAGAGAGTATATGGACCGGGATGTGGCGCGTTCTGACGTCGCGCTTGAGGCGATCGAGCACCGAAAGGCCTGACTGATCGGGAAGACCCACATCAAGAAGAACGGCGTTCGGCAGGAACTGATGAGCAAGCTCAAGCGCTTCTTGAGCCGTGCCAGCCACCAGTGCTTTGAACTTCAGCTCGCGCGCCAGATCGCGCAGTATGGTTGCAAAGGACTGGTCGTCCTCAACAATCAGGAGCTTTCGCTCTGTTGCCGCAACCTTTGCCCGGTCATCCTCAACGATGGTAATGGCCTTCGGCTCTGCTGGCGCGATCTCGGCAAAAGGCGCCGGAACTGGGGCCATTATCGGTTGAGATTGATAAACCGGCTCCTGCCGTGGTGCTTTTACGAGTGTGCTACCGAACTCGGCGGGGACGACGATGGTGAAGGTGCTTCCGGCACCGACCTTGCTTTCGAGCAGGAAGTGACCGCCGAGCAACCGCACCAATTCGCGTGAGATTGACAGGCCAAGGCCAGTGCCGCCGAATTTACGGCTGATTGTGCTGTCGGCCTGATGGAATGCCTCAAAAATTCTCTTCTGCTGTTCTTCGGCGATCCCAATGCCCGTATCCTTGACCGCAAAGGCGAGCTGATTGTCACCGTAGGGGCGAACGTCCAGCGAAACGCTACCTGACTCCGTAAACTTCAGCGCATTGGCGAGCAGGTTCTTGAGGATCTGCTCAAGGCGCTGCGGGTCGGTTTGGATCACTGCTGGGACGCCAGCTTCAACAGACGCTTTGAACTGAAGGCCCTTATTTGATGCGAGCGGCTCAAACATGTGCCGTAACCCGCTGAGCGTGCGCTCGATGGACACGGCCTCAGGGTGAATCTCCACATGCCCGGCCTCAATTTTTGAAAGGTCAAGGATATCGTTGATCAGGTTCAGGAGGTCATTGCCAGACGACTGGATCGTTTGAGCGAACTGCACCTGCTGCGCCGTGAGGTTACCTTCCGAATTGTCGGCAAGAAGCTTGGCAAGGATCAGCGAGGAATTGAGCGGCGTGCGCAGCTCATGCGACATGTTGGCCAGGAAATCGGATTTATAGCGGCTCGCAAGTTCGACTTCCTTAGCTTTGGCCTCAATCGCGTCTTTCGAACGCTCCAAGTCGTCTCGCTGCTGCTCCAGTTCCTCTGCCTGTTCTTCGAGCTGGGAATTGGTCTGTTCAAGTTCCGCCTGCTGCTGTTCCAGCCGCGCCTGTTGTTCGCGAAGTGCGCGTCCTTGTTCTTCCAGCTCCTCGTTCGAAACGCGTAGCTCCTCGCCTTGGACCTGCAGTTCTTCCGACTGGCGTTGAGTTTCTTCCAGCAGTGCCTGCAATCTTGCTCTGAACTCTGCAGACCTGATTGCGACGGCAATGATTTCCGATGCTTTTTCGAGAAGCGACAGGGTGTCATCGCTGACAGGCGACAGGAAACCGAGTTCAAAGACGCCTCGGATATCGCCTTCGACGATTGCCGGTCCCAAGGCGAGATAGCGCGGCTTGTGCTGCCCAAGGCCCGAGCCAAAACTGATATAGCCGTCAGGAACCTCCCCAACCGCGATCGGGCGGTGATCTTTCAGGACATGTCCAAAGAGGCTGTCATTCTCCCCAAAGCTCGTTGGAAGGTTTGCGCCAGACGGCACCCCGTGGACCGCCGTACGGTGAAACCGACCCCCATTCTCGACATAGATCGCTCCGGCGACCGCGCCGAGATAGTTTGTCAAAAAGCCGAGAACATTTTCGCCTAGCTTAGCAAGTGGTTGTTCGCCGGAGACAGCCGACCCCAGGCCCAGTTGGGCCTCCCTCAGCCACTGCTCTCGCTTTTGGGCCAGCGCAGTTTTCCTGAGCAGTGCTGATATAACCAATGTCAGAATAATACCTACGGCACCAGTCGCGACACCGCTTGCCCATGCAATCACAAATGCCCTGTCTCGTTGTTGCAGGTGCTCGCTACGCTCTTCCCCTGCCTCAAGCCGCATTTGCTGGACCGTGTCCCGAATGCCATCCATATCGCTGCGACCGCGGTCTGTCCTCAGTTGAGCCAATGCGGCGGACTGTCCTTCTTCCCGGTAGAGCCGAAGTGTCTCCCTCATGGTTTCCAGCTTGGAAACAGTAAAGGCTCGCAATTCGGACGGACCGCCACGCTCCCGCATTTCGGGTGTCGCTATTGATTCGAGCATCTCAATGCGGTTACCGACTTGAGACATCGCGCGATTGTAGGGACCTAGATATTCATCCCCCCCTGTAAGAAGATAGCCTCTTAGGCCCGTCTCTGCGTCCTGTATGTCAATCAGAAGCAGGTCGAGAGCAACAATTAACGAATGGGTTTGAGTAACCCGGGCGCTGTTGTCCCTGATGTTTTGAACAGTAAAGAAAGACAATGCTGAGCTTGCAACGAAAAACACGATCGCAGCCAACAGTCCGATCAAGGCGTTTCGCTCAAGGCCGAGCATTCGGCTACCTGTCAATACGGATGTCTTTCGGTGCATGTCGCGACTCTGAATGTTTGGGGTGTCGAGGGACTGCCGCCGTTTTCATGGCCATGGTCGACAGATGATTTGCATGCGGTGGTGTGAGCGTTATGAATGTTTGAACCTGTCTGCGAGTGCACCAAAGCCGATCGCGCAGTAAGAGTTCAGGTAGCAATAATTTGATCGAGAGCGCAAGAATGTACTGAGAATGGAACAAACAGAATTGCTTGACCTCCAGGGCGTCGCCCAGCCCCCACGGCGTATGCTGAGGAAACACAGCGGTTTCAGCGTGGAAACCGTCCGTCCCGATTTAGGCGCCGCTTTCAGCTATGACTGGACCAGCAACCTGCATTTCTGCGCCTACCATGACATTGTACTGGAAGATGGAGGGATCCGTGCCGGAGATGGGGCGGAGGACAACCGCCGCGATCTACGGCATACGCTTACCTATGTCCCTCGCGGAGCGCGTGTCTCCGGCTGGTCCAGTCTGAGCAGACGAAAGAACTCGTTTACTGCCATCTATTTTGATCCTGCCTCCATGCGAGAAGAGCTTGGCGCGCGCTTCATCGAGCGTGCTGATGAAAAGGTCTATTACCGGAGCGAGGAGGTCGAGGGATACATGCGCCAGTGGGCGAGACTATTGGCTCAAGATCATTCCGACGGTCTGTACGAAGAAGCGTTGGGGCTCGTTACCGTCTTGGCGATCCACAAGGCATCGACGTATGAATTCAAAGCCGGTCGTCCTCTTGGCAGGGCATCTCTCGCTCTCGTTGAAGAGTTTATCGATGAGAACCTCGGTTCGGATTTGACGCTGTCAGCCCTTGCAGAAATCACTGGCCTAAGCCGGTTTCATTTCAGCAGGGCGTTCAAGTCGGCGACCGGAGAAACGCCGTACCAGCGTGTGCTCAGACGCCGTATGGAAAGGGCCAAATTGCTCATGGCCTCTGGAGAAATGTCGATCAACCAGATCGCGGAATGTTTGGGCTTTCAGGATGCCTCCTACTTCCAAAGGACCTTCAGGTCATGGGTTGGTATGAGCGTGAAAGAGTTCAGGGACCGCAGGTGAGTTTTCACCAAACCTCCTGTGTCCGCTTACGCAGTAAATGCGACAGGAGCGGATAGTCATCAGTCGGCCCCGTCATCTTACTCCAAGGTGCGCGTTCTCTCAGTGGCCAATGGTGGCCATAGGAGAACTGAAATGGGTATTTCACAATATGATCCTGGCGCACTGGGTCGACCGGCTTGGAACGCGGGCAAGCAAGTTAGCGTCAAGAAGCCCCTGAAGCAGCGTCAGATCTGGGCAGTCCGCTTCTTCCTGGACCGTGAAGGAAGAATGCGAGATCGGGCGCTTTTCTATCTTGCGATCGACAGCAAGCTCCGTGGCTGTTGATCTGGTAAAGCTGAAGATCGGGACACTTGTCACCGGCCACGACATTCGAACTCGGGCGATGGTCGTCCAGCAGAAGACCGGACGACCCGTGCAGTTCGAAATCACGACGGAGGTCAGAGCTAGTCTGCTTGCCTGGCTTCAACGAAGGGGGGGAACAGTCGATGACTATGCCTTTCCCAGTCGCGTCGGCCACGCAGATCATCTTAGCACTCGGCAGTACGCCCGACTGGTCGATGAGTGGGTGACGGCGATCGGGCTTCGTCGGGAGGATTACGGTACGCATTCCCTGCGGCGAACGAAGGCTGCCATGATCTACAAGGCCACTGGCAATCTTCGAGCGATCCAGATCCTGCTTGGCCATACCAAGATCGAGAACACAGTCAGATATCTCGGCGTCGACATTGAGGACGCGCTAGAACTGGCCGAGCGGACTGAAATCTGAATGAGGACGGCCCCGCACGTCGTGGGGCCGCTCCTTTCCCCGGAGAGCCTCTCCAAGGATTCGATCCGCTTTGCGCTTTCGTTTCCGCCGATCAGCGGGCGTTCAGGGTTTCCTGTAAGCAGCCGTTCGCCGGCGAGGTGCAACATCTCCTCCGTTTGACCGCATCACCTTCTCAAACAGAAATCCTTCGTCGTCCGGCAGATCACTCGGACCTGGTTTGTGTGCATCGGGGAACTTGGCGTGGTGAAACGCGATAATCTTGAAGCCGCACTTGTTCACGTAGAAGTGGATGTTCCGCTTCTCGAAATAAGGCGTATGGGTTTGCCAGGTAATCGTTTTCGGATAGCGCGCTTCTATTGTAAGCCACGCCTTATGACCCAGCCCTTGGCCATGCTCGCCAACCTTGAGGAAAAAGAGGTCAAGCGCATTGTGATGCGTCTCCTCATTGATGGTTACGACCGCACCACCGACCTTCTTGCCGTCTGAGAGAATATGCAAGGTAACAGCGCCCGATGCATTGATGGAGCTGTCGAGGTCTTCGTCGGAAGGGATCGGGCCATCTGGCAGAGCCCCATACGTATCGATCACTGCGAGCGAAAATGCTTCTTGGAGCTCTGCCTTGAAGTCAGGGAGATCATCCGGATGGGCGACCGACAGGGTGATGTTGTGATTGGTCATTACGCCTTTCCTATAGCTCGCGGAGGCTGAGCGATGTTCTGCGCCCATAGCCACGTCTTCCGTCATCGAAAGCACGCCATCCTGCTAAGGCCTGGAATGTTTTCGTCAAACAGAGTTAGCAACCTAGCCTTGCCGAGTTGTGGAGGTCGTGTGGAGAATGTGTGGAGGCGTATGGCCAAGGGGGAGGGAGCCTCAGCTATCCGGGGAAGCTGCTCTGAATTGCAGATCCCACGACTGCCTCACCGAGAACGATCTCGAACATGGCACCGCGAGTGTAAGACGGTGTGTAGCGGATTGTCCCGCCATGAGCCTCGATGATCGCCCGGACGACGGAGAGACCCAAACCATTTCCGCCCTTCTCCAGCGAGCCGGACTGTCCGCCTCTCCGGAAAGGTTCGAACGCGGAATCGGCGAAGTCCGGGGCAAGGCCTGGACCTTCGTCGACGACACGCAGGATCACCTGGTTGCTCTCCACGCCAAGGCTGATCTCGATGACGCCTCGATGCGCGTATCGGCGTGCATTGGTGACGAGGGCGAGAAGGGCCTGTCGGATCCGCATGGGATCAACCTGGACCGTCAAATCGGAAAGGTCGAGCTTCAGCTCGAAGCCTTCTTGTTTCAGGTCCTGCTCCAGCACGGCACCAAGTTTGAGGATCTCGTCCTTCAGCCGAACAGGCTGCAGGCGAAGATCAAGGTGACCACTATCGGCAAGGGTTACCGTACGCAGATCCTCCACCAGCCTTGCCAGGGAATCGACTTGCAGGACAAGCGCCTGAAGCGACTTTTCGTCAGGCTCAAAAACGCCATCGATCATGCCCTGCAGGCGGCCCTTGAGAATGGTCAGAGGTGTCCGCAATTCATGGGCAATCGTGGCATTCCAGAGCTTCATGTCCGAGGCCATGTCCTGCAGGCGCTGCGCCATGGCGTTGAAGTCCTCAACAAGAAGGGCCGTTTCCCCGAGAGAATGATCGCCGGGCAAGGCACGGGCCGAAAGATCGCCGTCCTTTATCTGCCGGGCACTTTTCGCCAAGGATTCCAGCGGCTCGAGAATGCGGCGCGCCAACCGGATCGACGCGATCGCGGCGACGAGCAGTGCGATCAGGATCAGAACGCCCAGTATTATGAAATCGAAACCCGTCAGCCAATTGTCCGTGTTCTCGGACCACGGTGAGAAATAGAAGAGGATGGTGAAGGCTAGATAGGTGCCAAAGAAGACGAGCAGACCGGCCGCCACGGTGACTGATGCCATGGCAAGCAAAATCTGCCGGCTAAGGCCCTTCATGATCATGGATCAACCCCAAGGCGGTAGCCAACGCCTCGAATGCTGATCAACAAGCCTTCGCCTCCCGCCTGTTCGAGCTTCTTGCGAAGCTTGCTCAAATGACTGTCGATCGTTCGATCCAAAGCGTCAGAGCCGGGCAGGCAGGCGTCGACGAGTTCGGCTCGCGAGAAGACCTTGTTGGGTGTCCGAGCGAGATGGGCAAGGAGCCTGAATTCGGTCAGTGTCAGGGGAACGGCAACTGGTCCACCGTCCTTCTCGATCTTGACCTGATAGCTGTCGAGATCGATGGCCAGGCTTCCTACTCGGATTACAGCCCCCGCCTGCGCCAAACCTGCCCGACGCAGCACGGCCTTGGCTCGTGCGACGACTTCAATCGGGTTGAATGGCTTGACAATATAGTCGTCCGCGCCGATGCGCAGTCCCTGTAGGCGGTCGACGTCCTCATCAAGCGCCGTGATCATGATGACGGGCGTGCGACCCCGTCTCTGGATCTCGGCGAGGAGCTCAAAGCCGTCCAGGCGCGGCATGGTGATATCAGCGAGGACGATATCGGGTTTCAAGGATCGGTGCAGATCGAGTGCGACCTGCCCGTCGCGGGCATGCACGGTGCGGAAGCCTTCGCGGGCAAAATAGGCTTCGAGGATACCGGCGATCTCCGCATCGTCTTCCGCAATTAGAACAAGTTCCGTCATCGTCATCATACTCCTGCCGTCATGAATGCCATCGAACGGTTTCCGGGTCGAGGGCGCGCGGGCCGTCTCCATGAGATCGCAACAGAACCTACACAAACCGCCAACGCCAGTCTTCTACAGGATCGCCGTCAAAGCTCTTCCTCTTAGAAAGATGATGCATCGGATGCGAAGGTTAGCGTTCTTTTGGATTTTATTCTTGGTCTGTATCCCGATGCTGGCGCTGATAGCGTGTAGTGACGAACCGGATAGAGAGAGTACCGCTTCGCTCACAGAGAAGCCCCCTCGTGTCAGGGTCTTGACCGTGCAGCCTCAGGTGGTGACTGTTTATGATGAGCTGCCGGGACGGGTCTCCGCTTTTCGCACCGCCGAGATCCGCGCGCAGGTCAACGGCATTATTCAAAAGAGGCTGTTTCAAGAGGGTGCCTTTGTTGCAGCCGACACACCGCTCTTCCAGATCGATCCAGCGCCGTTTGCGGCCGAAGCCGATGCTGCTGAGGCAGTGCTGGCCCGGACCGAGGCGGAGTTCGACAATGCAAGAGTGAAGTTCGAAAGAGCGAAGGTTCTAGCGGCGCAGAAAATTACGAGCGATGAAGCCTTGAACAATGCAGCCGCGGCGATGGCTCAAGCAAGGGCCGGCGTTGCGGAAGCCAAGGCTAATCTGGCGCGACGCAGGCTCGAGCTTTCTAATGCCACCATCCGAAGCCCGATCAGTGGCACGATCGGACAATCCTTCATGACCGAAGGCGGCCTTGCCTCTTCAGCGTCGACAACCCCGCTCGCAGTCATCCAGCAAATAGATCAGGTGTATGTGGATGTCCGTCAATCGCTCGTGAGCCGGGAAGGGCTAACCGAAACAGCATCCGGCGACGGAATGGGTGACCCGGAAGAACTACCTGTCAAAATCAAAACGATAACGGGCAAACCTTTCGGCCATGACGGGCGACTGCTTTTCTCCGATATTTCAGTCGACACCGCAACCGGCAGTCTTGGACTTCGGATCATCGTTCCCAATCCAGAGGGGGAACTCTTGCCGGGCATGTTCATCCGCGCGTTGGTCCCGCGCGAGGTCTACGTCGCGGCTCTCTTGGTTCCGCAGGAGGCCGTTATACGTGACCTTGCCGGGAAACCTCAGCTCGTCTCCGTTACGGCAGACAAAACGGCGCTCAGACGTACTGTGGAACTGGGCCCACTGATCGGCGGAAATTACGTCGTCCAGAGTGGTCTCTCCATTGGCGACACCGTGGTTGTGCTCGGACAGGAGCGCATACGCGACGGGCAGATACTGGAGACGACATCTGTATCCCCCGAAAAGGAAGGTTAGGATGATGACGATGCCACAATTTTTCATCGACCGCCCGGTCTTCGCTTGGGTCATAGCCATTGTCATCGTCATCGCGGGCCTGATTTCGATTCCGCAATTACCAGTGGCACGCTTTCCGGCCATTGCCCCCCCAAGCGTATCCATTTTTGCCAGCTACGTCGGTGCCACGCCACAAGTTATCAATGACAGCGTCACCAGCTTGATCGAGCGCGAAATCTCAGGGGCAAAAAACGTTCTCTATTTCGATTCCTCTACAGATTCGTCTGGGTCAGCGACCATTACCGTAACCTTCAAACCAGGAACGGATGCGCAGCTTGCACAGGTAGATATTCAGAACAGATTGAAGGCGGTTGAATCGCGATTGCCAGAGTCTGTGCGCCGCGCTGGTCTGACGGTTGAATCTGCATCGTCTGGCTTCCTGATGATCGTCTCGTTGAAGTCGATTGATGGCTCTGTCGACGCACTCGCCCTCAATGATTACCTCGCGCGCAGCATTGCTCCAGAGCTGAAGCGTGTTGCTGGCGTTGGTCGAGTTCAATCTTTTGGCTCCGAAGCTGCGATGCGCATCTGGATCGATCCCATGCGTCTTCTGGCCTATTCCATTTCCATGGCGGAGGTAACACAAGCCATACAGTCGCAGAATGTTCAGGTCGCGCCGGGGCGATTGGGCGATGCTCCGGCTATTCCAGGTCAGAAAGTTACCGTACCGCTCAACGTCAAGGGTCAACTTCAGACGCCAGAGGCGTTCGCCGGAATCATCTTGCGCTCCAATGCAGACGGATCGCGAGTGACACTTGGCGACGTTGCGCGCATCGAGGTGGGGTCGCAGTCTTCCGGCTTCACCATCCTTGACGGCGGCAAGTCGGCTACGGCAGCCGCTATCCAGATGACTCCCGGGGCAAATGCGCTCAGCACATCAAGCGGGGTTCGTGCGCGGCTCGCAGAGCTTTCCCTGACCCTGCCGGCGGGCATCGAGTATGCGATCTCTTACGACACGGCACCTTTCGTGAAGGTCTCGATCCTGAAAGTGGCGCAGACACTGGCGGAGGCCATGATGCTCGTCTTTCTCATCATGCTGCTCTTCCTGCAGAACATTCGCTACACGCTCATTCCGGCGATCGTAGCGCCGATAGCACTGCTTGGTACCTTCGCCGTCATGCTGGCTTTGGGGTATTCCATCAATGTGCTGACGATGTTCGGCATGGTTCTCGCAATCGGGATCATCGTCGACGACGCAATCGTCGTTGTTGAAAACGTCGAGCGCCTGATGGCAAAGGAAGGGCTGTCACCGCGTGAGGCCACACGCAAAGCCATGAGCGAGATCACAGGTGCAGTGATCGGAATCACGCTTGTACTGACGGCTGTGCTTCTTCCGATGGGGCTAGCCTCAGGCTCGGTTGGCGCGATCTACCGCCAGTTTACAGTGTCGATGGCGGTCTCAATCGCTTTCTCGGCGTTTCTGGCTCTCAGCCTCACCCCCGCTCTTTGCGCTAGCCTGTTAAAGCCGATCGACCCCGCGCATCATCAGCGGAAAGGAGTATTCGGCTGGTTCAACCGCGGCTTTGACCGCTTGACCGAGGGCTACACGAGTTGGGTCACCCGCCTTGTTCATAAGACCGGCCGGACAATGCTCGTCTATCTCGCGATTGTAGGCGCGGTCGCCTATGGCTACAGCACGCTGGCCGCGGCATTCGTGCCGGAGGAAGACCAGGGATCCTTTATGACATCCGTCACTCTGCCGGCAGAGGCAACGGCCGAACGCACCCGAGACGTCGTTAGTCTCTTCGAAAAGCATGTCCAGACAAGGCCGAATATCGTCAACAACCTGACGATCATGGGTTTTGGTTTCTCGGGCTCGGGCACCAATACGGCCATGGCCTTCACCAGCCTCAAAGATTGGGGGCAACGCTCAGGCAGCGTCGATGACGAGGTCAACGCTGCAACCGAAGCCATGGCTGCCGCGCCGGAGGGCGAGGTTCTCAGCATGAAGCCGCCGGCAATCGATGAGCTCGGTACAACTTCCGGGTTTACGCTCAGGCTGCAGGACCGCGTCAATCATGGAGGAAAGGCGCTTGCTGAGGCTGCAGCCCAACTGACGCAGCTTGCCTCTCAGAGCAAGTTGCTCAGCGATGTCCGTGTGGACGGGCTGCCCAACGGTCCGAGCGTTACCCTAGTGGTCGATCGCCAGAAGGCGAGTGCTTTGGGTGTCGCCTATACGACGATCAGTGACACGCTCAGTGGCTCTGTCGGCTCGACCTATGTGAACGATTTCCCGCGTGACGGTCGGCTGCAACAGGTCATCGTCCAGGCCGAGCCACGAAGCCGCATGCAGGTGGACGATATCCTTAACCTGCATGTTCACAGCGATAGCGGAAAGATGGTTCAGCTCTCCGAGATCCTGACAGCAGAATGGTCGACCATTCCGCTGCAGGTGACACGGTATAATGGTTATCCGTCCCTCAGTCTGTCAGGATCGGCAGCAAAGGGTGTTTCAAGCGGTGAGGCCATGGATGAAATCGAGCAATTGGCGCTCAAACTTCCTAAGGGCTTTGCCGTCGAATGGACAGGGCAGTCACTGCAGGAGCGGCAATCGGGGGCGCAAGCGCCCATGCTGATGGCCTTCTCGTTCCTGATTGTCTTTCTGGTCTTGGCTGCACTTTACGAAAGCTGGACCATTCCGCTCTCCGTCATGCTGGTGGTCCCGCTCGGCATTCTCGGAGCGGTGATCGCAGTTCATCTGCGGGGCCTGGAAAACGACGTCTTCTTCAAGGTAGGCCTGATTACCCTGATTGGCCTCTCTGCCAAGAATGCGGTGCTGATTGTCGAGTTCGCGCGGAAGCGCCAAAGGGATGGACTGGGATTGGCAGACGCTGTCGTCGAAGCAGCGCGCATGCGCCTTCGCCCCATCGTCATGACCTCACTCGCCTTTACCTTGGGTGTCGTGCCGTTGGTCATAGCTTCTGGCGCGAGCTCTGAGACCCAGAATGCAATTGGAACCGGTTTGTTTGGCGGAATGATCTCCGGTACGGTGCTAGCGGTGATTTTTGTTCCGGTGTTCTACTTGATTATTGTGCGCCTTATTCGCCCGTCAAAAGTCTAAGCTGGCTCCGCAGCAACGGCTATCCTGCAGAACTGATGTCGTAGTGCCTATAGGGTTGTCCGCTGCGTTAGTCCAAGAGACAGAAGCGGACAGTCCGCTCTCGGCCCCGTTGCGGTCATTGATCGCGGGTCCCCAGCCAAATTTTCTTGTGTCGCTTGAGGTTAATTGATGGCCTGAAGGATCGCAGCCGAGACCGCTCAACTTGTTGAGAAGACGTCGATTTTTCGAATTGGAAAGGGTCGCAGATTTAGAGCAAAAAAGCGGCCTAAAATGGCCTGCCTGGGAGACCTGGATTCTCACATGATTTCAATGACTTAGAGAAATCACCTTTGTTTTCCTTATCTTTTCCCATCGCGAGCGACCGTGGATGCCACCTTTGTGCCCTGGCTTTGGGCATCAGTCAACAGGACGGTCGAGCGGCAATAATTTCCGCTTACTGGGCGGAAATCATGCGGCAGAATAGAGGACGTTGGAAACTGAAGACGGGAAAACAGATCCCATCGTGACACGCCTTTCAATCAGCGAGCGAACCTTTTTCGTATTCCTCGTCTGACACCTTCTCCATCCATGTCACGGAACTTTCGTTGATCGCCGCCTCGGCCACGGCGAAGTGCGCCATCGCTTCGGTACTTACCGCTCCGTGCCAGTGTCGGACATGGGGCGGAATCCAAACTACGTCCCCCGGCCCAACCGTCCGGACCTCTTCGCCCTCCCTCTGCACCCAGCCGCGGCCGCTCACGATGAACAGCGTCTGACCGAGGGGATGGGTGTGCCAGGCGGTACGAGCGCCTGCCTCGAAGGAGACCGTCGCGCCGCCGACGCGGGCCGGCGCTTCGGCCTGGTAAAGTCCCGAGATTTCCACCTGTCCGGAGAAATACTGTACGGGCCCCGGCGTCCTGCCGCTGCCCGCCTGGGTGATCTCGATGTCCTGCTGCGGTGTAGTCATAGTGTTTTCCTTCCTTTTCTCAAAGACATGCTTGAGCACGGGCACGGCGGACATGGCTCGGGGCCATCCTGCGTAGAAGGCGATATGGCTCAGGACTTCGGAGGTCTCCGCGGCCGTCAGTCCATTGTCCATGGCGCGGTTGGCGTGGAAGGGCAGTTGTTCGGGCTGCCCGATGGCGATCAGCGCCGACATGGTCACGAGGCTCCGGTCACGCGCCGAAAGATCCGGCCGCCGCCACAGGTCGCCGAACAGAACGCGATTGGTGAGATCGGAAAGTACCGCCGCCGTTGGCGCGACGGTCGTGTCGACGATGGCCTTGCGGGCAGCCTCGGCCGTGGCCTCGAGTTCCATGCGTGCGTCTTCGCTGTTCCCGACGGCTCCGATCTGTCGAGCATCAAAGACCTTCTTCGTCTCCTCGACCGCGGAGATGGCATTCGGCCAGCCGGAATAGAAGGCGAGCTGGGTGATGAGCTCGCCGATCTCCGCAGGCTTTAGTCCGTTGTCGAGGGCGGCGCCGACATGTGCCGCGATCTGCGCCGTTTTCCCGGTAGAAACGATTGCCGAGACCGTGACGAGGCTGCGGTCGCGCGGGGCGAGTTCCTTTCGTTCCCAGACCTCGCCGAACAGGACCTCGTCCGTGAAGTGGCCGAGGCCGGGTGCGACGTCGTATACAGCCGCCGGAGCAATCCTGCGGCGTTCTTCCTGGGCTTCGACGCCCGTCGCGGCGATCGCCGAGATTGTGATGGATGCAGCGATATTCTTCATCTTCAAATCCTTCTCAAGTAGTACAGCGTCCTCGCAGCCACCGGCTCGACGACGTCCGGCGAAGGGGGCTTATGCCAGATGCTGTCCGAAGAAGTCGGCCATCCTGTCGAATGGTATCTTGTCTATCCGGTCGTACAGGTCTGTGTGGCTCGCACCGGGGATGATCATAAGCTCCTTCGGCTCCGCTGCCGCGGCGAAGGCGGTTTCCGCGAAGTAGAGGGAATGCGCCTTCTCGCCATGGACGAACAGGATCGGTCGTGGCGAGATTTCAGCAATGTAGGTCAGGATCGGCATGTTCATGAACGAAAGCGGGGTCGTCTGCGACCAGGCATTGCCAGAGTTGACGGCGCGGGCGTGATAGCCGCGCGGCGTCATGTAATAGTCGTGGTAGTCGACGAGGAACTGCGCTTCGCCTCCCTTGAGCTCGTTGTAAGGGGGCTGATAGGCAGGGGCGCCTTTCTCCGCATCGGTCCAGCGCTGCCGGCTCATTTGATCCAGCGCTTTCGTCCTCTGCTCGAGCGTCACGCTGTCGTTGTAGCCCTTCGACATGACGCGGGTCATGTCGTACATGGTGCTCGCGACTACGGCCTTGACCCGCTTGTCGACAGCCACGGCATTGAGTGCCATGCCGCCCCAGCCGCAGATGCCGATCATGCCGATGCGCTCGCGGTTGACGAAGGACTGAAGGCCGATGAAGTCGACGGCTGCGCTGAAGTCCTCGGTGTTGACGTCGGGGGAGGCGATGTTGCGGGGCTCGCCGCCGCTTTCACCGGTAAAGGATCCGTCGAATGCGAGGGTCGCGAAACCACGCTCGGCCATCGTTTGGGCATAGAGACCGGAAGACTGCTCCTTCACGGCGCCGAACGGGCCGCCGACGACGACTGCTGCGAGCCTGCCGCTTCCCCGTTCTTTTGGAAGATAAAGATCGCCCGACAGCGTGACGCCATACCGGTTCTTGAACGAGACCTTCTGGTGGTCGACCCTGTCGCTCTTCGGGAACACCTTGTCCCACGAGCTCGTCTGTGCGAACGCCGGCGTTGCGGCAGCCACTGGAATGACGCCGAGTGCTGCGACGGCGACGCCTGTCGCCTTCATAAGGCTCCGCCGGCCGGCGTCGAATCCTTCGGTATTGTCGGTCTTCCTGTTCATCCGTGATCTCCTTGGATGGAAGTTTCGTCTTACTGGATGCGTTCGATGCGCAGCGGGAATTTCCCCCGGACGCGCAGCGCTTCGTAGCCCTCGTCGAAGCGGCCGAGGCGCACGAGGCCCGGATGCTTGTAGTCGGCGTAGAACATCGCCAGATTGCCCCAGGGCATGTAGTAGCAGAGGTCGTAAGGCCGCTCGTTCGAGAACGACCCGTGCCCGTCCACCGTCAGTTTGCGGGGCAAGTAGGCGATCTTCTCGTTGGAGCCGAAGTCGTCGATCTCCAACTGCAGTGGCAGCATCGAAACGAAGTCGCGTGCCGACGGGTTGTCGTAGAGGGTCGCGGTCATCGTGTGCGTGTCGAATATCAATCTGATCTTCACGTCGGTGCGCTCCTGATCGTCGGGGCCGTTTTGGCTGAACACTCTTGTCGGTAAGATTGCGGCTGCCGCCGCCGAGACGAGAAGGCCGCGGCGGGTCGGACCTATGCGCGACACGCTCATCGGGACCTCCTGGTGGCACGCCATGTGGCAATGGACATAATCGACGAGCCGAGCAGCAGCACGGCGGCGAGCGTGAAAGTCGAGCGCCAGCCGAGCGTGTCGAAGAGCAGGCCGCCGAGGGATGCGCCAGCCGTGATCGCAAGCTGGATAACAGCCACCTGCAGGCCGCCGCCCGCTTCCGCGTCGTCTGGAAGTGCCCGGCTCAACCATGTGCCCCAGCCGACCGGAGCGGCGGTTCCGAGGAAACCCCATCCTATCAGGGACAGGAACACGCCGAGTTTCATCTCGCCAAAACCGATCATCGCGACAGCGATGCAGGCCATCAGCAGCGGAATGGCGACGAGAATGATGAACAGTCGGCGGGATAGAAGCTTTCCGATGACCCATGTGCCGACCGCTCCGGCCAGACCCATCACCAGAAGGGCGATGGAAAGAGTTTCGATGTCTAGTCTGGTGACCGTTTCCAGGAACGGCCTCAGATAGGTGAAGAGCGCGAACTGACCCATAAACAGGAGAAGGATCGCCGCCATGCCGAGCGCGACGGGTAGCCGTCCAAGAAGCCGGAACACGTTTCCTGATGCTTCTCCGCGTGGCGAAAGGCTAGGCAGGCTCATCCACTGCCAGACAAGAGCGAGCAGCGCGATCGGTACGACAAGGAAGAAGGCGCCGCGCCAGCCGATGTAGGCGCCGAGAAGGCTGCCGAGCGGAGCCGAAATCGTCGCGGCGATGGCATTGCCGGCGTTCAGCAGCGCGAGCGCCTTTGGTACTTGATCCCTGTCCACGAGGCGCATCACGATCGACGTCGACATCGACCAGAAGCCGCCGATCGAGATGCCGAGCAGCGCTCGGCCGAGCATCAGGACCGAGTAGGACGGTGCGATGGTGACGAGGATGCCGGACAACATCAGTAGCGCGGTCAAGGCCAGCACGAGCAGGCGCCGGTCAAGTCGACCTGCTAGGGTGGCGATGGACAGGCTCGTTATCACCGCAAAGATCCCGGAGATCGAAATTGCCTGACCCGTATTCCCTTCCGAAACGCCTAGGTCGAGAGCGATAGGGGTCAGCAGGCTGACTGGCATGAACTCCGACGCGATCAGCACGAACACGCACAGGGTCATGGAGAGAACGGCCCCCCATGCCGACGGTTTCCGTTCGATGTTGTCTAAGGTGAGCGTCATCGCTTCGTCCTGGACCTTAACTGTTCAACGTTGCGCTGAAGATAGTCCTCATCTACTTTTCGGATTAGACGGACCAATCCGCATGGACCTATCGATTTTCAACATGAATAGGATGCGCAGATGCAACGCGAGGACATGAAGGACTTGTTGTGGTTCCTGGAGGTCGCGAAGGAAGGGAGCTTCACCAAGGCAGCCGCAAACCTTGCGACGTCTCAGTCTACCCTCAGTCATACAATCAAGCAGTTGGAGGCCCGCCTCGGCGTCCGTCTTCTTACAAGAACGACCCGCAGCGTCGCGACGACGGACGCTGGAGAACGCCTGTTCAGATCAATCTTACCTCGGTTTGAAGGCATTGAAGCGGATCTTGGAGATCTGGTCGCATTCCGCGAGAAGCCCTCCGGCACCGTCAGGTTGACCTTGTCCGATCATGCTCTGCAGACAACCGTATGGCCAAAGTTATCTGTCGTTCTCGACAAATATCCCGACGTCAAGGTGGAGCTCTACGCCGACAATGGAATGCGCAACATCGTGGAAGAACGCTTCGATGCCGGCGTTCGCCTTGGGGAAAACGTCGACAAGGATATGATCGCCGTCCGGATCGGTCCTGATTGGCGGCTCCGCGCAGTCGCTTCACCAAAATACTTCGCCAGACGCGGGCGTCCTCAGGCGCCTCAGGATCTAGTGGGTCACGTCTGCATCAACATGCGTCAGGCGACGCTCGGCGGCTTCTACGCGTGGGAGTTCGAAAAAGACGGCCGGGAACTGCGGGTGAGGGTGGATGGCCAGTTAAGTTTCAACTCCTCGATTTCGCAGCTAGAGGCCGCGGTCTCAGGCTTCGGCATCGCCTACGTTCCTGACAACCTTGTGGAGGAGCATATTGCCGATGGCCGTTTGCAAGCTGTCTTAGATGACTGGAGCCACCCATTCACCGGCTACCATCTCTACTATCCCAGCAGACGTCAGATGTCGCCTGCCATGGCGGTAATTGTGGACGCTCTTCGGCAGCGCGGATCAAATTGAGTTGAGCGAATTTCAGGTGCCGACCGGATACCAAGGTCCCCAGCCAATCTTCCTAGCCGTCTTCGAACACGACGGATAGCCTGAGGAACTGCAGCCGGGATTGACCAAGTTATTAGAAGACGTCACTTTTTAGTGCGGGAGATGGTCGCCGCTTTGGGCATCAGTCAACTGGACGGTCTAACGGCAATAGTTTCCGCTTTTGGGCCTCATGTTTGCGGCGAGGCGGCCAAATGGCTCACGGCAGTTTTGCGCTTTCATTTCGCCATTCAGACCACCGTTGTAACTTCCCGAAAGCGGACGGTTTCTTCGCGGCCTCGTCCAGACTATCCGCCCGCATGGTCGTTGCCGTGGTGCGCAGCGATGAACATGGCGACGGCCGAGCGGCAATAGGATTCGATTTCGTTGTCGTCCGAAGCTTTCGCCTCGTCGAAGCGTGCGATAATCAAAAGGTCGGAGCCCTTGAAAAGCGCACCGAACAAGCGGGCGGACCCGAGCGGATCGGGCACGTTCAAAGCCCCCTTTGCGTGCAACTGACGCAACAGGCCCTCGATTTGCGCAATGATATGGGCGGGGCCTGCTTCGTAATGGAGCCTGCTCAACGACTTCTGATTTGGCGTGTCTGCCATGACCATGGCTTCGACATTGCGGACCTCCGGGCGCAGAAGCGTGCGAAGCAGTGAAGATCCCGCCGCCATGAGCTGATCTTCGGCTGAACCATTGGCGCCCGCGAAAAGTTTCTGCGGCACCAACTGCTGGCAGCGGGCCGCAAAAGCGGCGCCAAACAGAGCCTCCTTGTTCTCAAAGTGCTTGTAGATGCTGAGCTTGGATATCTTCGCGTGCTGGGCGACCTTGTCCAATGTCGTCGCGTGAAATCCCAGTTCCTCAAACAGTTCGCACGCGGCGTCGACGATCGTTTGGCCAAGCGCCTCGTTGGCAGGCCGGCCGCGTCGGGTTTGAGCATGGTCATTCATGGCTATTGCGATCCTTGACAGTATCTTTATTCGACATTACGATACCATAAAGTATCCGAAATATGCAAGTCTAATTCCGCCGACCCAAGCCACGAGGGCACCATGCAACGACGAACACTGCTCAAGCGGGCGCAATTTCCGCCATGGCGTCCCTCCTGTTGAGGCCGGCGCAAAATCCAATCCAGTCCCCTCTATCCGCAACACGGAGCCCAACGCAATGAATCACGTCATCATCATCGGCGGAAGCTTTGCCGGCCTCGCCGCCGCCCTGCAGCTCGGCCGTGCCCGCCGTAAAGTCATCGTTCTCGATACCGGCCTTCAGCGCAATCGTTTCGCCGGCCGGTCGCACGGTGTGCTCGGCCACGATGACAAGCCACCATCCGCAATCCTGACCGAGGCGCGGCAGCAACTCGCGCGCTATCCTGCGATCAAAATGGTTAATGCCCGCGCCGACAGCATCTCCGGCACCATCGACAATTTCTCCGTCCTCACTGGCGACGGCGAAACCCTCAGCGCGCGCCGCGTGATCCTGAGCTACGGCGTTGTTGATCAGATGTCTGATGTTCCGGGTTTTGCCGAGAACTGGGGCGCGTCCGTCATCCCATGCCCCTATTGCGACGGCTTTGAAGTTGCCGACCAGCATTGGGGCCTAGTCTGGTCGGGTCCGCAGTCGATGAACCAGGTCAGGCTCTTTCACGATTGGACCGACAATTTGACGGTCTTTGCTGATGTCCACGACATCGCACCCGACATCCGGGCCGATCTGGCAGGCCGAAAAGTACCGGTCATTGATGGACGGATCACCGGGATCGCCCGTCACGGGAGCCATGGCGCCACCGTCAAGATTGATACCGGCCCCGATGTCGCGGTCGACATTCTGTTCGCGCATCCGCGCAGCAAGCCGTCCGCAAGCCTGCATGAAACACTGGGCCTCACCACCGTGGCTACGCCAACCGGCATCGCTATCAAGACCGACGAGCGCCGCGAAACCAGCACGCCTGGCATCTATGCCGCCGGCGACCTCGCCAACCCTGGGATCCCCTCGGTTACGACGGCAACATGGCAAGGCGCGATGGCGGGGATATTTGCCCAGCAATCGATGCTGGTTTGAAAACAAGCAGCACCGATCACGTCAGTTACAATTTCACGATAGACAGGAGCGCCATCATGACCGCCGCAAAACCATTCGAACCTTTGGACGAGAAATTTCCTTTTAGCCGCCAACTCGGTATCGCGGCCGCACCTCTCGTGCTCATCAACTTCTTCACAGTCGTCGATCCCGCTGACGAAGCGGGCTTCCTGGATGCTTTCAAGGCGGCTGCCGAGGTCATAACGAAGGCGCCGGGCTTCATTTCCATGCAACTGCATCGAGCGATTGGCGATAGCCCGACTTACCTGAACTATGTGGTGTGGGAATCCACCGAGGCGGTCCGCGCCGCCTTCACTGATCCCGCGTTCCTCGCGAAACTTCCAGCATATCCTTCATCCGTTGTCGCCAAGCCCCACCTTTTCCAGAAGGTCGCCGTTCCCGGCTTCTGCGTTGCCTGACTTGGGAGATGCGGTAAGGCGCGACGACAGGTATATCTGCCCAGCAGTCGATGCTGGTTTAAGAGCGCAGATTGGAGGATAAGCATGGCCGTCGAACCGGACAGCGCGGGTGTGCGCTTCCCTCCGCCCTTCGTCTATCTGGGAGCGCTGCTGTTGGGGCTGGCGGCGGAGCGGTTCGTCACCTTGCGCTCTTTCGGCATCGACTGGCGGTTGCTGGTCGCAACGGGTGCGCTGCTGTTCGTTGCCGGCGCGGCAATGATGCTTGCGGCGGCGGGACTGTTCCGCCGGCTTGGCACCAACGCGCCACCCTCGCGGCCAACGACTCAGATCGCAACGACCGGTCCCTATCGGTGGAGCCGCAATCCTATGTATCTCGCCATGGCGCTTATCTATGCCGGCCTTGCGATCGGCTTCGACGGGCCAATTGCCTTCGCCCTGCTACCCTTGGTGCTTATCGCGATCCAGACGCAGGTGATCGCCCACGAGGAGCGCTATCTCGAAGACAAGTTTGGCGAAGAATACCGCCGCTACAAGGCCGACGTTCGCCGCTGGTTCTGACTATTTGGTCACAGCTTGCCGCCACAAATGAGCCGTCGACGCACCTCACGCTGATGACTACTTTCGAGAAGCGGTAACCAAGAGCGGACAGACCGCCACCGGCCCCGTTGCGGTCATTGATCGCGGGTCCCCAGCCAATTTTGCGAGACCCGCTCGAAGCACCACGTTTAGGCTTGAAAGCGCGGTCCAGTGTTGTTCAAGTTATTGAGAAGACGCCACTTTTCCGTGCAGGCGATAATCGCCAATTTGGATCGAAGAATCGCTCAAAGACGACTTGCCTGGGGAGCCTGGATTCTCACATGATTTCAATGACTTAAGTAAAAGTCTTGAAATTCCCTCTGTTTTCCTGCCGCGAGCGACCGTGGATGCCACCTTTGTGCCCTGGCTTTGGGCATCAGTCAACAGGGCGGGCGAGCGGCAATTATTTCCGCTAATGAGGTCCCAACTTCCCTCTAGCGATCACCGCGCGTTTGTCCGCCTTGCGCCTTATCTTGGTTATTTGGACTTGGACGCTTTAACCGAAAGCGGACCGCTCGCCGGCTTCGAATCGATTGCGTTGTTGGCAGGACGCTCCTGAGGCCTATCGTTCGCCGGCTAGATTGGAACCTGAGCAGGTTCGCTTTGCGTCCAGATAGTTTGCAAGCTGCGCGAGGTAGTCGCAGTGCCCCACCTCGTCCAACTCATGGCGTAACGGGCTGAACTGCATTATTCCGAACTTTGCTTCCTCTCGGCTCTGAGGGCTAATTATCTCGTCGGATCGCTTTCTTTGCAATTGATTCGTCGGCCTCGGCGTTATCGGTAGCAGCCCTTGAGCACTCACTCCAGCTTGCCTACTTCGGCCCTCGGATTAGCTTGCATATCGGCGAGAAGGCGCAACGCCGAAGCTGCGAAGCGCGCATCGATATCAGCGAGGGCACGAATGACTTCCGCGATATGATCTAGGTTCGACCCGTTCGACTCCAGAGCCTCCTTGATGGCCTGGGTTGACGTGCCATTTAGTTGCAGCGAGCGCAGCAACCGCAGGAAGTGTTCGTCCGGCGCAATAAATGGGCCTATAATTTTCGCAAGAACCAAAGTCGCATGCGCCGCGTCAGGGGATGGAGCGTGATCGTTTGTCACAAGCTTCACCCACCTCACGACAACATGAATGACGGCGCTGGACCAGAATTCATCAATGAACGGCGAAGTGAGCCAGCGCTCAAGTGCAGCGTCGTATAGACGAGCGCATAGAGCTATGCCCGACGATCCCTCATTAGAGTCGCGCGACTCAAGCCAATCCACCGCTCCCATGCCGATGGCCCAGAGTGCCTTCGGAACTGCGTGGGCTCCCCCGTCATCTCCAGATCTCACACGATGCAAATCCCGATCACGGAAGTACAGTATCGCGCGCCATCGCTGGTACCAGGTTCCAGCCGGATCCGGCAAGCCTGCGAGGCCCCAGCCTAGCATCTGATGGACCCAATCCGAAGGTCTTGAGGCAAGGGTAAGCGCGGTGTGAACAGATCCAATCCCCACCACGTCTTCAGGTGTGGAAGGTATCGGCAGATCTTCGTTGGAGCTGCTGCTTTGATCATTGGCGGCTATGGCGGGCAGCATCGCAGCAACGGCCCCGAAATAGGCGTCCTCGGCCATCATATCAGGCGGTCGCCATCCTGCCCAGGAACGAGCTGCCGGATGCTTTACGAGCGAATCTAATAAGAACCACGCCGGGGCGGTTCCCACATCTGAAGCCTGCGGGGGCGGGTTCCGGCCGTTTTGCGAAAAGCGCCAAGCGAGATCCCGTACCAAGCGACTAGATTGATTGAAGGTTAACGAGCGACCGTCACGCCGCAAGTTCGCGGACGATGTCAGCTCTGAAGCGGCCCAGGCAAGATCGGCGGCTACCTCCTCGTTGGAGTGGCCAGACTCATCGTCAGGCCACTGAAGTCTGCTCCGCAGATGCTCTAGGCCGGCCTCGAGCAGAAGCGGCGCGACCGGGGAGCCGTTCCACGCGCTCTGTGCATCGAACGCCGGAGGCGCTAGCTGTAGAAGCTGTGAGATCTCTTCCAAGTCGTTGAGGACCCTCCTGGAGGAGAGCGCTACCTGCACCGGATGGGGCAAGTCGAAGCGGGAAAGAAGAGTGACGAACTCTTCGCGGCTATACTGATGGACTACGAGCAAGATTTCGCTGCTTTGACCCCAATAAAACTCGCTGCCAGGCAATGTTTGGTGCAGGGACTTCAAACTTCTGGTTTCTCTCCAATCCGCGACGGCGGCCGCGAAGCTATCGCGCTCGCTGCTCAGCACACCTCCAGCAGGATCACTGTTCTCTGCATCAACGATTGCCCTCGCTAAAGTCAGGAAACGCCCAGCTAGTGCCGAGTTTTTCTTCAGACGATCGACAAGGTCCGACTCAAACGCATCCCAAGCAAGAGACGTCAGAATATTTCGGGCAACCTGCCACGTAGTTTCATCCGGGCGCTGGGAAACCGCATCTGCGGCCGCAAGGCCAAGCATCCAGAGAGCGGCCGGGTCATCATCCGCACTACGGCTGAGCGTCGCAAACCGGCCTGCTGCATCGTCGAGGCCTGCGAGCAGTAGGAAGCGCTCAAGGCGGGAACCGAGGCGCTTCCCGCCGCTATGTACTTCATCGTTCGACCCGCCGCGCGCTGCCTCCTCCTTCAGCCAAGACGCCAGCGCAGCTCGGGTGTGGTCCGTCTCCGGGTGCCTCACCCAGAATTGCTCTGCCTCGCGGCGTTGACGTTTCTGGTAGCGTACCAAGGCCAAGCTCTCGGGAATGCGCCATCCTCTCATCTGCGGCCTCTTTGCGTAGGGGCCAAGGGCGTACGAGCATGTCGAGGTCGCTCGGTGCCCCCCTCCTCCCAGAGATGTTCAAAAAACCTTATTGCCTGTGTCTCACTTGCGTTCCAGCCACGGCTTGCCGCGTTCAACCCATGATGCCCACCTCCAACGGTGGCTCCGAAATGCCACAGCTCTTCGTCGACGATGGCAAAGCGGTCATGCAGGTAGGGATAGTGATCTTTGTTCAGTACGGGCCGCCATGCGATCCCTATTTCCCGGACGGGTCTCGGCGAGCGATCGTTTGCAAGTCTGCTAAGGTCAGCGACAAAGTCCACAATCTGCTGGGACTGCACCGCACCTTGGTGTTCGGATAGCAAACGGATGTCCGAAGCGTCGGTGGCGTTGACCACAGCCTCTAGGATTATCGCTTGGGACATGTCGAACTTCGGATCCAAGATCCAAATTCGGACCTGTGCAAAAGCCATCGCTTCAAGGAAAGCGTCCAAGGCCAGCGCATCGCTGGCCTCACGGTCGGTCGACTTGATCTCGCGCCGACGCGTATCGATCGACGTGCGATCGGGGAAGCCCCGCTCATCGTATCGCGCCCACATCGAGCGCAGTGGAACGAACCTAACCGATGGCCAGAGCAGTTCAGAAGGCCCTGGTAGATTTGGAACAGGTGTAGCAGTAGGCTCAATCGATGGCCCTGCAAGGACGATACCGGTCATGGCTAATTCTCCTTGGCTAGGGTCGCGGCAGCTCTTGCAACGGCGTCCCGGCGCCGTGAGACAAAAGTTGCGATGTCTTCGGCGCCATCGAAAAGTTGAGCCAATTCCTCAAGCACCGGCGCGGGGTCGGGTAGGCGGATAATCATGCCCGCGCGGTCACCGATTGTCCCAAGGGAATTCCCTGTAAACCAGACATCGTCGTCAATTACGAGGAACCGGTCATGAAGTCGGGGCGGATCGCCTCTCAATACACGCACCTGTGCTCCTGCCAGAGAGTTTCGAGACGTCTGCAACCGCGTGACCTCTTGCTCCACCTCATCTAAGCGTTGGGCCTCGACAACATGGTCCGTCTGATGAAATGGCAAGGCGGAAGTCAGAATGCGAATGGAAACAGCGGCACGAGTTACGGCGTGTGCGAAACGAAACAATTCCAACCCTGTAACGTAAGGATCGAAGATGCCTAGGGTCGAGCGGGCCTCGCCGATGATGGAGCGCAGAAACGCTGCCGCGACACCGTGGTCGCCCGCGAACCAACGCTGGCCTAGCCGCTCGCCAGCGTGCTTGCGCGCCCTGCGGGAGGCGCTGTCTGCGAACTCGTCTCTCGCGGCCGAACGATCACCGACAGTAATGGTTTCGTCGGCAATGTCAGGCACGCCGAATATTTCTGTTGGACCGCCGATAGTCCGACCCGCGGGGGCAGTATAGCGGCGACCCCCGTGAATTACAGACGACCTTAGGGTGATCGACCTTATGAACGGAGCCGGCTTCGACCAGTAGAGGGGCCCACGCTGCTCACAGGAAATTATCAGGCCCTCAGCGCGAAGCCTATTCCCGTGATAGAAAACCTCAAATGCCCTTTCACCGCGCAATCTCCGTCGTTGCAGTCGCGTGACGAGGCCCGCACTTTCTTGAAATGATACGACCTCCAACCCGTCCGTTGAAGCTCCCGGTCGTGGAACAATGTTAACTAGCGTGCGCTCAGCATGGCCGTCGCTGGGAGGGATGCGCCGACGCTCTAAGCGGCGCCAGACAGGATTGGGAGCAATAAGAGCAAGGCTACCGATCCATTCCGGATGCGTAACGAAATCTAGGTGCACGCGAGCGGCGAGCCAGGATCGATTTCTAGCCTCGTTCACGATGTTCGCCAAGGCTACATTCGTCGCAGCCAGCGAACGATGAATTCGAGGCTGGTCTTGCCAGTCACTCAGGAATGGTAGCTCGTATCGCATACCGTCCTCTGGTCTCTCGGTTCCTAAGAAGAGGCCAAGCTCAGGCCAAGGAGGGTCTTCCGTGAGCGGACCCACTGATAGCGGCCCACCATCAGCTTTGACGCGGTCAGTCGATAGAAGGGGGATAGGGGTAGTAGCCGCACCTTCTAGGACCGAAACGTACCAGCGAAGCGCCTCAGTGCCGGTCATTGCAACACGGCGGAAAAAGAGGGTGCCCCCTGCTACGCCTCGAGCTGTTACATGCTCGAGTTGACCAGTGTCAGGTTCCGGAAATGGCTGGGGGAGCAGCTCGACGGATGCAAAAATCAAGGTTGCGTCCGTCTTTTCGCGATTAAAGTAAGTGGCTAGCCGGACCACGCCGTAGGGATAGTCATTCTCTGCTCCCCAAAAAAAACGATCGGGACTTTTTGGGGAATCAGTTGAACTTTTCATTGGAATCTCAATGCGCCTCGATCTAAGCAAAGCATAGGAGATCCTTCTTTGAGGAGCTAGCATTAGTTGCAATCGGTGGGATGCCGATCGAGTGACGCTCAGGTGGTGCAATGGTGGCACATCTCTTTAGCGCCAAATAGAGACGGTTAAGGCGAGGCCTGCAAGTGCAAAAATCGGCTGCCTGAACCAGATGAGTCCCCGCGGATGCTTTTCAGTGGTGGACGTCAAAAAGCAGCGTAGGGCTACCCTTGATCAATTTGGCAAAGACCTTTCGGCCAGGAGAATTCCGGTACATCGCTACCCGGATGCGGGGACATGGGCCCTGGAATATTCCCATCGCAGCGCGTTCGCGGAAAGCACTTGCCGATCATTTTGGAGACAACTGCTACCAGCACAAGAAGTGGTCGATTAATGACGTTCTCGTCGTCGACAAAGACCCTCTGCGACTGGTTTATGTAAACCCAGAATTCGAGGGATACCGGACAGCGGCATTGGATATCTTTCCAACCGCACCTTGGAGCGTGGTAATCGATCATTGCCTGGGGCGGCGAATTGCCCAGAAGGCTGGTTATGAGTATGTCCTCGTACAGCGGATAACCAGTCGGGTTAATTCCAGCCATGCCTATTTAGAGCGCACCACACATCGGGGTCGTCCCACGTACGCCTGGGGAAACCCACGCCCCCTATGTTTTTCAGACGGACGAATCAGAAACAAGGCTCTCCATCGTGGGATCAATTTTTGGGGTCCACGTCGTTATCAGCCTTATGACCCTGCCTCGACGTCGGATGCGGGACTGACCTTGAAGCAACTTGGACGTTGGTGGTGGGCCCTTGGCATCGAAGATGGCTATGAAACGTGCGACGATTTGTGCCGTCCGCCATACGGCGGCGATCCACGTCTCTCAGGCATTTCGCCGTATTGCGCTGCCGACGCTCGCGAGTCCGCTATTTTGTTTGACCATCCTTGAAGCTGCCAGTCCACTGTCAGCCCCAAATCCATCGTTCGTTGCAGACTGTTTGAAGCACTAGAACAGGGTCCCCAGCCATCGCTTTGCGAGCGCGGAGCGTCTTTGGGGTCCGGGGAACGTCACATTCCAATTGACGTAAAATCGAGCCAAGTGGCTGAAAAGACGCCACGATTTCTGGTGGGGAATGGGAACTTTATAACGGAGGAAATTGGTGGCAAAATCTCCTGCCTGGGAAACCTGGATTCTCACATTATTTCAATGACTTATCGAAATCGCCTTTGAATTCCCTCTATTTTCCTGCCGCGAGCGACTGTGGATGCCATCTTTGTGCCCTGGCTTTGGGCATCAGTCAACAGGACGGGCGAGGGGCAATAATTTCCGCTCTCACGAAGAAGGTTACAGTGCCCGGGATGGCCGCTTCGCGCCTCCCACTCGGTCATTTGGCAAGTCATAGCATAACTTGGAACCGGACATTCTCACGCAACCAGCCTGCCATAGTCCGCAAGGAGCGTCAGCATCCGCCGACGATCGCAATAGTACGCTGTGCATATGTCCGAACTTCGTCGTCTACAAAAGCCGCATTTGGATCGTGGTGGAAAGGCGCCGTGAACTGATTGATGTCGTCCAAGTCGTTATACTGCGGCGTTAGAGGATGGCTGGCGTCCGCGCGAATAATCGCCAGCATGTCGCCCAGCCATTTTCCGTCTAGGATTTGGTTGGGAAACCGGTAGCGGATGTATTTTTCCAAAAGCGGCCGCATCGCAGTCCGCATTTCCCGCGCGTTGTTGTTGCGACCCTCGGCGAACTCCTGAAGTAACATATGTTCTTGAAGATAGCCTTCCTTTACTTCCCACTCGATTTCCCAAGGCTCGATTGACGAGCCGGTGGAGGTCCCGGAAATTTGCATCGTCGTACAGGCCACGCCGTGGATTAGGACGCGTACAGCGTCGAGGAAGAACTTGTCGTGGCTCAGGACTATCGTCTGAGCTGCCTCGCCGCCTGTCCTGACGATCTCCTTCGCCGTCATAGCGCGTCGGAAATCGTCGAGGCTCGTGAAGGGATCGTCGAACACTACGACCTTGCGGGAAAGATCCGCGTCTCGCTTTAGCTGCGCGAGGAAGAAGGCCAGCGCGAAGGTATTCTTGTCGCCAGTGCTCATCGTCGTGTCGAACCCCGGATCGTTCTCGCCATTCCGTGTCACGTCGACGTCGTTGGAGTCGAACCGCAAGCAGTAGGTCGACTGCGGCACCTTCCCGATATAATTTTTGCCGCATTTGGCCAGCCGGAACCCGGCCCCGAATGTGGCTAGGATCTTGTTGATGTCGACCTCATACGCTCCAAGAATTGCCTCGTCATAGATATCCAACGCCTTCTTCTTGGTGTCCTTGTCATCGACCAAAGCCTTCTTTTCATCCAGCAGTTTCTGGTAGCCGGTTGCTAGCGTGAGAACCGGCTCGACATGCCGCTTCCGGACGGCTTCAAGCCCCGCGAGATTCTCCTCCACCGCGGCTTTATTTGCCGCGGCGCTTCCCTCCTTTACGGCCTGGATAAGCTGATTTGCTGCAGCGACCTTTTCTGATGCGGCGTTGAGTTCCTTTACGGTTGAAGACCATTTCGCATTTGCTTCGATGAAATCGGCAGACTCTGGCACAGCTTCCAGAGGAGCTTCTGTCTTATGTTGTAAAACGGCCTTCGCCGCCTGGAGGAGAGCGTCAATCTCGGCAACTACCCGAGTCGCCGCTTCCGGGCCCTGGTATTGGTGGTCGCAGTAGTCTTCCCAGAAAGCCGCATCAGCCTCCGCGTCCTTGAAGGCCTGCTCGCACTTGAGCGCTGCCGCTGCCGACAATGCTCCATTGAGCGCCTTACTCATGTCGGCAATTGTATCCTTGTGATCCGCATAGGCCTCGCTGAAATAGCCGCGATAGGCATTGATCAGGTCATTGTCCGCCATCGTTTTGGCGCAGAATGGGCAGTTTTCACCAGTGGCATGTTTCAGCCCCTGGGCTAGCCAAGTTTCACCACCCTCGTGAAAGTCGTGAGCCGCGATCTGTTGTTTGACGCGCTCGGCCGCATCGGCCGCGATCCCGTCAACACCCTTGGCAAGAAGCGCGACGAAACCCTCCGGCAATGCTGGCAACTCTGGCACGCTCAAGAGCTTACGGGATTTGATGGCGTCTAAATCATTAATGGCCTTCAGTTTAAGCGTAGCGTCCTCGATCTTCTTGTCTACTGTGGGATCAGCAGCGAGCTTGAGAAACGCTTCGAGCTTAAAGCCCTTCGGCACATGCTGCTCAAGCACCTTTTTCTCAGTCGTTATCTCGGCCTGCTTTGCGGTTGCGTCGGCATCTAACTTGTCAACCTCCTCCGCAAGAGCTACTCCGGTAGTACCGACGACAATGCGATAAAAATTGCGGCGGTGCTCGACATCCACCTGGTCGCCGCCATGGACGTTTTCGTTAACAAAATGCTGGTCGAAGATGTGAATGTCTGGGCTGGATCCGCTCCAGGCACCGTTCGAGAACCGTACCGGACCCGTGTCGAGCAGCAAGCCAATCGAAGGATCGGATGTGGCATTGAACGTTTTCCGGCGCGTGACGAGCTTCGGGTCGTTGAGCCGAAGGGACCGAAGGATTGCGCCTAGCGTTGTTTTGCCGCGGCCATTACCTCCATAAATCAGCGTGAACGGCTCATAGTTGCCTCCGCCGATGCGCGCCGATTTGAAGCGGCCGACATTCTTTATCTCGGTTACCTTCTTTAGAAACAAACCCGCCCCTCCTCACCATTGGGGCTTCTCGGCCCACCTTCAATTGGCGAACGCTACTATTACGCGAGTAGTTGATTGTTGCAACACATCGCGTGCCCAAGCAAACAGGAGATACTCTCTTGTGCATTTTTAGAAGGCGAAGATAGAATTGCCCTCAACTATTGCGCTGTGGGAACTGCAAACTTCTCCTCCCGCTTTTGGTATAGCGTAAGTGGGCCTGATCCTATTGTGTGCCTCTGCCGGTAATGTCAGCTTTATATGCGGAATACTCCAACAACGGACAGTCCGCTCTCGGCCCCATGTCAGGCGTTAACCGGAGACCGCCGGACATCTGCGTCTCTCCCACCGAGGCTAATCCCCAACACGCTCCTGGCGACGAACTTTGCACCAATAGCTTCTTTGGATGGGACGCTTTTGGGAAGGTATTGCCCTGATGTCTCGGAAATAATTTCCGCAGATCGGTGACTTTCTTCATCGGCTGGTCGCCACAACTCTAGTTTGCCAGCTTCGGCAACCTATGGCATGTTCCGCTAAATAGCATTGCAAAGCATCTGGGTGGGGCGTTGTCGGCGAATTTCGGTCATTTGGAAGAGATGAGCCCTGAACTCTATCGTTTAGGTGTGCTTGCGGAACGGTTTTTCTCCGAAGATGCCAATACCTCACTGATCAAGAGCCGCCAGTTCGGCGAATACATGGTCAAGGAAATCGCCGCCCTTTCCGGCGCCTACGATCCCGCCGCACGCGACACGACGAATGATCTGCTTCGCAGGCTTTCGGCCCAGCAAGTGCTGCCGCGTGAAGTCGCCAATATTTTCCACGCGATTCGGACGCGCGGCAACAGCGCCGCTCACAGCCTGGCGGGATCTCCTGCTGAAGCGTTGGCTGCGCTGAAGTTCTGTAGTGCTTTGGCGACCTGGTATCGCCGTACCTTTGGACGTGATCCGAACTTCAAACCGGGTCCGTTCGTCCCGCCTAAACCCTCAACCGATACCGACCAGGCAACGCAGGCCGAGCTCGCCGTCCTGCGTGCTCAGGTCAGGGACGCCGAGGAGAAACTAGCGGCTGCCCATGCCTCTGCCGAAGAGCTCGCAAAGGCCCGCGCAGCCGCGGAAGAACTGGCTCGCCAGGCTTCAGCAGATAGTGCCGTCTGGGAGCAGACCGCCGTCCAGATGGAGGCCAATCAGGCCGCACTCGCTCACAAGCTGGCCGAACTGCAGAAGGCGGCCGAAACCCAGCCCGCACAGATCCAGATGGAGTTCAAGCAGGCAGGTCTTGCGGCCGCGAGCCGCCTGGAACTGGATGAGCGCCAGACCCGCCGGCTGATCGACGTGCAACTCGTCGATGCCGGATGGGAAGCCGACAGCGACCGTCTGACCCATCAAAAGGGCGCTCGACCGGAGGAGGGCCGTAATCTCGCAATTGCCGAATGGCCCGCCGAAGGTGGCCGGGCGGATTATGCCCTTTTCGTCGGCCTCACCTGCGTCTGCGTCATCGAGGCCAAGCGCGAGAGCGTCGACGTGCCGTCTACTCTGCAACAAGCCGAACGCTATTCTCGCACCATAGTGCTCTCCCCGGAAGCAGTGCATCCGTACGGCCCTTGGAAACATGGCCTGGATGACCCCTTCCGCGTGCCTTTCATCTTTGCCACCAATGGCCGCCCCTTCGTGCGTCAGTGGGTGACAAAATCCGGCATCTGGTACCGTGATGTCCGGCGCGAGACCAACCAAGCCGTTCCGATGACGAGCTGGTTCTCGCCCAAGGATCTTCTCGACAAACTCACCACCGATGTCGATACCGCCGCGCAAGGACTCGCCGAAGAAAGCTTCGGCAAGGGTCGGATGCGCCCGTACCAGGAAGAGGCGATCGCCGCGATCGAGAATGCCGTGGTCGCCGGCCAGCGCGACATCCTCATCTCCATGGCGACCGGCACCGGCAAGACACGCACCGCGATCGCCCTGATGTACCGCCTTCTGAAACACAAGCGCTTCCGCCGCATACTCTTCCTGGTCGACCGCAAGGCGCTGGGCCGGCAGACAAGCGATGCGCTGGAGACCACTGAGATCGAGGGCATGCTTAACTTCGCCCAGATCTACAAGATTGCCGGGCTGGAGCAGAAACTGCCGGAGGACGAGGACCAGGTGCAGGTCGCGACAGTCCAGTCGCTGATTGCCCGCATCCTCAACGAGCCAGACCCTGCTAAGCGCCCCACACCCGGTACCTTCGACTGCATCATCGTGGACGAAGCCCACCGCGGTTACACGCTGGATGCCGAGCTGCGTGAGAGCGATATCGGCTTCCGCAACATTGACGACTACCAGTCGGCTTACCGCCAGATCCTCGACTATTTCGACGCCGTGAAGGTGGCGCTGACGGCGACGCCTGCGCTTCACACCCGTGAGATCTTCGGCCACCCCGTCTTCCACTATGGCTATCGTCAGGCCGTCGTCGAAGGTTATCTCAACGATCACCTGCCGCCGAAGCGCATCACGACCGCTCTGTCGGAGGCCGGCATCCATTTCAAGGGTGGAGAGGAGGTCGAGATCATCGATCGCAAGACGGGCCAGATCGATCTCTTCGAACTGCCGGACGAAGTCTCGCTTGATTACGACCTCGCCGACTTCAACAGGCGCGTCTATTCGGAATCCTTTAATCGCATCGTCTGCCGCGCCATCGCGACCGAAATCCCGCCATCCAAAGCCGGAAAGACGCTGATTTTCGCCGCACGCGATGCTCATGCCGATGACATCGTCCGTCTTCTGGTCGAGGAACTGCAGGAGGAATACGGCAAGGAAAACGTGCCGCATGGCATGGTGGCGAAGATCACCGGCACGGTCGACAAGGCAGACGACCTGATCCTGAAGTTCAAGAACGACCCCTATCCGAAATATGTCGTCACCGTCGATCTGCTCACCACCGGCGTCGATGTGCCCTCGATCTGCAATCTGGTCTTCGTCCGAAGGGTCAAAAGCCGCATCCTCTACGACCAGATGATCGGCCGCGCCACGCGGCTCTGCCCCGATATCGGCAAGGAGCATTTCCGCATCTTCGACGCCGTCGATCTCTATGCCGAACTACAAGAAATGAGCGACATGCGTCCGGTTGTCGTGAAGCCGGATATCGCGCTCGGCCAGCTCGTCACGGATCTGCAGAATGCGGAGATAGAAGAGGACAAGAGCTGGGTCGCAGCCCAGGTCGTCGTGCGCATGCGCAGCCTTGTGAAGCGCATGGATGCCGAGACCCGCGAGAGCTTTGAGCGCCACACAGGCGAAACCCCCGACATGGCGCTCCAGCAACTCTCCACCCGTTCCGGTGCCGAGTTGCAGCAGTGGCTGGCCGCTCATCCTCGCGCAGTCGAACTGCTGGAACGCCGCCCGCTGCGTACAGAAAAGAATGATGGCGTGGTCATCTCCACCCATGAGGACGAGCTGCTGCGCATCGAGGAGATTTTTGGCAAGAACACGACGCCGGAGGATTACATCACCGGCTTCGAACGCTTCGTGCGAGAAAACATGAACCAGGTTCCGGCGCTGATTGCTGTCACCCAGCGCCCGCGTGATCTGACCCGCAAGGAGCTTTCGGAACTCGCGGGCCTGCTCGATGAGAAGAATTATTCCGAAGCCATGCTGCGTGCCGCTTATGGCCGCGCCCGCAATGCCGACATCGCCGCCCATATCATCGGCTTCGTCCGCCAGGCAGCGCTCGGCGATCCTCTCATCCCCTATGCCACCCGCGTCGACAACGCGATCGTCAAGATCGAGGCCTCCCGATCCTGGACGCAAAAGCAGAAGGAGTGGCTGCGCCGCATCGGTCGCGCCTTGAAGGACAAGCCCGTGGCCGATCCGACCTTGCTGGACCAGGGCGCCTTTGCTGACAAGGGCGGCTTCAAGCGCATCGCGCAGGAGTTCGATGGCGAACTCGACGAGGTGCTGCATGCCTTCAACGAGGCGATCTGGGCGCCGCCCGCCGCGTGACCCTCAAGGCCGTCGTTGACCATCGACGGCTGATGACTACAACCGCAATCACGATCCGGGATCAGATGAGAATCACGCAATGAATGCCAATGCCATCGTCCAGAAACTCTGGCGCCTCTGCACGGTCCTGCGCAAGGACGGCATCACCTATCAGCAATATGTCACCGAGCTGACCTATCTGCTGTTTCTGAAGATGATGGCCGAGCGCAACCGCGAGACGGGCAGCCTGCCCAAGGGCATGCGCTGGGCGGATCTGGTCGCGGCGAACGGACTGGCGAAGCTCGAACATTACCGCAAGGTTCTCGTCACCCTCGGCGCCGCCAGCACGAAGCTCGGGCAGGACGACGCTCTCGTGCTGCCCCCCATCGCAGGCGCGAGCCCGGAAGAGCGCAAGCGGTATGCCGATGCCCGTCCGCTGCCCGACATGGTGCAAAAAATCTTCGACAACGCCTCCACCTTCCTGCGCGAGCCGCAGAACCTGACGACACTGGTCACCGCCATCGATGAGCTCGACTGGTTCTCCGAGGAGCGCGACCAGTTCGGCGATCTCTATGAAGGCCTGCTGCAGAAGAACGCGGAAGAAACCAAGCGCGGTGCCGGCCAATATTTTACCCCCCGCGTGCTGATCGAGCTTCTGGTCCGCCTCATGCAGCCAAAGCCCGGCGAAGTCATTCAGGATCCCGCCGCCGGTACCGGCGGCTTCCTGATTGCCGCCGATCGCTACATGAAGGCGCGCACCGATGACTATCTGGAACTCGGCGAGAAGGAGCAGGAGTTCCAGAAGCGCCGCGCCATCCACGGCATGGAAAACGTGCCGGGCACGCTGCGTCTGCTTTTGATGAACCTCTATCTGCACGATATCGATGGCGACCATGTCGATCTCGGCGATACGCTCTCCGACAAGGGCAAGACCCTTGGCCGCGCCAATCTCATCCTCACCAACCCACCCTTTGGCCCGGCAGGCGGCGCGCCGACCCGCGATGACCTCTCGGTCACGGCAAATGTCTCCTCCTACCAGCTTCCCTTTGTCGAACACTGCATCCGCGCGCTGCAGCCCGGTGGTCGCGCGGCGATCGTCGTGCCTGACAATGTTCTCTTCGAAGACGGGCGTGGGCGCGAACTGCGCCGGATGATGATGGACTGGTGCGAGTTGCACACCATCCTGCGCCTGCCGACCGGCATCTTCTATGCGCAAGGGGTGAAGACCAACGTCATCTTCCTGACGAGGGGCAAGACCGAGAGCGCCAACACGAAATCCGTCTGGATCTATGACCTGCGCGCCCAGATGCCGAAATTCGGCAAGACCACGCCGCTGACGGAAGCCCATTTCGAAGAGTTTGAACAGGCCTTTGGAACAAGCCCCTACGGCAAGGAGCGCGGCCCGGATGAAGGCGAAGCTGGCCGCTGGCGAGAGTTTAAACGCGAGGCCATCGCCGCTCGTGGCGACAATCTCGATATCGCCTGGCTGCGCGAGGCAGAAGAAGAGGCGGAAGAAGGCCTCATCGAACCCGACGACATCGCCGCCGCCATCCTCGGCCATCTGCAGGCAGCAACGCTGGAGATCGAGGCACTGATGGCGGAGCTGGGCGATGAGCTGCCGGAGGCGGCGGAATGATCGAGTTGCCGAGGGGATGGGTTGAAAGTTCTGTTGATGAGGTCGGCGAAATATCATCAGGTTTCGGTTTTCCAGACCGTTTCCAAGGAAATGTCACAGGTGAATTGCCGTTTGCCAAAGTTCGAGATATTTCCCAAGCATATCAACGGAATGGAGGCATCCTTAGCGGTGCTGGCAACTACGTAAGTCGTTCTGATCTCACTGCCCTGAAGGCGAGAACTGTCCCTGCAGGCTCGGTCGCGTTCGCAAAAATCGGTGAAGCGCTAAAGCTCAATCGCCGCGTCCTGCTGGATGTCGAGGCAGTGCTAGACAACAATTGCATGGCTGTGACGCCACACCAGGGGCTAGTTGAGCCGAAGTTCTTATATCGGTTTCTAACGACGCTCGATTTCGCCCCCTTTTCAGTCGCAACCACTGTTCCTTCCATCAGGAAAGGGGACGTAGGCAGCATTCGTCTGCCCCTCCCACCCTTGGCCGAGCAAAAGCGTATCGTGGCCAAGCTGGATGCGCTGAACGCGAAATCCACCCGCGCCCGCACCGAACTCGCCCGCATCGAAACCCTCGTCTCCCGCTACAAGCAGGCCGTGCTCAGCAAGGCGTTCAGCGGGGAGTTGACCGCGGCCCAGTTTGCTCACCCTGATGGCGACAGAAGTGCTGGCCATCCCGCGCATTGGAAACAAATGCAGCTTGGCGAAATAGCCGACATCAAGTCTGGGATCACGCTAGGAAAGAAGCGCAAGCCTGACGAGAAGTTGTTGGAGTTGCCATATTTGCGCGTTGCGAATGTGCAGCGGGGCTGGCTCAATCTCCGGGAAATCAAGACGATCGAGGTAACCTCCAAAGAGGCCGACGCTCTATTCCTCTGTGAGGGCGACGTTCTCATGAATGAAGGCGGTGATCGTGACAAGCTCGGGCGGGGCTGGGTTTGGGACGGCCAAATTCCTGACTGCATCCACCAGAACCATGTGTTTCGCGTGAGGTTGGCGTCTGGCACGGTTCCTCCGCGCTTCCTGTCCTATTACGCCAACGAATTCGGGCAAAAGCACTTTTTCGACGAGGGGAAGCAGACGACGAACCTCGCATCGATTAGCAAGTCGAAGCTCTCCGCGATGACCGTGCCGGTTCCGCCCTTTGAGGAGGCAATAGAAATCGTCCGCCGCATCGAATCCGCCTTCGCCAAGATCGACCGGCTGGCGAAAGAGGCAAAGCGCGCGCTGGAACTGGTGGGCCGGCTGGACGAGGCGATCCTGGCCAAAGCCTTCCGCGGCGAACTGGTCCCCCAGGACGAAAATGATGAACCCGCCGAACACCTGCTCGCCCGCATCCGCGCCGAGCGCGAGGCGGCACCGAAGGGGAAACGTAAAAGGGGGTAAGGGCATGAACCAGAAAACTGGCAGACAAGCTGTCTCGCAGGGTAAGCTTGACGGTCTTTGCGGCGTGTATTCCATCATCAACGGGATTGGACTTATAGAGACACGGCGGATGAGCGAGGAAGATCGTAGGCATCTGTTTGTATATCTCGTTGACCTTCTCGATGACGGACGCGGTATCGGTACGATCGTCCAGAGTGGAATTAGTTTCCGTAATTTGGGCAAGCTGATTGACGTTGCAAGCCGCTTGCGTCGTTCCAAGACGCGAAAGGTGGTCCGGCGACAGACCGCCATGAAGCAGATACCGCGCGACATTGACGAGTTTTGGGATGTCCTTGGCGATCACGTGGATACAGCGCAGGGCAGGACGGTTATCCTTGGTATGAGCGGTAAATATGAGCACTGGACGGTCGTTAAATCCATTAGTGCACGACGCATGGAGCTTCATGATTCAGACGGCCTGATCCAACTAGATAAGGCCCGGTGCGGATTACGCGACGGAGATGGTGGAAGCCACATTCTTTGGGCAACTCAGAGTTATCTTCTGTATTTGGAAGATAATCTGGACGAAGTCCTTTAAGTACTGCGCTTTTTGGAGTGTGGCAGCTCGTAAATTGGACAGTGAGCAATAGGGTATTAGCGATATGAGATCTGTGAGCGATTGGGATGACAAGCAACTAGCCAACCTGATCGCCAACTATCAAAGGCTTGAGCGGGTGGACGACCCCTATTACCTCGAAGCTTTGTCCGAAATGGCCCGCCGCAAAGGCGGCGGGCTGGAATTCGAGAAGACATTCAGCGCTGTTCTGAAGGCCGCGAAAGAGCGGCGCTTCCTGTCCTATAAGCAACTTGCGGACGAAAGCGGTGTCGAATGGTTGAAGGTGCGCTACGCCGCCAACCAACATCTGGGCGACCTGATCGAATATGCCCACCGCAGGGGATGGCCGCTGCTTAGCGCCATCATCGTGAACCAGCAAAATCTCGAAGACGGCCATATGGAGCCGTCAACGCTTAGGGGGTTCTATGAAGCAGCTCGCTCACTAGGATACGCTGTCGCCGATGAGAAAGCCTTTCTAAAAGATCAGCAGCAGCGGGTGTTCGAGTGGGCCGCAACATATAATGAGGCGCAATGACCATTCCCGATTACCAGACCCTTATGCTCCCAGTCTTGCGTCTCGCGGCGGCTGGTGAAACGCGCGTCGCCGACGTGGCGGAACGCATTGCTGACGATCTTGGCCTCACTCAGGAAGAGCGTGACGAGATGCTGCCGAGCGGACGTCAACGCGTGCTGCACAACCGCATTCACTGGGCTAAATTCTACATGGGCAAAGCAGGGCTGATCGTCTCGCCCGCTCGCGGCAGGTTTACGGCCAGCGACAAGGGGCGGGCGCTTCTGGCGACGGCTCCTGCGAGGGTCGACGTAGCCATGCTCATGCAGGAGCAGGAGTTTCGTGAATTTTATAGAAACGAAGGCGCGGCAGCAGACGAGGGTGGTGTTCCTGTTGAACCAGTCCAAGACACCTCTGCCCGAACGACGCCGGAAGAGCAGATCGATGCGGCTTATGCGTCCATACAGGCAGCCTTGCGCGACGAATTGCTTCAGCGCATCCTCTCCAACAGTCCCGCCTTCTTCGAACAGCTTATCGTCGATCTCCTGGTCGCCATGGGCTATGGCGGCAGCCACAAGGATGCAGCTGCACAGATTGGCCGTTCCGGCGACGGCGGCGTCGATGGCATTATCAGTGAGGATCGGCTTGGTCTCGACCGCATCTATCTTCAGGCCAAGCGCTATGCGCCCGGCAATCCCGTCGGTCGACCGGATGTCAATGGCTTCGTGGGCAGCCTCGTTGGCTTCGGGGCTACGAAAGGTGTCTTTGTCACCACATCCAGTTTCAGCCAGCCTGCGCGGGACTATGTAAGGCATCTGGCCCAACGAGTCGTGCTCATCGATGGACGAGAACTGGCCGATCTGATGATTGAACACGGCGTCGGCGTCCGCAGCTACCGAACGGTTGAGTTCAAGCGGCTGGACGAGGATTTTTTCGGTGAGGAGTGAGAGCAGCTTTTCGAGCGGAAATTATTTCCGCCTCGTCACCCCTTGAACACTTGTCTGCGGTGATATTGCAGAAACTGCGAATGTGGCCGCTCGTCCGGGCGTGAGGGCACAAGCAGGCGCCGTTCGGGATTGATCAGCCGCGTGATGGTATCTGGCACGCCGCCACTGGCGATCAGCAGGCTGTAATCGTCATCGACCGAGATCAGGCCGCGGTCGAACATCCAGTGCACGGTGCCGGAGAGTGCGAGGCCGTTTCGTACGCTGTCTGGCCCCCTGTCGGCCACTGGGCGGATGTGTGCGGCCTGAACCTCGGAACGGCCGCCGCCATTGATCAGCTTCAGGCCCGTGACGGCGCAGGTGTCGTGATAGGCCGCCTTGATCGCCGCGGAAAACGCCCTGTCCCGGAAAGGACGCTGCACTATCTGAGCGACGATCCGGCGGTCGACGCTGTCGATCTCGTATGGCATCTGCGGATTGTCACCAAAGCCGATGCGCGCTTCCTCGGCCGGATCGGGCGTCGGACGTTCCCGATCCCGTCGCCCGAGCACATGCGCGAAGCCAGCAGCGAGGATCAGATCGTATTTCTCATCCGGGATGTTGCGCACGGCGCGCCCAAAGGCCCCCTTGTTCGTTGAGCCGTCTTCCTTGCGTAGGCCGCTCTCATAATAGTGGTCGTTTTCCTTGAACGGCACTGGATGATCGAAGTGCAGAAAGTCATCAATCAGCGCATAGAAGTGGTCGGGTTTCGATGGATCCTCGATGATGTCGTTGATCCGGGCTGTCGCGAAATAAGCCTGCTTGCCACCCGTCTTCATCAGGTCGCCGCTTGGCCGCCGTGGCTCATAGTAGATGATCCAGTCTCCCCGCGCGGCCTCCACCTGCCGAAGATAGGTGCGCGGGAAATGGTACCGCTGTTCCGGGAGATCGTCGTAGGTCGGATCGACCTTGGTGGTGAGTATGGCCTTAGCCATGGGTTGGACGTGCTCTCAATTGGCTAACTTGTCGGCTCAGCTTTGGTACCAGGTGGCAGGCCGATTTGAAAAGACCCGAATGCTCCTAACCGTTCTAGTCCTGCCGCAGGGGCGCTGCGCGCGTATTAAGTGTAATTAATACTTGTGTTTCGAAAAGTGAAAAATATTTATTTTTACGATCATAATAAGTAAATTTGTGTATTTATAGGTGTTCTTGAGCGTATAAACCGGATTTGTACTCGGACACAATTTATTGCAAAACTTTGGATTGCTTTCATGTTTTTCGTCGATCGGAGATAATAGAGGGGTAGAGGCGGTTCTGCTTCTACGAATATCCCTCTTACATGGAGATGACCATGAACAAGACTTCTAAAGCTTCCGCTCTCTTGTCCGCCGCCTACACCTTCTACGAAACCAACGCTGTCGCAGAAGACATCAAGAGCCAGCTCGAAGAGACGGCCAAGTTCCTCATCGGCGTTTCTCGCCGTTCGACGGAGGAGACCTTCAAGCTCGGCGAGCATCTTGAACGCGCCGCCGAACTGCTCCCGGAAGGAACGTTGGAAAAGTGGGCCGTCGAGCGCTGCGGCTATACAGCGCGCCACGTCCGGACACAGCGCGCAGTATTTCGTAATCTCGATCGCTACAGGGAAATCCTGGTGGAACTGGCCGTGGGTCCGACGGTTCTTGGAAAGTTGAGTGCAGCGGAGCCCGAGCAGATCGAGCAGGCTATCGGCTTTGCTGAGCAAAACGGCAAACTCAGGGTGCAGGACGTCGCGGCGATTATGGTCGGATCGAAAAACGAGGCAGCGGCAGGGGCGCAGATTGATCCGTATGATGTCGGCGGCCTTGAGGGGCTCAAGGCAATCATCGCGATTAAGGTCCGGGATGGCATCAAATCCTTCATTGGGCACTTGGAGGAGATCCGCGCACATGTCAATGAAGCGTTGCCGAAGAAGAACATCGTCAAGAAAACGCTCTCCGGAAAGACGCATCTGGTGGCGCGCCTTGCCAACGAAGAACTGAAAAGTCTGGCGCAGTTCGTCAGGCCCTATCCAACTGCAGCACACGTGATCTCGCCCACCTCCATCCCGGTCAAGACTGGCTGGGGCGCGGTCAGCACGATGCTTTACAAGATGGGCAGCGAAACGACGTGGCCGGACAAAGGCGAGCTTCGGACCTGGTTGGAAACGGAAGTCGTGCCAATCCTGGAATGGGCCAGCTCCAAATCAAGCGCCCCGACCTGGCCAGGCGCGGAAACAAGTGAAGCACCGAGCGCGAACGTTCCTCTCGAGGTTGGCTCCGTCGGACCGATTCCTGCTCATGTCGGCGACAGTGCCGATCTGGTAGTCACCGGCATCCCCTCGATGGAAAAAAGGATGGAGTCTATCGCTGCAGCTTTTGGAGCGACTGCCACGGTCGAGGTGCCCAAGTCCAAAGGCACGTTGGACGTTGACGTTCCTTCCGTCGCTGACGCACTTGCCCAGCCTGAAAAGCGCCCGACCCGCAATGACATTGTTAAGCAGATCAAGTCAGAGTGGAGCGTCGCGAAACAATCGGCAACATCACCAAACGCCGCAGTGTGATACGCTTGACCCAAGACCCATGCTCGGAATCCCGGGCCTTCCCTCCGAACTCGAAGGGGCCGCATGTCGGCCCTTTTCCTTTTGCCTGATGATGGCGAGCGAAACGCTGAGGCCGACCCCTGCGATCACCGGATGCGTTCGTCGGCCCGGACTTCGTGAGCCCGCCGTTAACCTTGTACCGGCTTTGTTCTTTTTTGTGCTTCCGGGTCCTTGAGCCCGCCCGCCGGTCCTGCCAGGTTGGTGGCGTTCGGATGACCGGACACAAAACGGCCCAAGCCGATGCTGGTAACATCGACAAGGGCCTGACCCTCAGCCTTCGCTAAAAAGGAATCGGGCTATGACAACGCATACTCTCTCAACCTCTGCCGGGGAAGTTCTTCGTTCGACTGTCGCTGCGACATCGATGTTCTCCCACCGCTCATTCGGTATCGGTGCCTACAGCATCAGCGAACCGGCCGCTTTGCGCCGCCATCCGCATATTGTTCGCTTCGCCGAAGTCGAGGCCGATCTCGATCTGCTCATCGATCGCGCCATTGCGGCAATCGCCGACGGCGAGCCCGTCGAGGACGAGATCCTCGGCCACTACGTTCACATCGCTTCGCTTGTCCGTGCAGTGTCTTTCCGGGAAGGCAAGTTGTTGGAGCAGGCGGTCGAGCGTCTGGCTAAAGCCAACCCCAATGTCGTTGTCTTGACGCAGTCGCTGAAGTTGCCGCTGGTGAAGGCCGCGTTTGAAGCCGTGTCCGGCAACGACTGGTCCAGCCTTGATGGCGTGAAGCTTGATTGCGAGGCACCGGCGAAGGGCAGCTATACGCCAGACCTGATCCTCGTGAATCGTGCGCGGCACACGGCCTACATCCTCGATCTCAAACGGTCGCTCGCCTCGTATGGCGACACCAGCCGGCTCGAGGAGTTGAAGCTGAAGATGATGGCGTCGGCGATGGTGCTGCCGGACTGGCTTTATAAAAGCCACAAGCGCTTGATGGTCGATACCGTCGAAGTTGCCATCGTCGATGGCGCCAGTCGCCCAAGCGATCATGCCAACGGCATCTGGGCCTTGTCGGAGATCGACGACCTGCTGGAAATCGACGGAGTTGCGGCCTGCATGGCCGAACTGCGCCTGCGCTTCGGTCGCCGCGTGCAGCAGCTCCTCGAAGCGGAAGCCCGTAAGGCTCTCGGTGTCGTGGCTCCGGTTGTGTCGGACGCGGCCGCTACCTCGACCGTATTGGGCAAGCCGCTGATCGCGCTGAACGGTTCGTCTCGCGCCTACGAGGAAGAGCAAGCGATGGCCGCGCAGGACGAGGACAATGGTCACGACCATCTCGGCTGCTTCGACGAGGATCATGACGACGAGCCGGAGCCCGTCCGTATCCGGGTCGGCTTTGCCCGCCGTCCGCGCAGGCACTGACGCGCCGCCAGCCTAGCGACGTTGATCGCGGCCGCGCCTGAAGCGCGTGGCCGGCTTCTCCAGTCAATTCCATTCCGTGAACGCCGGATGCGATGCGCTCCGGCGAGGAGACAGTTATGTCCATCGATACCCACAGCCCGTCTGTGGCCGGCTTCGTCTGCGAAGCGGTCACGGTCGATACCATCGCGTTGCCCTGCCATCACGGCACATCTGGGAAACTCTCTCCTATCCAGTCCGCGGGCCTTGGCCATGGTCAGAGCGATGGCGACGATCCCGCCGTTCTGATCGGCCTGGCGCTCGCCTTCGTCCGGCAAGGTCCTCTGCTGGATGGCCATGTCCCTGAGCCTCTGATGCTGCGGTTGCGCGCTACTGCCGACGGCGGCAATGCGGCATGCCGCCTGCTGCTCGACTGGCTGCATAACCGCAATCGACACCTTGCTCCGTTCGGGAACGAGCATCCGAGCCTGTCTGTCTCGACTGGTCCGGCTTCGATCACTCCTCCGAGCGACCCTCTGCCGCCACGTCGTTCGCCGCGCGAGCGTGTTTTGACGCGGATCCCGAAGCCCGGTGCCATTGACGGGCTGCGGCGTGGTCGAACGCGTCCGCGCGATCCGGTGAAGAACGCCCACACGGCAATTATTGCCGCGGATACAGGAGGCCGGATCGATGGATAAGCTCGCCCGTCTGTTTATCCGCCGTCTTCGGCATCTTAGCCTTCGCGAGGCACGCCGAATGGCACTGCGCAATGGTCTGATCGAGGCCAAGATCGTCGATGTCGATGGTCTTCGCACCTGCCGCTACAGTCCCGCTTTCGACACGACACGACTGACCGGCGACCCGATCCGTGATGATACCTGGTTCCGGCGCAATTTTGGTGACTGGCTTGTCGCACCGAAGGAAACCGGCAATCCGACAACCGGCTCTGGTGGCGATAGTGTTGTGACCGCCGGGATCACTCATCCGCCGTTCGCCGCGCAACTCGTGGTCCTGCCTCGGGCGCGTCGCGGCGCAATCGCGCAAGATACGGTGCTGGGCAACGGAATCGATCGGCGCGCTTACGCCGTCGGTCTGGTGGATCGCGCAGCCGCTCAGCCACTGGTCAGTCACATCGTTGCAACCCTGGTTCTGGCGCGTGCGGTGCGCAGCAGCGGACGGTCGCTTCGGGAGATCGTCTATACGCTGACCCGCGTGACACCGGTCGTCACCCTTCATGCGCCACTTGCAGGCTTCGAGCGGCAAGTGCTGCGGCTCCTGGAGAAAACCCGGCTTGTCCCGGGCGGCCCGTTTGCGATCGTCGATGCGGACCACATGTTCAACGATGATCATTTTGACGTCGTCGAAGGCGAGACGCGCAGGCGCTTGATGACCTTCTCGGGTGCCGGCGTGCATCGTGTCACGGGCAATGCCCTGCGTCGGCGGATGCTCAGTGCGCTGTCCCACGACTTGTCAGTGCTCGCCGTCGCGGAGAAACGCTCGGACATTCCCTCGCTGTTGCAGATCGCCGCCGACCTGTCGCTGGAGATGGGAAAGCTCGATCGCAGCTTCGTCGCCGATCTGGTCGAAGTGCTATATCCGGACGTGGCAATCGAGACGCTGGGCCTGCCGTCGGATTCCGATGCGCGCTGGCTGTCGCTGGAGGATCTGGTCCTTGCCTTCCGTCCGGGGCGGCACGTTCGCGACGTCCTGCATGTCCTTGCCACGCTCAGTGAGCGCAATCGCGGTGACTTCGAGGAAGAGGAGGACGGTGGTGGCGGGAGTGACGACAAGGCACCCGGATCGGCATCGTCGAACACATCCGCCGAGAAGCCCAAAGGCTCACACGAAAAGCCGAAACCGACCGACACTGATAGCAACGGTCGCTGGAAAAAGGACAAGCCGTCCGGGGCCGAAGTGATCCAGCCGGAGCCAATGCCGGCGCTGGGCGAGACCGGCCACAAACCGCCATTGACCGTGGAAACGCTATCCGGATATGGCAGAGCGAAAGACTGGGCGCTCGATCTCGAGGCAGATCTGGACGATTATCTGGCGAGTAACCTCGCTTGGTCGGAGATGAGCACCAAGCTCCTTCTGTCTGGCCCGCCCGGAACCGGTAAGACCACCTTTGCCCGCGCGCTGTGCAACAGCCTGCAGGTCCCACTGATCGTCACCTCGGTGTCGACCTGGCTGCAGGGTGGTCATTTGAATGACGTGATCGACAAGATGAGCAAAACCTTTGTCGAGGCGCGAGCCATGGCACCGGCGATTTTGTTTATCGACGAGATCGACGGCATCGGCAAACGGCAGCCCGCCGAGCGTGAACATGCTGATTACTGGAATACCATCGTCAACAAGTCGCTGGAACTGCTCGATGGCGCGATCAAGAACGAAGGACTGATCATTGTTGGTGCCACAAACCGGCCCGATCATATCGACGAGGCCATCAAGCGCTCCGGACGGCTGGAGACTCATATCGAAATCCCAAGGCCCGATATCCCGACGCTGGCGGAAATCCTTGCCCATCATCTCGGCGACGATGTGACATCGCTGATCCGGGAGCCAGTCCCAGAAACCCATAAAGAAGCCGAGGACGGATTCTCGCTGAAGGGGATCGTTGCCGACTATCTGGAGCACGAAGCCGAAGAAGAACGGAAGGGAGCAAGCCGATGACCGCTCCACAGAACACCACCATGATGGAAACGCCGCCCGCCGCGCAACACACCAATTCTGCTGATGCGATCCTCAGGCGTCTCGCCACCCGCGCCATGGGGCTGACGGGTGCGGATATCGAGCGCATCGTCCGCGAAGCACGGTTGAAGGCGCGCCGCGGCAAGCGGGCGATCCGCTATCAGGACATCGAAGAGGGCATCCGCGGCAACCGCCCGCCCGTGCCCTACAATCTGCGCTGGCGCTACGCTTTCCACGAGGCCGGACATGCCGTTGTCCATCATGCGCTCGATCTCGGACCTGTTCGCGGTCTCAACATCGATACCGGCGAGGGCGGTTACAATCTCGTCGGCTTCCACGCATGGGCGACCGATACCCGCGACTGGTACGAACACATGCTGACCATGCTGATGGCCGGGCGGGCTGCCGAGCAACTGGTGCTCAAACGTGTCTCAAGCGGTTCCGGTGGTTCCGACGACAGCGATCTGGCGCGGGCCACGCGGCTCGCCTTCAATATGGAACGCACTCTTGGCTTCGGACCTGAGCATCCGTTGCTCTATCGCCCGCATCGCGATCCGGGCGCTGTGTTCGAGCGTGATGCCGAACTGGCGGATCGGGTTCATGCCAAGCTGGAAGCGGCACTCGACCGGGCAGGGACGATCCTCAGGAGGCGCAGGCCGACCTTCCATGCCCTCGCCAAGGCTCTGTTCGAGGCTCAGGCGATGGATGAGATGGCGGTGCTGCGCATCCTGACGGACGGTGATCCACCGCCCTAAAGCTGATAGTCATGCGACCGAGGCGCGGCGCGATGAAGGCGTTCCAGCACTTGATGCCGTTCGCAAACGGGAAGGCTGGATCCTCGGACACCATCAAGATGATGCGACACGACTTGAGACGAGGTGTACCACGTTGTCGGCAACTCAGGTTAAGTCTCCGGCAACCTGAAACAAATTGCGCTCATTTGATTCCGAACTGGAATACTTTGATTCATCAACGCCGTTTGCGGTCGAACAGGTCGTTTTGACGTGAGATAACGTGCCGCAACTCGAAACAAATTGCGGTCATTTGATTCATTGTTCCGCGCTGTCGATTCAAAGTTCGAAATTTCCGATTCAGCCGAACAAGGCTTGCGCCGGCAGGCCGGTCCCATGACCATTGAAGAGGTTGAGGATCGGGAGGACCATTATGAACCTAAAGGTAGCAAGGCAGCGACAGAAGGCACTTCGTGATGCCAACAGAAGGGCGAAGCGGCCTGACAGAGATGACGTCGCGAGAGTTGCGCTGTTCTGGCTGATCCGGCGGGCGATCGACAAGGATCAGCAGATGGAACTCGAGAAGTTCCAGAATAAGATCGTCTCGATGCTGACGGATCAGGGGTTCGATGAGCGCGAATGCGATGCGGTGTTCGACGATCTTGTCGCCAAGTATCGGACAGGCGGCTCACCGTTTCGTAGGAAAATCCATCTGATCTATCCCGATGGCGCCGACGATGAGATCTGAGCGTCCGCTCCCCACTTGGTCTTTCGTTCTCGGAGCTGCTTGCTCGACGAGGCCGATCCAACGCCTAACGGCGTTTCATGGGATAACGACTTCTCCCCCCATTACTTCGTAAAACGCCGTTTGATTCTGAATCGAATTTCTGAAGATGCAGACGGCTCAAATCCTTCGTTAATCCGCTTCGCGTAGCTCGGCCGGCCCCTTGCACTGAGGGTCCGAGTAACGAGCATGATGAAGTGAAATGACCAAGCTAACTGCAATCAAAGCCTTCCAACGTAAGATCGACGCCTATTGCGAACTGCGTCTCTCGACCGCCTTTTCTAGCGACGAAGCCGAAGCCCTCAAGGCATACATGCGGCGACTTATCGAACGAAGGTGTGGACCACCCCGGACGGCAGGCCATACCGAATGGGATGTCGTTGCTCGCATGACCGGGATCGATGCTCGATCGCTTGCTTCGCATCACCGCCTGATCGACCCCGGCTTTGATGCCATCGTTCGTTGGAACAGGGACGTCGGACAAACTGCTGAAGCGACGCAAGAGGGCCTCCCGAAGCTCGGAGACGCATCGAGGTCCAAAAAGGCCCCCGCCGAGAGGTCGAAACCGACAATCAAGCCCGCGCCTTCGATGACGGAACGTTCTCAGCTTGCCTCGGCGGAGCCCAAGCCTGGCATGAAAGTAGAGTTTCCTGAACCCTTGTTTCGCGAGTGGGATGATCCTGCGGATTTCGCCGAGTCACTCCAACTCCACATGCGTCGCCACGGTGAGAGCTACTGGGTCCTCTATCGATCGGTAGTGCGGCCTGATGAGCCCATGGACAAGAATACGTTGCTGAGCTGGATCGAACGCCGACGCATGCCACGGAGCACCGATAGCTTCGATGTGCTTGGTCGCATCGAGCGCCGTTACCGTCTCCCGGAAGGCTATTTCAAAGCAAAGCTGCCGCATCAGTCGCGATCGGCGTCGGGGTTCAACCTCTCGGGTATCGAGCCTGCGGAACGACGTAGGATCGCATGGCATCTACCAGATAACTTCAATTCGCTCCCATTTGCCAAGCGCGAGGAAATTCTCGATTGGGTTCGTCGCGTCATCATCAGCGGGTCGACGGATTATCGCAAGTTCCAAGCCGCAGCGGCCAAGCAGCGTTACGCTATCCGATTTCCGGGGGTATCCTATGGCGGACGCGCGCCACGTGATGGAAAGATCGCGGTTCCGGCAAACTATGAAGAGACCTGGATCGAAGACCCTGACCTGTTGTCCGGCGTCATCAATGCGCCGCCGACACTCGCGATGGAAATGGCGGACCTGGTCCGCTTCAAGACATCAGCACTCACCTCAATCGGATTTCAGCGAAACGGTGTCTGGGGCGAGGAAACCGCCTCCCAGAAGATTGAGCATCTTGGCCTGATGTTTGGCGCACTTGCGGCGTCAAAGGCCGGAGAGATCAAAGGCCATGGGGTGCCACTGCGTCAACTGACCTTCGGACTGCTAATCTTTCCTGGCGTCTGGGACTGGTATCTGCAATGGCGCGAAAGCCGCCGAGGTTTCTACACGGCGTGGGAAGTCGACATGCTGCGGATCGCCTTGGCAATCACTAAGGAAAGCACCGGGTGGCTTCGACAGCATCCCGAACTTTTGGCGCGTGTGCAGCCCATTGCCGGTCTCGTCTCGCAGAACGAGATTGATTATGCCCGGGAGGATTGGCACGGCGCCTGCGAGGATTTTCACACACATGCCTCCCACCGTGTGAAAGAGATCCAGCGTATCGCCCGGGTCCATCGTGATCCGTTCGAGCCGATCATGCCGGTGCTCGAAGCTGACAGCCCGGTCGGCGAATATCGGAAGATCACCGAGGAGATCATCCGGCTGATGCCTGACGAGGAGCGCTATCCGCGTCCGGCTGCCGAGGCGGCTCGCTCGTTCCTCATGCTGCGGCTGGGATTGCATCTCGGGCTTCGCCAGAAAAATCTTCGGCAATTGATGCTATGCCCACGCGGACAGATGCCGCGCCCGGAACGCGTGCTCGAAAAGCTCAAGCGTGGAGAAATCCGCTGGAGCGACCGGGACGGTGGCTGGGAGGTGTTGATCCCGGCGGTGGCTTTCAAGAACGCACACTCGTCGTTCTTCGGAGATACACCATTTAGACTGGTGCTGCCCGATCTGCTCGACCTCTACCGCCATATCGATGACTACGTCGAGCGCCATCGCTCGGTCCTTCTTAAAGGCGCTGCCGATCCCGGGACGTTTTTTGTGAAGACGGTCAAGACGACGAGTACCGACGCTGCCTACGACATCACCAGCTTCTATGAGGCGTGGCGGCTCACAATCCAGCGCTACGGCATCTACAATCCATACACAGGTCGTGGGGCGATCAAAGGCCTGCTGCCCCATGGTCCTCACAACGTTCGTGATGTTCTCGCCACGCACATCCTGAAGCAGACCGGCTCGTACGAACAGGCAAGCTACGCCATCCAGGATACGGCTGACATGGTGGCAAAACACTACGGTCGCTTCCTTCCGCGGGACAAGTCTGCGCTGGCAGCACGAATTCTCAATCAGGTTTGGGAAGCCGCCTAGTCACGCAACATGCCCGGGCGGAAATCATTTCCGCCTGGGCTTCACTTCTTGCCTTCTCGCGCCCATGGCGGCGGCTGCTTGTTCTCGATCCATGGCAGAAGTTGCAGCGGCTTCGGTTCGATGGTCGACGTAACGATCGGATAGTGCTTGAGGGCGCTGCGCATCAACGGAAGGCCAGCCGGATTTGTGTATCGCGTATTCGTTTCACTGCCCTCGCTCAATCGCCCGGAGATGTCATCGATCACTTCAGACGAGACGCCGGCCTGCTTCAGGGTGTCCGCCATCCCGTGGCGAAGGGCATGAATGGCTCGCTCCCACATTTTTTCGCCGAGCGCGCCCCGCATGATAGGGATGAAAGTGTCGTAGAAGCGGTCTCCCGGATCGTTATCCGTCTTATCCGAGAACAGGTCAGGGAAGAGAGCTTCGTAGCCTAGTCCCTTGATCGCCTGATAGTAATCGAGGAAGCCCAATCGGATCAATTCGTCGGGCATGGGCAGCAGTCGTTTTGATTGCGCGGTCTTCAATCGCCTGATGCCATTGTTGCGAAGGAGGATGACATATCCGTCTTCGTCCTTCGCAATGTCGTCGACGGAAAGTCCTGCGAACTCTTTGCGTCGAGGCCCCAGGTAAGTGAACAGGATCGGCAGATAATAAAGCGAATCATGGAAAACTTGGCTCCCCGGTTTTCTCCGTTTTCCGCGCAGATGATCCAGAGAGCCAGTGTAGACGGGGCTCGAGAAAATCGGAGCGATGTCTTCCGGCTTCGGTTTGTATTGCTGGTGGCGGATGTCTCCTGCTTTGGGCTTTCGTGGACGCAGGCCTTCAAAGGTCCAGTTTTCGATTTCGAACCCGTGGCCTTTCAGATGCTTCAGAAAGTGCTGTAGATTTCCGAAGTGCTTTCGGATCGTTGCCGGAGCCAGACCAACCTTCGCCTTGGTTCCTGAAATCTCCGCAGCCTTGCGCAGCTTGTCGCCTTCCACACGAAGTTCCGGCGCTGACATGACGCGCATCCTGCTGCTTCTACCCCAGTCCGTTGGAATGTGATTGAAGTGCTGGCGCAACTGTCCAATGTGATATTGTTCGATCTGCCCGGAATGCTCTACCCCATGCTCGATGAGCACCGACTTGAACATCCGAACCAGCGCCATGGCATCCCGCCCGGTTTCAGTTGTCCAATCCTCGCCCATGTTGTCGATGAGCTTCTCACACTCCTGCTCAAAGTCGGCAATAGGAACGACCCTCTGCTCGGCACTGGGAGCTTTCGGCTGTGCCGTGATTTTCTCCGGGCGCGGTGTGAGATCCAGATAAGCGACGCCCGGCTCTCCTGAAATGATCTGTAAAGCCGATAAGGACGATTGTTCATCGTGCCGCGTCGGCGGCTCAGGCGCTGCAGTTTCAGGAGCTAGAACCTCGGCAATCGGCGTGGTGGCTCTTTCGCCGCCCGTGAACTTGCTCTGGCTTTTATCGACAAGCTCGTGCCGCTCATCGATGTCGAGGAGGGCAGCAGCGCGACCCTCAAAGATCTTCGACATGGCGCGCTGACGATTAGCGACAGTGTCGTCGATTTCGAAATTGTAGATCAGTCGCCGGATGCCGTCTTCAAACCCCAGGCTGCGCGCGATGGCCAGTTCGCCCCGGTAGTTCGCCCTGATGGCGTCGATGTGCGAGATCGGGACACGATTGTTGAGGAGATAGGTTAGGCCCGCGCAACCGCTCTCCAGCGTCAGCTCCGTCCGGCTCCCAAACTTCGCGACGAGCTGACAGGCCCAACCGGCCTCGAGAGCGAGTTCCATCTCCTCGACATTCCCGCCACGGCCGTTGCGCCTGGCAAGCGTATTGATCTCATCGAGTCGCTCGAGTTCTTTGTCGCGCTCATGCTCGAACAGTTTCTGAAGCTGTTGCTTGGACATCATTTCCTTCGAGTTCAACTTCAATTCGGCCAGTCGCGTGTTGAGCTTCCGGCCAATGATCTGAGCATTTCTATGGTCGGAACAATGAAGGCTCAGTGAAAGGCGGCTACCGGGACCGCAGTTGATGAGAGCGGCCGGGACGCGTGGCCGCCAATAGAAGATGTTTCCGCGGCGGATCAGATTCTCGACTTCGTGGCGCACGGCCATGACGAATGCCCTGTCTTTGCCCGCAGCTTCGTCCCTCGCGCTTGAACGGCGTGGGCATCACCTCTGGGCACTAGTTTTGGGCATCAGGTCGCCGATGATGCCAAAACACTATCCGGCACGACTGGAAAATCAAGGAATTCAGGGCTTTTAGGGAGAATTGGCTGGGGAACCTGGATTCGAACCAAGATTAACGGAGTCAGAGTCCGCCGTTCTACCATTGAACTATTCCCCAATCGCAAGGGACAAAGCCCTTGGAATGGCGATGCAAGCTTTCTTTGGAGAAGAAGCCTGAGGCATTTTTGCCCCGCAACATCGTGAGCGCCCTTCTAACAGAATTCCGCACGTGATCAAGAGTGGTCGGCAAGTTTTTTGAGGAGAGCTGAAATTTTCCCGTGTGGTGAAAAATGCGCCGTCCATCGGGGAGCATTCTCGGCGTGATTTGCCTCTTCAAGCTTTCTGGATAAAGCCATTGGCGAATTCGCCAGAGGCTGTTATCCTGTTGCCAACGAAACGATTAACGCCGCTGCGGGCAAGCAATGCTCTGGGCGCGGCCATGGAATAAGACAGTGATGAACCCCGATAGCGGCGGAAAGCCGCCCGTAGGTGGTACGTCGGCAGATGGGCGACCCGGGGGTAAACCCCGCCGTCGCCGCAGGGCGAAACGGGGCGGCAAGCAGATTGCTGCGCCTGAAGGCTCGCGTGTACACGACGCGCAGGCCCGTTCTGAAGTCCGACGGCCGGAAACGCAGGAACAACTCCCCCCGCGAAAGCGAAAGCGCCGCCGTGCGCGTGGCAACGGCCAGTCTGGCGGATCGCCGGGCGGTAGCGCGGGTGCGCAGGCGGGCGCAGCCGCCCATGCCAATGCCGATGCTCAATCGGGGACGGACGCGACGTCGGCCAAGTCGGCTCACGCGGCAGGTCATGCACCAAATGCAGGCCGGCGCAAGGGGCGAGGCAAGAAGGCGCACCAGGCGCGTGGTCTGCAGGGGCGCCCGCTCGCCACGCAGTCGCATGGGCATGGAAAGGGCGGGGCGGGTGCGAAAGCGCCCCAGTCTTCTCCCTCGATGGCAACCACTGGCACAGCAAAGCCGCATCAGGCTAAAGGCGGCCATTCAAAGGGCCCGGCACACCTCAGGCATGCTTCCGATCAACCGGCACGCACGTCATCTGGCGGTGACCAGTTCGCGGACCAGCGCCGACGCTCGCAGGCCGATGATCTCTACGCGGCGCTCGATCTTGGCACCAATAACTGCCGTCTGCTGATTGCACAGCCAACGCGCCCGGGTCAGTTCCGCGTCGTGGATGCGTTCTCGCGCATTGTTCGTCTGGGTGAAGGACTGGCCGCGACCGGAAGGCTTTCCGACGAGGCCATGGATCGTGCCGTAGAGGCGCTCAAAATCTGCGCTTCCAAGCTTGCCTCGCGCCAGATCCGCAAGATGCGTTTGATTGCGACCGAGGCCTGCCGTGCCGCGGCCAATGGCGAGGATTTCCTTGAGCGTGTCACCCGCGAGACCGGACTGACGCTGGAAATCATCGATCGGGAAACGGAAGCGCGACTTGCCGTCTCCGGCTGCTCGTCGCTGGTCGGGCGCGAGGCGCGCTCGGTCGTTCTGTTTGATATCGGCGGCGGCTCGTCCGAAATCGCGGTCATCCGCATTCAGGATAATCGCTCCAGCCGTCTGGCCAACCATATCACGCATTGGACGTCTCTGCCTGTGGGTGTGGTGACGCTCTCGGAACGCCACGGTGGACGCGATGTCACGCCAGCCGTTTTCTCGGCCATGGTCGAGGAGGTTGAAACCATGCTGGCCGGTTTCGATTGCCCGAATTTCGGTGAAACCGACGGTCAGGAGCCGGATGCAGAATTCCACCTTATCGGCACCTCCGGCACGGTAACGACGCTTGCCGGCGTGCATCTCGATCTGCCACGCTATGATCGCCGCAAGGTGGATGGGCTCTGGCTGTCGGATGCGGAAGTCAGCGCGATGCAGGAGAAACTTCTGTCCTGGGATTTCGAGGGCAGGGCAACCAATCCCTGCATTGGTCCGGACAGGGCAGATCTGGTGCTCGCCGGATGTGCCATTCTGGAGGCTATACGCCGCCGCTGGCCATCGCGGCGCATGCGTGTTGCCGATCGCGGCCTTCGCGAAGGCTTGCTGACAGATATGATGGCGGATGATGGTGTCTGGCGCCGTGCGCGCGGACGTCGCGCTGAACATTCGGCCCGCAGTGCCGGGGAGACGCACAGATGACGAAAACACCGATCGGCCGAAAACTCGGTCAAAAGGTCAAGAAGGGCAAGCTCAAGGCCTCGTCCCGTCGATGGCTGGAGCGTCACATAAACGACCCCTATGTCCAGCGCGCCAAGCTGGAGGGATATCGCGCCCGTGCCGCTTTCAAGCTGCTGGAAATCGACGAGAAGCACCAGATCCTGAAGGGCGCTCGCCGGATCATCGACCTTGGCGCTGCGCCCGGCAGCTGGTCGCAGATTGCCGCGAAAGTGACTGGATCAACGGAAGAGGATGTGCGCGTTGCGGCCATCGACTTCCTCGAGGTCGCACCCATTCCGGGCGTCAAGATCCTGCAACTCGACTTTCTGGATGACGATGCGCCACGCCAGTTGATGGAAGCCGTTGGCGGAACGCCAAACCTCGTGATGTCCGATATGGCGGCGCCGACCACCGGCCACCAGAAGACGGACCACCTGCGCACCATGCATCTGTGCGAAGTGGCGGCCTATTTCGCTGTAGAAGTTCTGGCGGAAGGTGGACACTTTCTTGCGAAAACCTTCCAGGGCGGGACGGAGAAAGATCTGCTGAATATGCTCAAGCAGAATTTCCGGCAGGTCATGCACATCAAGCCGGCCTCATCCCGTTCCGAATCGGTCGAAATGTTCCTGCTGGCCAAGGGCTTCAAGGGCCGCAAGGCCGTTCAGGATGCAGACGACGCTGCAATCGAGGGCGAGACCGCTGAGGAGTAGCAGCGGTCTATTCGCCCGGTGCCTCTGCCTGATCGGCGGTTCTGATGCGATGGCCGGAGACGCTTGCGCCTGCATGGCGCGGTAGCGAGAGGATCGGGATGATCGAGCAGAGCGAGATCGCTGAAACGATCAGGAATGCCAGATGGAAATCCGCCAGTTGCAGATGCGTTCCTGAGATGTAGGAAGAGGTCTCCAGCACAAGCGCTGCAAAGGCAACGCCAAGCGCCAGGCTGACCTGTTGCATGACGGAACTGATGGAGGTTGCCTGGCTCGCCTCGTCATCCCCGATGTCCGAATAGCTCAGAGCATTTGCGCCCGTGAAGAACAGCGACCGCGCAAGGCCCGATGCGAACAGGAAAAACGTGATGATGAGCGGCGGGGTGTTTGCGTCAAACAGCGCATTCACGGCCGTCATTGCCGCGCCTGCGACGCTGGCGCTCATGAGTGCCGTTCTGAACCCGATAGCGGCAAAGGCACGTTTTGCAACAAACTTGACTGTCAGCGCGCCAGCGGCCCCGGCAAAAGTGGTGAGGCCCGATTGGAAAGGGGTCATTCCGAAGCTCAACTGCAACATCAACGGCATGAGAAACGGCACGGCGCCGGTTGCTATGCGAAAAAGCGAACCGCTGGTGGTCGCAGCCCGGAAGGCCGTGTTGCGAAAGATCTCCAGTTTCAGGATCGGGTTCGGGTGACGCCGCGAATGCAGGATGTAAAGCCCTCCGCAGAGCAACCCCAGCAGCGTCGTACCGATGCCGATCGCCGGCGGCAGAGCTGGAAGGCTGACGACAGATAGCCCGAACACCAGGCCTGCCGCTGCAACGGCGGTCAGAACGAAGCCGATCCTGTCCAGAGGTGGCGCTCCACGCGCAGGAATCTCCGGAAGATGCACGGAAGACAGCCAGATACCGATGATCCCGATCGGTACATTGATGATGAAGATCCAGTGCCAGGTGAAATAGGTGGTGATGAAACCACCGATCGGCGGGCCGGTCAGCGGGCCGACCAGTGCCGGAATGGTCAGCAGCGACATGGCCGATACCAGATCCTTACGGTCCGTCGTTCTGAGCAGAACGAGGCGACCGATGGGTGTCATCATCGCGCCGCCCATGCCTTGCAGGAAGCGTGACACGACGAAGCTGAAGACGGACGAGGAAATGGCACACATAATCGAGCCGATGACGAAAACGCCGATGGCCAAGCGAAAAATATTCTTCGCGCCGAACTTGTCCGCCATCCAGCCGCTGATCGGAATGAAGACCGCCAGCGACACCATGTAGGATGTCAGCGCCAGCTTGAGCGTGATCGGGCTGACGCCGAGATCCATCGCGATGGCCGGCAAGGCCGTCGAAATGACGGTGGAGTCCATGTGCTCCATGAACAGGGCTACGGCGAGGATCAGCGGTACGATGCGGTTCATGCGGTCACGCTCAATAAAGATTGTGTCACTCACTACGCCCCTCGCCATCGCCTCGCCAGTGCTTTCACGCGACTGTGAGCATTTTCACGTCTACGTGAGCGGAGTTTTCATTATCAATACCTCCATTATCTCTCGGTCCGGTCGCGCAATCACGACGATCCGCGATCATTGCACAGTTTGGAGGGATAGATGGCAGGATGGACATTTGGGCGGCGCGCACTTCTGGGCGCAACGGGGGCAGGCATTCTGGCGGCGCCGGCAATCATTTCAGGTCGCGCCTTCGCGCAGACCGCTCCTCAAGCATCGACGGATAAAAGCATGACGACACAATTTCCGCCGGAGACACACAGCTTCAAGCTGGGAGACTTCAAGGTATTTGTTCTGAAGGATGGGGCACGGCCCTCCGGCAAACCGAATGAGACCTTCGGCACCAATCAAAGCGCGGATGCTGTCGGCGCTCTGCTGGCAGAGAACTTCCTGCCGAAGGACCAGTTCGTGAATTCCTTCGCCCCGGTGATGATCGATACCGGAAGCGATGTCGTGCTGTTCGACACCGGGCTTGGTCAGGGCGGACGTGCACAGGGCACAGGCCGACTGCTGGAAGGCATCAAGGCCGTTGGCTACAAGCCGGAAGACGTGACGGTCGTCGTGATCACGCACATGCATGGTGATCACATTGGCGGCCTGATGGAAGATGGAAAGCCGGCCTTTGCCAATGCGCGCTACATCGCGGGCCAGGCAGAATATGACTTCTGGACCAATCCTGCCCGGGCGGGCACGCCGGCAGAAGGCGGCCAGAAGGGTGTTCTGGCAAACGTCAAGCCGCTGGCGGAGAAGACGAAGTTCGTCGGTGACAATGCATCCGTAACCTCCGGCATCACCGGCATGGCAGCCTTCGGTCATTCGCCAGGCCACATGATCTACAACGTCGAATCCGCGGGCAAGCGCCTGATCCTGACGGCAGATACGGCAAACCACTATGTGCTGTCGCTTCAGAAGCCGGAATGGGAAGTCCGCTTCGACATGGACAAGGCCGCAGCCGCCGCAACCCGCAAGAAGGTGTTCGATATGCTGGCGACCGACAAGGTCGCCTTCCTTGGCTACCATATGCCGTTCCCGGCGGTCGGCTTCGTGGAAAAGAAGGATACCGGCTACCGCTTCGTGCCGAAGAGCTACCAGTTCGACATCTGATAGCAGCCAGTTTTGATGGATCTGAAGGCGGGGTATCGGAAGAAGCCCCGCTTTTTGCTATTCCCATCCTGTCATAACCGTGTTACCAGCCCTCGCCAACTTCCCATTCCTGAAGAACGCTTCCGGTACCTCCCGCCGGGACGGGCTTCCTATATTGTAAGGAAATTGGCCATGGCTCGAATCATTGAATCCGCAACGGGCGCCGAAGCGCTGACTTTCGACGACGTGCTGCTGCAGCCGGGTCATTCCGAAGTCATGCCCGGACAGACGAATATAGCCACGCGCATTGCCCGCGATATCGATCTGTCGCTTCCGATCCTGTCGTCAGCCATGGATACGGTCACGGAAAGCCGTCTGGCAATCGCCATGGCACAGGCCGGTGGCATCGGCGTCATTCATCGCAATCTGACCCCTGTCCAGCAGGCCGAGGAAGTACGCCAGGTCAAGAAGTTCGAGAGCGGCATGGTCGTCAATCCGGTCACCATCGGTCCGGATGCCACGCTGGCCGAAGCTCTCTCTCTGATGAAGGCTCACGGCATTTCCGGCATTCCGGTGGTCGAGAACGGCGGTCGTCCCGGCCGGCTTGTGGGTATCCTGACCAACCGTGACGTTCGCTTTGCCTCCAATCCGAACCAGAAGATCTACGAGCTGATGACCCGCGAAAACCTCGTGACGGTCAAGGATGGCGTAGACCAGCAGGAAGCCAAGCGCCTGCTTCATTCCCACCGCATCGAGAAGCTGCTCGTCGTCGACAATGACGGGCGCTGCATCGGCCTGATCACCGTCAAGGACATTGAAAAGTCGCAGCTGAACCCGCATGCGGCCAAGGATGCGCAGGGTCGTCTTCGCGTTGCCGCTGCAATTTCGACCGGTGACGACGGTGTCGAGCGTGCCGAACGCCTGATCGAGGCGGGTTGCGACGTGATCGTCGTCGATACGGCGCATGGACATAGCCAGAAGGTTCTCGACGCCGTCGCACACGTCAAGAAGATGTCGAATGCCATCCGCATCATTGCGGGCAATGTGGCAACGGGCGAGGGGACGCGCGCGCTCATCGATTCCGGCGCCGATTGCGTGAAGGTCGGTATCGGTCCCGGTTCGATCTGCACCACGCGCGTTGTCGCAGGCGTCGGCGTACCCCAGCTCGCAGCGGTCATGGCGGCTGTCGAGGAAGCCAACAAGCACGACATTCCGGTTATCGCCGATGGTGGCCTGAAATTCTCCGGCGACGTGGCAAAGGCCATTGCCGCCGGTGCATCTGCCGTCATGGTCGGCTCGCTGCTGGCCGGAACGGACGAAAGCCCGGGCGAGGTCTATCTCTACCAGGGTCGTTCCTTCAAGGCCTATCGCGGCATGGGGTCCGTTGGTGCCATGGCGCGCGGTTCGGCAGACCGCTATTTCCAGGCGGAAGTGCGCGATACGCTGAAGCTCGTGCCGGAAGGCATCGAAGGTCAGGTTCCCTACAAGGGCCCGGTTTCGGCCGTGCTTCACCAGCTTGCAGGCGGCCTGAAGGCGGCCATGGGTTATGTTGGCGGCAAGGACATCAAGGACTTCCAGGAAAAGGCGACCTTCGTGCGAATCTCCGGCGCGGGCCTTAGGGAAAGCCATCCACATGGCGTGACCATCACGCGCGAAAGCCCGAACTATCCCGGAAACGGCGGCTGATAAATAAAATTGCATCGTTGCGGCAGGCGCCATTGCCAGCCGCAACGCCCTGATTATTCTGATGCCGCCCCATTCATCGCACGGGGCTTCAGGGGATCAGGGGAATACGATGAAAAGACTTATTGCAGTTGCAGTTCTGGCCGCTCTTCCGGCCTTTCCGGTGTTCGGCCAGACCGTCGAGGCCGGTACTTACGATGTGCGTGGAACCAATCTGGACGGCAGCAAGTATCAGGGTACGGCCCGCATCAAGCTGACCAGCGAAACAACCTGCTCGATCGAATGGAAAACAGGTTCGACATCGTCCACAGGCATCTGCATGCTCTACGAGAACGCGTTTGCTGCCTCCTATATCCTTGGCAAGGATGTTGGCCTGGTGGTCTACGAGGTAAAGGGTAATGGTGTGCTGGAAGGCGTCTGGACCGTATCCGGCGAAGATGGCTCTGGCACAGAGACGCTCCGTCTTCGACGTCAATAAGGATAGGCACCGGAAGCGGCCACGTATTGCGGGAATGCCTGGAAAGGAATGTGAATGATTTCGGATCAATCCATGATCTGGCCGATGTTTGCCCATGTCGTGCTTGTCTTCGTGCTCTACGTGCTTCTGTCACGCAGGCGCGTTGCGGCAGTCAAAGGTGGGCGGGCAACAGTGTCCCAGTTCCGCCAGAACCTGAGCGAGCCGGAAGACAGCCTGTTTGTGCATAACAACCTGAAGAACCAGTTCGAACTGCCGATCTTCTTCCATGTTGCCTGCATAGCGATCTACATTGTCAATGCGGATAATATCGGCACGGTCCTGCTCGCCTGGCTCTTCGTCATTTCCCGCTACGTGCATAGCTATATCCACATTTCCACGAACCGTATTGCCCATCGCAGACCAGCCTTCATCGTGGGCTTTGGTGCGCTGCTGATCATGTGGATCTGGCTCGCCATCTGGATGGTGCTGACCTGACAACGGGCACACACCCGCGGAGTTGAGGCAGATCAATAAGCCGATGCTCAATCTCATCTAGACAAGGTCCGGGCAATTCGACAGCCCGGACCTTTTCGTTTTGAGATGGAGTTTGATCATGGCTGAGACAATGAAAGCTGCCGTCGTGCGTGCCTTCGGGCAGCCGCTTGCAATCGAGGAAGTGGCAGTTCCGGAGCCGCGGCCGGGCCAGATTCTCGTGCAGTACATGGCGACAGGCGTGTGCCATACGGATCTCCATGCTGCTAATGGCGATTGGCCGGTCAAGCCGAACCCTCCCTTTATTCCCGGCCATGAGGGCGTGGGCTTCGTGGCCAAGCTCGGTGCCGGCGTGAAATCCGTGAAAGAGGGCGATCGTGTGGGCGTTCCGTGGCTGCACACGGCATGCGGTTGCTGCTCGCCCTGCCGCACGGGATGGGAAACATTGTGCGGCTCGCAGCAGAATACCGGCTATTCGGTCAACGGTACTTTCGCACAATATGGCCTGGCCGATCCCGCCTTTGTTGGAAAGCTGCCGGACAATCTCGAATTCGGACCGGCAGCCCCGATCCTGTGTGCGGGCGTGACTGTCTACAAGGGTCTCAAGGAAACGGAAGTCAGGCCGGGGGAATGGGTGGTCATCTCGGGCATCGGCGGGCTGGGCCATCTGGCCGTTCAATATGCCAAGGCCATGGGAATGCATGTTGTTGCTGCGGACATTTTCGACGACAAGCTGGCGCTGGCCAAAACCTTCGGCGCCGATCTGACCGTCAACGGCAAGGATGCCGATGCCATCGCGCAGGTTCAGAAGGCAACAGGTGGCGTTCACGGCGCATTGGTAACAGCCGTCTCGCCCAAGGCCATGGAGCAGGCCTATGGTTTCCTGCGCTCCAAGGGCACCATGTCGCTCGTCGGGCTGCCGCCGGGCTTCATATCCCTGCCTGTGTTCGATACTGTGCTGAAGCGAATCACCGTGCGCGGATCGATCGTCGGCACACGGCAGGATCTGGAGGAAAGCCTGATGTTCGCGGGCGAAGGCAAGGTCGCCTCGCATTTCTCCTGGGACCGGATCGAAAACATCAACGTCATCTTCCACCGCATGGAGGCGGGCAAGATCGACGGACGCATTGTTCTGGATCTAACAACCTGATGCTCACGTAGAAGTGTATGCGAAGACAATAATGAGCGGCTGTCTGGTCGCTCGACTTGTTCCATCTTCTTCGCATTACGACAAAACGGAGGAAGAGCAGTGACCGAAGAAACGGGCAAGCCGAACATCACGCAGGCCATGATCGACGCCTACGATGAATACACCCATCTCAGTCTCGACCGTCGGAAGTTCATGGAAAGGTTGACGGTCCTTGCAGGATCTGGCGCAGCCGCGGCAACCATCGCTCCCATGCTCGCGGCAAACAGCGCGCAGGCCGCCATGGTGGCTGCGGATGATAGCCGTGTTGCCGGTCAGGATGTCACCTATCCCGGTGCCTCGGGTGAGATGAAGGGCTATCTCGTCACGCCGAAATCCGCTTCCGGCCCATTGGGATCTGTCATTGTCATCCATGAAAATCGCGGCTTGAACGAGCATATTCGTGATGTCGCCCGCCGCGTCGCTGTCGATGGCTTCGTGGCACTTGCGCCGGATTTCCTGTCTCCGCAGGGCGGCACGCCGTCTAATGAGGACAAGGCCCGCGAGATGTTCAGCACGCTCGACATGGCCCAGACCGTTGCCAATGGTGAGGCCACACGAGCATTTCTCGCCAAGCGTCAGGGCGCCAATGGCAAGGTGGGTGCGGTCGGTTTCTGCTGGGGAGGCGGCCTGGTCAATCGCATGGCCACCAAATCACCGGAGTTGAACGCAGGCGTCGCCTATTATGGCGCGCAGGCACCGGCAGCCGATGTTCCTGCCATCAAGGCACCGCTCCTGCTGCATTATGCCGGTCTCGATGAACGGATCAATGCCGGGATCGACGCCTACAAGAACGCACTGACGGATAACGGCAAGACATTCGAGATCTTCATCTATGACGGCGTCAACCACGCCTTCAACAATGATTCCTCAGCCGCCCGCTACGACAAGGCGGCAGCCGATCTGGCCTGGAGCCGCACGACAGCCTTCTTCAAGAAGTATCTGGCCTGATCGCTGCTCATGGTGCCCGGTTACCAGCCGGGCATCATCGGTATGCTGCGCAAGCGTGTTCCGCTCCGGCCAAAGGGCTTGATTTCCGCGCCATCCACCTCATCGGCAGCCACCGTCGACGAGATATTGTCGAGGCATGCGGTGATGTGATCCGTGATCGCCGTCATCAGCGAGGTCGAGAGACCGGGGCGTTTCATCAATCCGATCTGGACCGGGGGCAGGGGAGGAAAGCCATCCGCCTGCGTCAGAACCTTCATGCCAGGGCGAAGGGCCGATTCCGGCAGCACCGAAACTGCCATGCCTGCCAGTACAGCGGCAGCGACGACAGTCGAAGACCAGCTTGTGAACAGGATCTGATAATCGCGCCCATCCGCATCCAGCGCCGAGCAGGCGAGTTGTCGCCAATTGCAATCACGCCGTCCAACAGCCAGTGGCACGGGCGCGCTGTCCCGCAACGGATGATTGGCCGATGCCACCCAGCAAAGCGGCTCGGTCCGCACGACATCCGATTGGCGCGCACGTGGATTATGGGTCACGAGCGCAATGTCCAGTTCGCCCCTAGCCATCTTCTCGGCCAGATCGACGGAAGGCTCGCAGACGATGTAGAGCTCGACATTCGGATGGGTCTTGGCAAAACGTCCGATGATTTCCGGCATATAGCGATCGGCGTAGTCATCCGGCGTACCGATGCGCAAGGTGCCTTCAAGACGGTTGTCGTCAAATGCAGCAATAGCTTCGTTGTTGAGGCGAATGATGCGGCGCGCATAGTTCAGAAGCTTCTCACCTTCGGCGGTGAGGCGGTTGCCTCGTCCATCCTTGGTGAAGAGCTGCTTGCCGACGCGCTCTTCCAGGCGTCGCATCTGCATGGAAACCGCACTTTGCGTCTTGAAGACACGGTCGGCCGCCTTCGTGAAACTGCCCGCGTCGACAATTGCGACGAAGGTATGCAGCTGGTCTATATCCAAAGGTGCTGACATCGGCTTTATCCATCAGGTTCTCTGATGTTAATCATTAGAAACATTCGTTGGACTGATCAATATGAATTCGGCGATAACTGCATCATAGCAAAGCGACATTGACCTCCAACGCCGCAAGACGCTGTCACTCCTGTACGACCGTGCAGGAGCGTGCTCCCTCGTGCCGAATCGAAAGGATATTCCCATGCGCACGACCGACCGGACCTTTACCCCTGCAATGGCTACGGCTGGCAAAACCGAAACACGCTTTTTTGCCACGGCTGTGTCCTGGGTCAAATCCGTATTGAACGGTCTGCGCAATCGACAGGCACTGGCAGCCATCGCAGAGCTTGACGAAGTCCATTTGCGAGACATCGGTTTGAATCGTCGTGATGTCGACCATGCGCTTGAAAAGACGAGCCTGTTGCAGGATCCGTTCACGCTCTTGCCGCCCGCTCCCCGTCAGCGTGGCAAATTTTCAGCCGCAAGGTGACGAGCCTTTCGACAGGCTGAGTTTGAACTTCAGGTGGCTTGCCCCGCCACCCAGGCATTCCGGATCAGATGATCCACCTCCCGTCTGTTCGGAATGCTCCAATTTGAGTTTTCCCCGCAGGGTACGCCAATACCCCTGCCCCTTGCCCGGCCGGTATGCCCACCTGCCGGGCCTTTTTATGCTATGGAACGTGGTATCGATCTGACTCAGCCGTCGCTCTTGCTCGGCTCTGCAGTTGCACCGCGCCGATAGCCTTCTATCAGGGCTTCCATATTCTTCTGGTAGGCTTTCTGAACCTCAACTCCTGTATCGAACATGGAATTCAGCATCGAACGGAAAGCTTCGCTATCCGGCTTGGGTGCTTCTGCCTGTGGCTTCGGCTGTGCGGCTTCCTCGGCTGGCTTGGATTGCAATCCGCCGGTCATCATGTCCTGAAACGCTTTGGCGAAAGGGTTGTCGAGGAAGGGATTTCCGGTCGTCTGCGCTTTCTGTTCCTGCTGCTTGTCCAGTCCCCAGAAGCTGCGCACAGCCTGAAACATCGGATTATCCAGAGAGAAGGGGTCAGCTTGCGGCTTGGGCTTCGGCTGAAAACCGATTGCCTGTAGCCATTGCTCGCTCATACGGGTCATGGCGTCCGGGGAGAAGGCATTGTTCGGCGTCATCTGGCCGCTCATCTGCTTGAACAGGCCGCCCATCAACGTGTCTGCCATGGCAGGCATCATCTGCTTCAAGACATCCTGCCCGATACCGGTCAGTTGCGCGGCCTGCTGTGCCACGGCCCGGGAAACTTCCTTGGAACCGAAGAGCTTCTCCAGCACGGCATTGCCATCCATCATGCCCTGTGGAGTAAAGGCCTTGCTCACATCCTCGAAATACTTGCCGTAATTCCCCGAATACATGGCGCTCATCAGAGAGCTCATATCGTAGGGATTGGCACTCGACCGTTTGAAACCGGAGGAGAAGGCAGGCAGCAGTGCCGCCATGGCCTGCGCCGTCTGTTCCTGCGCCAGATTGAACTGTTTGGCCATGGCATCCATGGCTGCACCGTTCTGCGCTCTCATGATCATATCGAACAGCGGCAGCATTCTGTGGCTCCTCTCTGGATTGTGCTTATGAACGCACTATAGCGCATCCCGCAAAGTCTGCAGCGGTTTTCGGAGACAATTCAGAGAGAAAGCGGAAGGGGCAAGGCCCCTCCCTGATCGTCAAGAACCCATCGTCAAACGCTTATGGTCAGTACTGGTATTCGTCGAAAACCGGGTCGACCGATCCATTCCAGCGTCCGTTGAAGAGAACGAGCAGTTCTTCCGCAAGAACACGTTTCTTCGCCAGAATTTCTTCAAGCGGCTGCAGGAAGATGCTTTCATCCTGACCATCGCCGTTCAGGCGAGCACGCCGCTTCAGGCCATCGGTTGAAATTCGTACGATCTCTCGTGCCGTCTCCATCAGCGGATGTCCGGCAATCTCGGCCTGAAGGCCCGCTGCCGGAACCGCATCGCGAAGCGCCTGCACCGCCTCGAAGTTCCAGCCGGCGGTCACGTCCTCGGCAGCCGCCATGGCGGTGTCATCGTACAGCAAACCGACCCAGAAGGCGGGAAGCGCGCAAATGCGACGCCATGGGCCACCATCGGCACCGCGCATTTCCAGGTAGCGCTTCAGCCGCACATCCGGGAACAATGTCGAAAGGTGGTTGGTCCAGTCGCCCATATTGGGTTGCCAGTCCGTGACCTCGCCTTTCAGGGCGCCATTCATGAACTGGCGGAAGGTCACGTGGGTGCAATCATGATAGCGACCGTCGCGCACGATGAAATACATCGGCACATCCAGCGCCCATTCCACATAGTCTTCGAAGGTGAAGCCATCGCCGAGAGCCTTGGGCAGCAGGCCGGAGCGCGCATTGTCGGTATCGCGCCAGATCTCGCCGCGCCAGCTTTGCAACCGGTTCGGCTTGCCTTCCGTGAAGGGTGAGGATGCAAACAGGGCTGTGGCAAGCGATTGCAGCTGCAGCGAAAGCTTCATCTTCCGCGCCATGTCGGCCTCGGAAGAGAAGTCCAGGTTCACCTGGATGGTGCAGGTGCGATACATCATGTCCAGGCCATGACGTCCCACTTTCGGCATGTAGCGCGTCATGATGTCGTAGCGGGATTTCGGCATGCGTGGCGTCTCGGCCAGCGTCCACTTCGGGCTTCCGCCGATACCGAGGAAGCGGATGCCCATCGGCTCCGCTATCTCGCGCAGGACAGCAAGGTGCTGGTTGGATTCACGACAGGTCTGATGCAGGGTCTCAAGCGGCGCACCAGAGAGTTCGAACTGCCCGCCCGGTTCGATTGATATGGCGCCCATGCCGGACTGCTCGCCCAGGCCGATGATGTTGTCGCCATCCATGATCGGTTCCCAGCCTAGCTTTTCCTGCATGCCTTTCAGCAGGGCGGAAATGCTGCGATCACCGAAATACGGAACGGGACTGTTATCCGCCCGGAAGAACGCAAACTTTTCATGCTCGGTGCCGATCCGGAAATCGCTTTCCGGCTTGCAGCCCTTTGCCAGATAGTCGGCCAGTTCAGCCGTAGAGGTCAGCGGTGTGCTATCGGTAGTGTCACGGGCCATGGGAGACCTTGTTCAATGAAATTGCGGATGGGATTCCGATGATGGCTGCTTGAACCGGATCTTTGATCGGTGCAAGTGAATTTCTTTTGCAAGTCAGATTGAATATGCGCTGGATGACCAATCACCAATTGCAGCCTGAACCACGGCAAGCGCTGCAACGGCTGCCGTATCCGCCCGCAAGATTCGCGGACCAAGCGGAATTGCGGTGACGTAGGGGAGGGTGCGAAGCCATTGGCGCTCCTCCTCGGAAAAGCCGCCTTCCGGACCCACGAGCAGTGCCAGCTTGCGTTCGGAAATTCCGGAAAGGACGGGCAGGGGGTTCTGGCTTTCCTCGCCCTCATCGCAATAGATGATGCGGCGGTCCTTCGGCCAGGTTTCCAGCAGATCGCGCAGGCGAACAGGCGCGCAAACCTCCGGCACGGAAAGAATTCCGCATTGCTCTGCGGCTTCCACGACATTGGCCTGCAAACGATCCAGATTGGTGATCTTGCCCTGGACATGCTGTGTCATGACCGGCTGAAGCAGGCCTGCGCCCATCTCGACGGCCTTCTGCACCAGATAGTCCAGCCTCCCCACCTTCAATGGTGCGAAAAGATAATGAAGATCCGGCAGCGGTGTCTGGGGCCGCGTCTGCTCCACAGGCGCCAACAGCAGTTTCTTGCGGCTGGGAAGAACCAGCTTGGCACGCCATTCGCCATGTGCACCATCGAAGATCAGCACGTCGTCATCGGCCTGCATGCGCAGCACGTTGACGAGATAATTGTACTGATCGGACGTGGCCTCCAGTTCGGCGCCAGCCGAAATGGCAGAGGAAACGAAGAGTCTTTGCATGCGAAAGTTGGCGCGCATCGGGAATGCCTGTTCAGCCTAAAAACCGCAACATAAGCATCACGACGCCACCTGCAAGGGCAGCCGACAGCGGAACCGTGATCATCCACGCGGCCAGAATGCTCAGCAGGTGCGATCGGCGCACCAGTCGTCGGCGCCGTTCTTCAGCCTGGTTGACATCTCGGGGAGGCTTGCCCGGGGCGACCTCGGTCATCCCCTGTTCCTGGGCAGTCAGGGAAAGATAGGTCTGTCTCTGCGCAGACCGGCGAATGTACCATTCGCGAAACAGCCCGACACCGAAGACTGAGCCGACAGCGATGTGCGTTGAACTGACAGGAGCGCCGATGCTGGAGGCTAGAATGACGGTCACCGCGGCCGAAAGGGCAACGCAGTAGGCCCGCATCGGATTGAGCTTGGTGATCTCCTTGCCAACCAGATTGACCAATCGTGGTCCGAAAAGCAGGAGACCAAGGGCGATTCCCAAGCCACCGATCGTCAGTTCCCAGAGAGGTACGGACTGCACTTCGAAATTCGGTGATCCTTCCAGGGCAGAAACGATGGCGGCCAGCGGTCCGATTGCGTTGGAAACATCATTTGCGCCATGCGCAAAGGATAGCAGCGCGGCGGAAAAGATCAGTGGAATGCGAAACAGCACGCGCAGGGACTGGTTACGATTCTCAAGTCCTTCCGCGCTTCTTGCAATCAGAGGGTGACTGATCATCCAACCCAGGACTCCTGTCACGAAACCGATCCCCAGCATGACGGACATAGGCAGGAAGACGATCTCGTTTGGCAAGACGATCAGGATATAGGTGGTGAAGCTGCCAAGCATGAGGGCAATCAAAAGCGGCACCCAGCGCCGGGCCGCGGCAATTTTGTCGGGCGTGTAGATGATGAACGTCTTGATGAAGGCAAGCATGGCTACGGCGATCAGAGCGCCAAGGATCGGAGACACAACCCAGCTGACCGCGATGCCGCCGAGCACGGACCAGTTGACGGCATTCACCCCCGCAGCCGCGACCCCGGCGCCCAAGACACCACCCACGATCGAATGGGTGGTCGAAACCGGTGCGTTGATCCAGGTCGCGATATTGATCCAGGCGGCTGCGGCAATGAGGGCTGCTATCATGATCAGCGACAGTTGAACCGGTCCCTGCACCATGTCTGGTCGCACGATGCCGGTCGCAATTGTCCGCACGACATCGCTGCCGGAGATCAGCGCGCCCGCGATTTCGCAGATGGCCGCCAGCACGAGGCCCGTCCCGATGCTCATGGCACGTGCGCCAACCGCAGCGCCAATATTGTTGGCAACATCGTTTGCGCCGATATTCATGGCCATGTAGGCGGCAAGCGCAGCAGCCAGGACAATGAGAATACTTTCCGGATGGCCCGTCATGGCGCCGACTGCCATCAGCATCGCTGCGACGAGAAAAAGAAACGCCGCACCGGGAGCGGCCAGCCTGCGCCCGATATGGCGCGAGGCGTCCTCGACAAGGTTGATCTTCTCCAGATCCTTGTCCAGCGTTGCCTTGCGCGACGCCTTCCGGCGGTTCGCCTGTGTTTGGTCAGGATTGTTCACGCAGCCTCAAACCGCCATCTTTGTATTGCCGATATAATCAGCGGTCTTTGGCAGACGGTTGACAATTTAGCGACCGACAGCCTTGAGCGACGAACTCACGCGGTGATCGGGATGATTTCCGAAAGCAAGGATAAGGTTGCGCAGTTCCGGTTCCTGAACGCGCGAGGCTGCCGTCTGGCAGTCGACCCACTCCAGATCGCGAACACCTTTTTCCTTGAAGTTTTCCGCCATTGCGTCGACCCGTAGCGGGTGGACCTGAACGCGCACGGGAACTTTCAAGCCGTTCTTCAGCTTTTTGAGATATCCAAAGTGGCCAAAGGCTTCCTTTTCGGCGGTGCCGCGCACCCCGGCTTCCTCTAACGCTTCACGCTCGGCAACGGCATGCGCCTTCTTGCCTTTCATTGGCCAACCCTTGGGGATGACCCAGCGTCGGGTTTCGCGGCTGGTCAGAAGCAGGATCTGGAGCCCATGGATGGAATCGATCCGATAGCAAAGTGCGGCATATTGCTGACGCGGCGGGCGCCGCATCATCAGCAGAATGTTTTCCGTTATGCGATCGAGCAGACTCACTTTCCGACATCTCCTTCCTGCGACCGATTATGACGCAAGAATCAGCCCTTGCACAGCTGTTCAACAGAAATAAAACAATAGTCCTGGCCCATGCCCTTCGTCTAGAAACAGATTTTAGGGGCGATAAGTTGCACGAGCCTTAACCGGTCACCACCATTGCAGGCATCGGGTTTCAGATAAGTCTGCTTTGGCAGCGGCTCAAGCTTGATGCGCCTACACGAAAGTGAGAGGAATGCGATATTGACCAGATGCGGGAGGCAGTCTTGTCTGATGTGATTTCGTTTCTTCAGCCGCGCGAAAAGGTGCTGGCTCGCCGTTCCACCATCATTGCGGATCTGGCGGATCTGCTCCCGGCCGATTGCCTTGTGCATGAGCCGCGCGAACTTGTTCCCTTCGAAACGGACGCGTTCGTCGCGTATCGTCGTCTGCCGCTGGCCGTCGTTTTGCCTCACAACACCGCCCAGGTGGCAGCTGTCCTGAAATACTGTCATCGTTATGGCGTTCCTGTCGTGCCGCGGGGGGCTGGTACCTCCTTGTGTGGCGGGGCCATTCCGCAAGAGGACGCGATCGTCATCGGCCTGTCGAAGATGTCGCGAATTCTCGAAGTCGACTTTGCCAATCGCACGGCCACCGTGCAGGCGGGGGTCACCAACCTGTCCATTTCCGATATGGTCGGGCCAGAAGGTTATTTCTATGCTCCCGACCCGAGCTCGCAGCTCGCCTGCACCATAGGCGGCAACATCGCCATGAATTCCGGCGGTGCCCACTGTCTGAAATATGGCGTGACGACCAACAATCTCCTGGGCGTCAAGATGGTGCTGATGGACGGCACGGTCATCGATCTTGGCGGCAAGCATCTGGATAGTGCCGGTTACGATCTTTTGGGCCTCGTTTGTGGATCGGAAGGCCAGCTTGGTATCGTGACCGAGGCAACGGTGCGCCTGATTGCAAAACCGGAAGGGGCGCGTCCGGTGCTATTCGGCTTCACGAGTTCCGAGGAGGCCGGGGCCTGTGTGGCAGATGTCATCGGGGCGGGGATTATCCCGGTGGCAATCGAATTCATGGACAAGCCAGCCATCGAAATCTGCGAGGCCTTTGCCAAGGCTGGCTATCCGCTGGATGTCGAAGCCTTGCTGATTGTTGAAGTGGAGGGGTCCGAAGCCGAGATGGAGGCCATGTTGGCCAGCATCGTTGAGATTGCCCGTCGCCACGGCGTCAAAACCGTGCGGGAAAGCCAGTCAGCCACCGAGGCGGCGCTGATCTGGAAAGGCCGCAAATCTGCCTTTGGCGCAACCGGACGCATTGCTGATTATATCTGCATGGATGGCACGGTGCCGCTTAGCCAGCTTTCCTATGTCCTGAAGCGTACGGGTGAAATCGCTGAAGGGTTCGGCCTGCGTGTCGCCAATGTCTTCCATGCGGGGGATGGCAACATGCATCCGCTGATCCTGTTCAATGCAAACGATCCCGTTGAGGCGGCCAAGGCGGAAGCTGCCGGCAACGAAATCCTGAAACTGTGTGTTGATGCAGGCGGCTGCCTGACCGGAGAGCATGGCGTTGGCATCGAGAAGCGGGATCTGATGCTGCATCAATACACGCGTGCGGAACTTGATCAGCAGATCCGCGTCCGGGAAGCCTTTGACGGTCAATGGCTGCTCAATCCCTCCAAGGTCTTCCCGCTTGACGGACGGCCACAGACTGCCGGTGCCGCATGAGCCTTCTTCTGGTCCCGACGCGTGAAGACGAGGCGGCGGATATGATCCGCGCCGCCGCCGAAGCAAAACGCAGTCTCGCAATTTCTGGCGGCAATACCCGCAGCGGCTTCGGTCAGCAGGTCGAAGCACAGGGCGTCCTCCGTTCGGCCGGACTTTCCGGCATTGTCGCTTACGATCCGGCAGAAATGGTTGTGACCGCACGCGCTGGAACGCCGGTGGCCGAGATAGAAGAGGCGCTTGCCGAAAACGGCCAGATGCTGGCCTTCGAGCCCATGGACCATCGCCCCGTCATGGGCACTACAGGTGAGCCGACAATCGGCGGCATTTTTGCGACCAATACGTCCGGTCCCCGCCGTTTCGTTGCCGGTGCGGCGCGCGACAGCCTTCTGGGCGTCCGCTATATCAATGGTCGCGGCGAGGTTCTGAGAGCCGGTGGACGGGTGATGAAGAATGTCACCGGGCTTGATCTCGTCAAACTGCTGGCCGGTTCGTTCGGGACACTGGGCTTTCTGACCGAGGTTACCTTCCGCGTCCTTCCGCGCCCGCAGGACCAGCGCACCATCATTCTCTCTGGACTTGACGATGGAGAGGCCACTCGCGCCATGGCGATTGCCATGAGCCTGTCGGTCGAGGTTTCAGGTGCGGCACATCTGCCGGAAAGCGTTAGGGGCCGCTTCCTGAACGCCACTCTGCCGGACGGACCCGCAACGGTTCTAAGGCTCGAAGGCCTTGCCGCATCGGTGGCCGTGCGTGCCGAAAAACTGATCTCGACGCTGCAATCTCTTGCGCCCATCAGCCAGTTGGATGCCGAAGAAAGCCGCGTTCTCTGGCAGGAAATCCGCGATGTCAAACCCTATGCCGATGGCACGATGAAGCCCTTGTGGAAGGTCTCCGTCGCGCCCACCAGCGGTTTCCAGCTGGTCGCGGCCCTTCGCTTGCGGGCGGGGATCGATTGCTTCTACGACTGGCAAGGTGGCCTTTTGTGGATGCGCATGGAATCCGAGCCGGAAGGAGAACTCGTGCGTCACGTCATGCATCAGATCGGAGGCGGTCACGCGACGCTTGTTCGGGCAAGCGTTGACATGAGGGCAACAGAAAACGCGTTTGAGCCCTTGCCCGCAGCGGTTCTTGCGCTTCAGGCGAGGATCAAGAGCCAGATGGATCCAGCCGGCATTTTCAACCCGGGCAAGATGGCAAGAGGCTGAGCGATGCAAACCAATTTCACCGCCGAGCAGCTTGCCGATCCTCATGTGGCAGAATCCGAGGCCATTCTGCGCCGCTGCGTGCATTGCGGCTTCTGCACGGCGACCTGTCCCACCTATGTGACGCTGGGTAACGAACTGGATAGTCCGCGCGGACGGATCTACCTCATCAAGGATATGCTGGAAAACGGTCGCGCCGCCGATGCGGAGGTCGTCAAGCATCTGGATCGCTGCCTGTCCTGTCTTGCCTGCACCACGACCTGTCCCTCGGGCGTGGACTACATGCACCTGATCGACAACGCTCGCGTGCATGTGGAAAACACCTACCGCCGCCCGCTGGTCGACCGGTTGATCCGCAATGTTCTGGCCTTCGTTCTGCCATATCCTTCGCGCTTTCGCGCGGCGCTGAAACTTGCCCGGATAGGCAAACCCTTCGGTCCATTGCTTGGCCGCTTCTCGCCGCTGAAGCCGCTGGCTGCCATGCTGACCCTTGCACCTGCCACTCTGCCGCAACCAATTCCTCAGCAATCCGGGCCGTCTGCCGTGGCGAAACGGGGTCGCGTTGCCATACTGGCCGGATGCGCCCAGCCGGTTCTTGATCCGCGCATCAATGAGGCAACCGAGCGGCTTCTCACCCGACTTGGTGTGGAGATTGCCCGCCCGAAAGGGGAGGGGTGTTGTGGCGCGCTGGTCCACCACATGGGTCGCGAAGAGCAGGCGCTGGATTTTGCCCGCCGCAATGTGGACGTGTGGATCGAAGAGGTCGAAAAGCGTGGCCTCGATGCCATCATCATCACTGCATCCGGCTGCGGCACGACCATCAAGGATTACGGCCACATGCTCCGGCTTGATCCTGCCTATGCGGAAAAGGCCAGACGGGTTTCAGCGCTGGCTAAAGACATTACGGAATATCTGGCCATGCTCGATCTGCCAAAACAGGAGAGCCGCGGCTTGACCGTGGCTTATCACTCCGCCTGTTCGATGCAGCACGGTCAGAAGATCACGTTGCAGCCGAAGTCGCTCCTGCGCAATGCGGGTTTCGCGGTGCGCGATCCGGCGGAAGGGCATCTGTGTTGTGGTTCTGCCGGAACCTACAACATCCTGCAGCCGGAGATCTCCGCCCAGTTGAAGGCGCGCAAGGTGAAGAACATCGAGGCGACGAAGGCCGACATTATTGCCACCGGCAATATTGGCTGCATGACCCAGATCGCCAGCGGCACGGCCATGCCGATCGTCCATACGGTGGAGCTTCTGGATTGGGCCTATGGCGGCCCTAAGCCGGATAAATTGAGCTAAAGCGTGTCGCGCAAAAGTGTGCCGCGGTTTTGCGGTAACGACACGCGATAAAACAGAGACTTAAAGCGTCAGGAGCGAATCTGAAAGATCGCGACACGCTTTAGCCAGGAATGCTGGCGGTCGCTAAAAAACGCCGCCAGCATCCAGAATTCAACCGCCAAAGATCGTGCGCAGGATATCGATGCCACGATCCTCAAAGGCGACAGCACCCTGCTTGTTGCCCGGGCCGATGACGATCACCTTCGCGCCAATCTGGGCACGGGAATAGAGATGCTCGACATCCTTGTTCATCATGCGAATGCAGCCGGATGACATGTTGAGCCCGATGGTCCAGGGCTGATTGGTTCCGTGGATGCGGAAAATCGTGTCGCGGCCACCCTTGTAGAGATACATGGCGCGGGCACCGAGCGGATTGTCTTCACCGCCCTTCTGTACAACAGGAAGATGGTGACCCTTGCGGGCCTCACGGGCAATCATTTCCTTAGGCGGGCGCCATTCCGGCCATTCCTCTTTCCGGCCGATCTTGACGATGCCGGACCAGCCGAAACCTTCGCGACCAACGCCGACGCCATAGCGGATGGCGCGGTCATTGCCTTCGACGAGGTAGAGGAACTTGTTGTTGGTATCGATGATGATCGTACCCGGCGCTTCCGTCGTCGCCAACCGGACGACGCGCCTCTGGAACTTCTCATCCGGTTCGCGACGCTGCGCGACGAAGGTCACGTCGCTGGACCGTGTCGCAACCGATTGCGGACCGCGCGTGAAGGCCGATGCCGTGTCGACCGATCCGATCATCGCGCTGGCCGCGAGTGCAAGCGCCAGGCGCCTCTTGAAAACTGCCATTCCCCATCCCCCGATTTGAGTTTTCTCAATTGGGCAAATTTTATTGATTTGCGGGGGAATGCAAGTGTTCCGACATGGCAGGGTGGGAAAACCCTGCCATGCCGCGACTTTTACATCACGATAACCTTGGTGCCGACATTCACGCGGCCATAGAGGTCCGTCACATCTTCGTTGCGCATGCGGATGCAGCCGGACGAAACGGCGCTGCCGATGGTCCACGGCGCATTGGTACCGTGAATGCGGTAGAGGGTGGAGCCGAGATACATGGCACGTGCACCGAGCGGATTTTCCGGTCCGCCTTCCATCTTCACTGGAAGATAATGGCCCTTTGCGGCTTCGCGCGCGATCATTTCCTTGGGCGGATGCCAGTCCGGCCATTCCGCCTTGCGGGTAACCGTGTGCGTTCCGGCCCATTCGAAGCCGGGCTTGCCGACGCCGACACCATAGCGCTTGGCCTGTCCGCCTTCCATCACGAGATACAGGAAACGGTTGTTCGTATCGATCACGATCGTGCCGGGCTTGTGCTCGGTCTGGTAGGCCACCATCTGCGGCAGGAATTGCGGTTCGATCTGGCCCTTGATGACGGGAATGCGCTGCATCGCCGCCTGCTGGACCGGTGCCTGCTGGGCCGGCATGCGGTTTGGCCGGATCTGCGTCGTCTGCGTGCGCGGTACGACATAAGCCGGCTGGCGCGAGGGATAGGCATAGCGAGGCTGCGCCGCATCGCGCGTGGCCGGATCGCGGTAATCGCGAACGCCGCGCTGCATGGGCTGAACGCGGTAGCCGCCGGGAGCGCGAACCTGCCCGCCGAGTTGCATGACCCATGGAGCGGTCAGATCGGGGCTCACCACGACCGGCGGACGTTCCCGGTAACGATCCTGCGCCGTGGCTTCGGTGGCCGTCAGTCCCATCGTTGCGCACAACATCAGGACCAGTGATTTCGCTCTGCTGGGCATGGTATCCCTCTTCCTACATTCACTATGGCAGTGGCTTTGCTGCGACCGTGACCCAAAGATTAAAGCGAATGGTAAATTTCGGGTGGTGCGAATGCCGTGAATGCCGGAAAGCTTTCGGCAAGGTTAATCGCCAGTTTTGAAAGATGGTTGATAGCTGTTAAACCGAGGTGGCTTGTAGATCGGGGAGGATTCGCGGTGGAAAAATCTGGCATTATCGAGGGCCCGGATGGCCGCTGCCGCTGCTTCTGGCATCAAAACCTGCCGGATTACATCCGCTATCATGATGAGGAATGGGGCCGGCCCGTGACGGACGACAGGCGACTGTTCGAGAAGATCTGCCTCGAAGGGTTCCAGTCGGGCCTCTCCTGGTTGACCATTCTGCGCAAGCGCGAGAACTTTCGGGCAGCCTTCGCCGGTTTCGATTTCGAAAAGGTTGCGCTTTTCGATGACACGGACATCGAGCGCCTCGTGGCCGATGCGGGCATCATCCGTCATCGCGGCAAGATCGTCTCGACCATCAACAATGCTCGCAGAGCCATCGAATTGCGCGATGAGTTCGGTTCGCTGGCTCGCTTCTTCTGGTCCTATGAGCCAAAACCGGAGGAGCGTCCCTCCGTCGTTGATCTCGAACATCTGCGCGCCAATCCAACGACGGCGGTCTCGGTTCGTCTGTCGAAGGATCTGAAGAAGCGTGGATGGACGTTCGTAGGCCCGACGACGGTCTACGCCTTCATGCAGGCCATGGGACTGGTGAACGATCACATCGAAGGCTGCTGCATTCGCGAGGAAACCGAGGCCCTACGCACGGATTTCATTCGACCCTGAGCCAATGTCCGCAATCAGTGCGGGCAGATGACTGAGGTCGGCAATCTCGCGAAACCGCGGCGCCTCTGTCGGTTTCTCCACATGCTCCAGCACCCAGGTCAGTTCATGCGGCACGAACACGCCCCAGGCACCCGCGGCAATAGCTGGCACAATGTCGGATTTCAGCGAATTGCCCACCATCATGGCGCGCTCTGGCCCCTCACCATGCTTGCCGAAAATCCGTCTGTAGGTCGTCGCCGTCTTGTCGGACACGATTTCCACCGCGTCGAAAAAATCGCCAAGCCCGGATTGGGCCAGTTTCCGCTCCTGATCGAACAGATCTCCCTTGGTGATCAGGACCAGGAAATACTGCCCGCGTAAACTTTCCAGAGCCTCTCGCGCATGCGGCAGGCATTCCACCGGATGCTTCAGCAGTTCGCGCCCGATCATCAAGATTTCGCTGATAGTTTCGGTTGGAACTCTGCCTTCCGTCACCTCGATGGCGGTCTCGATCATCGAAAGCGTGAAGCCCTTTATGCCGAACCCATAATGGGCGAGGTTGCGCTTCTCCGCCTCCAGCAGCCGCTCGGACACGTGTTCGCCTTCCGCATACCCCGCCAGCAGATCACGGAAACTCTGTTCCGTAAAACGGTAATATTGCTCGTTCTGCCAGAGCGTATCGTCGGCATCGAAGCCGATCATCGAGACTGGGCGTATCGTCAAGGCGGCCTCCTCTTCCAACCTGAGTGTAGCGTCAGACTGCCGAGAGACAATGGCGCAGGCACGCCATTGTCGGAATCGGACAGCAAGAGTGCGTCAGCCGCCGTTCTTGGCCAGCCAGTCCTGCATCATCTTGATCTCGGCCTCCTGGGCTGTGATCACCTCCTCGGCCAGTTTGCGAATGGCGGGATCCTTGCCGTACTGAAGCTGGATCTTCGCCATGTCGATGGCGCCTTGATGGTGCGGGATCATGGAGCGCACGAAATCGACATCCGTCTTGCCGGTGTAGGGCACCATCATGTCCTTGTGCATCTTGGTGTTCGCCGCTTCGAAGGCTTTGGTCGAGGCGGATTTATCCATGGCCATGCCCTGGTGGCCCTGATGACCTTTCATCTTCATGTCCTGCGAAAGGGCAGGGGTGACAGTGATGCCGAGCGCCACGATGGCAGCAGAAAGCATTGAGAGCTTCATGGTTTTTCTCCTGAATGGATCTTGAGTTCTGGGACGGCACAGAACTCAAGTGCGGGGAGGAGGAACCAGCGGGCGCGGGGTTTCGTCACTCATGGGAGACATCAGTGCAGGTGCGGGCCTATCCGGCGCCGCGATCGGGCCTGAGGCGGAGATGAGCGGCGGAGGCAGCGCGGTACAGGCGATGCAGAACGCCATGGTGCAATTGGCGGGCAGAAGCGGACAATGCCAGCTGTTATCCCGCGGCGAAGGCGGCGCATCTTGAAGAGCTTGGTGATGCGCGTGGGAACCGCTCGCCTTCGTCTCCATCATCTGCTCATGGCTCATGCCATGGCGCGGGGCGTAATCCGGTGCCGTGACCGGTGGCGGTGCCATAGCCATGGCCGGCATGAACCCCTGAAGGATCAGCGCAAGCAGCATGAGGAGTTTGGCGAAACGGTGCATACCCGCGAACTTAATGGCACGAATGCTTTTGACAAGTGAATTCGCGGTCATGTTTGTGATCGGTCAAAACTCTCTTCAAACGGCAATCACCCGGTGCATCGCCTCGTAGTCCCCACTGTCTTCCCCGAAGGGCACCACCGGCCAGTTCCAGTGACGGGCGCTGGGAGGAGCTTCGATTCCCGCCAGAAGATCGCCGGTCTCCAGCACCTTTCCCTGCCGGTCGGTCACCTGATAGGCGACATCCGTCACCAGACAGGCCTTGCAGGGCAGTCCGGATAGGGCCGTCAAGTGGGCGTGGATCAATTGGGGTACGATCAGGTCCGCCTGGCCTGGCCTCTTCTCCAGTTTGCGCCGTGCGCCGACCCCGATCTGGGAAAGGAGATTGGTGGATGCCACGAAATCCAGATAGGGCACCTGCCGCAGGAATGACAACGGCTCCACTCGTCCGCCCTTAAGGGCGTCTTCCAGACCCGATACATCCCGCGTGATCAGCCGGACCTTGCCTTTGCCGCGAAGCGCGACCCATGCGCGAACGCTGGCAAGATGTACGAGATCTACCAGCACTACCGTATCGAAGGCTTGGACAAGCCCCTCCATCGGCACATCACGCAAGAGGCCGGACCCGAGCACGACGGCGGTTCGCCTCTGCTTCAGATCGGAAATGGCGTGCAGAATATGCGATTTGGTATTTGCTTCATGCGTTGCCCAATCCCGCTTGCAGCGCTTCGCCCGCGCCCACAGCCGCACTGACGACGAAACATGGCGGCGAAAGTCGGCAGGTGTGACGGCAAGGCTTGCCGCATATTGCAGGGCTTCGGGGATCATCGGTAAATTTCGCGCCTATGTCCAATTTCGAGGACCAGAACCACAAGTCTCTGCTCTTGAATGTCACAGATAATGCGGAAGTCGCCAACGCGGAAGCGCCAGTATTGCCCCAGTTCCGACCCTTGAAGTCGATCCGCTATCTGTCTTGGATCATCCAGTTTGGCAACACGCTCTTCGAGAAAGACGCGGATGCGCTGCCGCGTCGCGTGATCCAGTTTCTTCAAGGATTTCTGTATGTCCTGCCGGTACTCAATCGTCCAGGCCACGCCAGAATTCCCTTGAACTGACCACGCGATCATCCCCGCCTTTGATGCGTTTGGCGGCAGCTTCAGCCGCTGCAATATCCTGCAGGTCTTCCAGATGGCGCGCCAGGGCCATCGTGGCATAGTCGTCCGCGTCCAGTCCGTGCAGATCACCATATTGCGTGATCAGGCGATACATTTCTTCCGGTATCCCGATTGTGACGCGCTTGTTCATGGTTTCATCCTCGATGGACGAGAAGAATAACAGGCCCGCCCGGCATCTGTCACCTGCCTAAAGGTGCTTCAAGGCTTGCCGCTTCAGCCTTCATCCTCTAAGAAACCGCTCAAAATTCCGGCCATTTTCAAGGGTGCCGGTGGCAAGGAAGATCACCATGAGCGACAAGCAGAAGAAGCCCCAGAAACTCAAAGCCCGCCTGCCGCGCGGCTTCGTCGATCGCACTGCCACTGACATCCATGCCACCAACGAGATGGTCGCCAAGATCCGCGAAGTCTACGAGCGCTACGGTTTCGACCCGATCGAGACGCCGCTGTTCGAATATACCGATGCGCTGGGCAAGTTCCTGCCCGATAGCGATCGCCCGAACGAAGGCGTGTTCTCGCTGCAGGACGATGACGAGCAGTGGATGTCTGCGCGTTATGATTTGACGGCACCGCTCGCCCGCCACGTGGCGGAAAACTTCAACGAGATCCAGCTGCCCTATCGCACCTATCGCGCAGGCTATGTGTTCCGCAACGAGAAGCCGGGTCCGGGCCGCTTCCGCCAGTTCATGCAGTTCGATGCCGATACGGTGGGCGCTCCGGGCGTCAACGCCGATGCCGAAATGTGCATGATGATGGCCGATACGCTGGAAGCACTCGGCATCAAGCGCGGCGATTATGTGATCCGGGTCAATAACCGCAAGGTTCTGGATGGCGTAATGGAAGCCATCGGCCTTGGCGGCGACGAGAATTCCGGGCGGCGCCTCAACGTTCTGCGGGCTATCGACAAGCTCGACAAGTTCGGCCCGGAAGGCGTGAAGCTCCTGCTCGGCGCTGGCCGCAAGGATGAGAGCGGCGATTTCACCAAGGGTGCAGGACTGGATGAGGAGCAGATCGCGAAGGTCCTCTTCTTCGTCGGTATCAAGAACTATGCGGAAAGTGCTGCCGAGTTGGCGGAACTTGTTGCCGGCACGTCCAAGGGTGCCGAGGGCGTCGAGGAACTCAATATCATCGGTGCGCTGGTCACAAGCGCTGGCTATGATGCGACCCGCATCAAGATCGATCCTTCCGTTGTGCGCGGCCTCGAATATTACACCGGTCCCGTCTACGAAGCGGAACTGACCTTCGATGTCACCAATGAAAAGGGCGAAAAGGTCGTCTTCGGCTCTGTCGGCGGTGGCGGACGTTATGATGGTCTGGTCTCCCGCTTCATGGGGCAGCCGGTTCCGGCCACGGGCTTTTCCATCGGTGTTTCGCGCCTGATGACGGCGTTGAAGAACCTTGGCAAGCTGGGTCAGGATGAGGTTCTGGCCCCGGTTCTGGTCACCGTCATGGATGGCGATGTGGAGGCCATGGGGCGTTATCAGAGGTTCACACAGGCTCTTCGTAACGAAGGCATTCGCGCCGAAATGTATCAGGGCAACTGGAAGAAGTTCGGCAATCAGCTGAAATATGCCGACCGTCGTGGTTCTCCAATCGCCATCATTCAGGGTGGGGATGAGCGCGAACAGGGCGTGGTGCAGATCAAGGATCTGATCGAAGGCAAGCGGCTGTCTGGCGAGATTGCCGATAACACCGAATGGCGCGAGGCTCGCGTGGCACAGGTCATGGTGCCGGAAGCGGAGCTCGTCGCGAAGGTCAAGGAGATCCTTGAGCAGCAGGCCGAGGATCGTCGCCGGGCGAAGGCAGGCTGACATGCCACTGACCGACATGCCGGATTTTGCCGGGATCATTCTGGATGATTTTGCCACGCGCAACGCCATGCGGGTGGATACACCAGTAATTTTAGCCGCCGAACCCTTTCTCGATATGGCGGGCGAGGATCTGCGGCGGCGGATCTTCCTGACGGAGAATGAGCGGGGGACGAGCCTCTGCTTGCGTCCGGAATTCACCATACCCGTCTGCCTGCGCCACATCGAAACGGCGACAGGCACGCCGAAGCGCTATTCCTATCTGGGGCAGGTGTTTCGCCAGCGGCGTGAGGGTGCCAACGAATTCTATCAGGCTGGTATCGAGGATCTGGGCGAAAAGGATGCTGCGAGCGCCGATGCCCGCATCGTTGCCGATGCGCTGGGTTGCCTGCAAAAGGTTCTGCCGGACAAGGCTTTTGCCGTCACAATCGGGGATCAGGCCGTCTTCGAAGCGGTGGTGGCGGCCCTTGGCCTTCCCGCCGGCTGGCAGCGTCGCTTGGTTCGCGCCTTCGGCCAGACGGATCTGCTGGAAGCCATGATTGCGCGCCTGGCCAAGGCGCAACCCGTGGCGGGTCTGTCACCGGAGGTCGAGCTTCTGCTGGAGGCCGGGGACGAGGCAGGGCTGGTGGCGCATCTGACCAATGAGATGGACCGGACCGGATACCTGACGAATGCCAGCCGTTCGCCGGAAGAAATCGTACGCCGTCTCAAGGAGAAGCGGCACCTGGCGGGCGTTTCGCTGGACGCGACCAAGCTCGATGCATTGAAGGAGTTCCTCTCCATCAATGTGTCGCTTCGCTATGCCCCGGGAGTGTTGGCGGATTTCGCGAAGTCCGCCAATCTACCGCTGGAAAAAGCGATTGAAGGTTTCGATGCCCGCGTGGCAGCGCTTGGCAAAGCTGGCGCTTCACTAGCCGACATCACCTGGCGTGCAGCCTTCGGTCGTCCGCTGGACTACTACACGGGCCTCGTGTTCGAGATCACCGTACGGGGTGGCCATGACGTGCTGGTGGGCGGCGGTCGCTATGACCGCATGCTGACCCTGCTCGGCGCAAAAGACCATATCCCGGCTGTCGGTTTTTCCATGTGGCTGGACCGGATTGAAAGATCTTTGGAGGGCGCGTCGACCCGAAAAGTGGAAGCCGGTTTTCGGGCGGAATCGACGCGCAAAAGAGGAGAACTTCGATGACCATCACCATCGGGCTTCCCTCCAAGGGCCGCATGAAGGACGATGCCTCTGCCATCTTCGAGCGGGCGGGCATGAAGATCGTCGCCGTCGGCAATGATCGCTCCTATCGCGGTCGCGTCGAAGGCTTTGACGATGTGGAAATCGCTTTTCTCTCGGCCTCGGAGATCTCGCGCGAGATCGGCAACGGCACGGTGGATTTCGGCGTGACCGGTGAGGATCTCATCCGCGAAGGTCTGGCAGAAGCCGACAAGCGGGTGGAGATCGCAGCACGTCTGGGCTTCGGCCATGCGGATGTCATCGTCGCTGTACCGGACATCTGGCTCGATGTCGAAACCATGGCCGATCTTGGTGATGTGGCGGCGGAATTTCGTGCCCGTCATGGCCGCCGTCTGGCGATTGCAACGAAGTACTGGCGGCTGACACAGCAGCACTTCTCGTCGCAACACGGCATTCAACTGTATCGGATCGTGGAAAGCCTGGGCGCGACAGAAGGCGCACCGGCAGCCGGACAGGCCGATATCATCGTGGACATCACATCGACCGGTTCGACGCTGAAGGCCAATCATCTGAAGGTTCTTTCGGACGGCGTTATTCTTCGTTCCGAAGCCTGCCTGGTGCGCGCAAGAAAGCCGGAGCATGAGGGCAACCCGACCGTTGCCCGCATCATCGAGGCCGTGCGCGGCGTTCTCTGAAACCATTCTTGAATGTATAAAAAACCCGCCGGATCCTTGTCGATCCGGCGGGTTTTTATGTGCCTTGGAGGTCAGGCGGAAGATCAGGCCAGCGCTGGCTTTACGCCGCGACGAGCGTCGAGCGAGTAGGCGCCTGCACCGACAGTAGCAAGCAGCAGATAAGCGCCAGCGAGCGTGAAGTTCTTCATCATCATGATGCTGTTCAGCGTGTTCAGCCAACCCAGAGCGGCTTCAGGCCAGCCCGGAACGGCAATCGTGCCGGAGTGGAAGACAGCGCCCGTGAAAACGCAGAAGGCGGCAAGCGCAAAGCCCGTGAGCTTGGTCTGGAAGCCAACCAGAACGAAGAGGCCAGCAACCAGTTCGAAAGCGCCAGCCAGATAGGCGAGCAGGGTTGCAGCAGGAAGGCCGGCACCTGTGATCATTCCAGCAGTACCAGACGGATCGGCCAGCTTGCCGAAGCCGGACAGGATGAAGATGAAGGAGAGAAGGATGCGCGCAACAAGGATCAGCGCGTTGTTGGTCGAGGACATGGATAAGCTCCAGGTAAAAGCCTTGGGAGGCGTTAATTGTATGGAGAGACTATGCGCCAGATTGTCGCGGCGAGAAAGATGAACGAACGGCGACGAATTGTTCGAGATTAGCGAACAACAATTCCGTGATCGGAACGTGATGGCCTTGGCCGCGTTTGTACCGCAAACCTGAATACTGACTTCATCTCACATTCAGGCGGCGCCGGGCAACCTGCGCCTCAGACACAAGCGTCGGAAGGAAACACCATGAAGAAAATCATCATCAGCGCACTGGCCCTCGTCATGGCCTCATCGGTTCCCGTGTTCGCACAGACCTATCGTTCCGAAGCACGCGAATATCGTCAGGAGCAGCGCATTCATCGCGCTTTGCGCCAGGGTGAGTTGACGCCGCGGGAGGCGCAACGCCTGATCCAGCAGCAGCGCAGGATCGATCGTGCCCAGGCGCGCGCCGGACGGGATGGCTATGTGACGCGGCAGGAGCGCCGCAAGATCGAGCGTATGCAGGATCGTGCGTCACGCAATATCTACCAGAAGAGCAACAATGGCCGCGGCTATTACTAATTCGTCGCTTTGACAGTGCTGAATGCAAAAAGGGCGACCCGAGGGCCGCCCTTTCTGTATTCCAGATGCTGGAAGGCGTGGACTTAGAAGTCCATGCCACCCATGCCGCCCATGCCGCCAGCTGGCATTGCAGGTGCGTCCTTCTTCGGCAGTTCTGCGATCATGGCTTCCGTCGTGATCAGCAGGGAAGCAACCGAAGCTGCGTTCTGCAGAGCCGTGCGAACAACCTTGACCGGGTCAACGATACCCATGGCAATCATGTCGCCGTACTCGGAAGTCTGAGCGTTGTAGCCGAAGTTGTCGTCGTTCTTGTCGAGGATCTTGCCAACAACGATCGAAGCTTCGTCACCGGCGTTTTCTGCGATCTGGCGAACCAGAGCCTGCAGTGCGCGGCGAACGATGTTGATACCAGCTTCCTGGTCGTCGTTTGCGCCCTTGACGGAGATCTTCGTGGAAGAACGCAGCAGAGCAGTACCACCGCCCGGTACGATGCCTTCCTGAACAGCAGCGCGCGTTGCGTTCAGAGCGTCGTCGATGCGATCCTTGCGCTCCTTCACTTCAACTTCCGTTGCACCGCCAACGCGGATCACGGCAACGCCACCGGCCAGCTTTGCAAGACGCTCCTGCAGCTTTTCGCGGTCGTAGTCGGATGTGGTTTCTTCGATCTGAGCCTTGATCTGGGCAACGCGGCCTTCGATGTCAGCCTTCTGGCCGTTACCATCGACGATCGTGGTGTTTTCCTTGGAGATCGAAACCTTCTTGGCACGGCCGAGCATGTCGAGCGTGACGTTCTCGAGCTTGATGCCGAGATCTTCGGAGATCACGGTACCGCCGGTCAGGATCGCGATGTCTTCCAGCATGGCCTTGCGGCGATCGCCGAAGCCAGGAGCCTTGACGGCAGCGATCTTCAGGCCGCCACGCAGCTTGTTGACGACGAGCGTTGCAAGAGCTTCGCCTTCGACGTCTTCAGCGATGATGAGGAGCGGCTTGCCCGTCTGAACAACGGCTTCGAGAACCGGCAGCATGGCCTGCAGGTTGGAGAGCTTCTTCTCGTGGAGGAGAATGAAAGCGTCGTCCAGATCTGCAACCATCTTTTCCGGGTTGGTCACGAAGTAAGGCGACAGGTAGCCGCGGTCGAACTGCATGCCTTCGACGACTTCGAGTTCGGTTTCAGCGGTCTTGGCTTCTTCGACGGTGATAACGCCTTCGTTGCCAACCTTCTGCATGGCTTCAGCAATGTCACGGCCAACCTGGGTGTCGCCGTTTGCAGAGATCGTACCAACCTGAGCAACTTCCTCAGAGGTGTTGATCTTCTTTGCCTTGGCCTGCAGGTCCTTGACGACTTCTGCAACAGCGAGGTCGATACCGCGCTTCAGGTCCATCGGGTTCATGCCGGCAGCAACAGCCTTCTGGCCTTCGCGAACGATAGCCTGGGCAAGAACGGTTGCAGTGGTGGTGCCGTCGCCTGCGATGTCGTTGGTCTTCGAAGCAACTTCGCGGACCATCTGGGCGCCCATGTTCTCGAACTTGTCTTCCAGTTCGATTTCCTTGGCAACCGATACACCGTCCTTGGTGATGCGCGGAGCGCCGAAGGACTTGTCGATAACAACGTTACGACCCTTCGGGCCGAGCGTTACCTTGACGGCATCAGCGAGAATGTCGACGCCACGCAGCATCTTTTCGCGCGCGGTACGGCCGAATTTTACTTCTTTAGCAGCCATTTTTAAAACTCCTCTGAGCGTTACAGCTCACTGTCGTTCAATCTTGTGATGGATAACGTTTCGACTGAGATCAGCCGATGATGCCCATGATGTCGGCTTCCTTCATGATCAGAAGGTCTTCGCCGTCGAGCTTTACTTCCGTGCCGGACCACTTGCCGAACAGAACGCGGTCACCAACCTTCACGTCGAGTGCGACGATCTTGCCGGACTCGTCACGAGCGCCGGAACCGACGGCGACGATTTCGCCTTCCTGCGGCTTTTCCTTCGCGGTGTCCGGAATGATGATGCCACCCTTCGTCTTTGCTTCAGATTCGACGCGACGAACGACAACGCGGTCGTGCAGCGGGCGGAAATTGGTGCTTGCCATTGTCTAATCCCTCGATCAAATGACATTGACGGGCTTGAGGCCCGTATCATTGTTGTTAGCACTCACTCTCTACGAGTGCTAGCGGCAAACAGATATGATTGAGCTCCGGCTGAGTCAAGAACAGGGCTCGTAAAAAAGTGGCCGATCCTGAACGTCTACCCGCTTCCGCCAAACCCATCACGGAAACTCCGGCGCAAACCCCTGAATTCTCGGAGGTTCTGCGGGTCTTCGCCCGTATTGGACTGTTGAGTTTTGGTGGCCCCGCGGGCCAGATCGCGATGTTGCACAAGGCTGTGGTGGAAGAAAGGCAGTGGCTTTCAGAGGAAAGATTTCTGCATGCCTTGAGCTATTGCATGCTGCTTCCTGGACCGGAAGCCCAGCAGCTTGCCACCTATATCGGCTGGCTCGTCAAGGGTGTGCGTGGCGGCATCCTGGCCGGACTTCTGTTCGTGCTTCCCGGCCTTGGCGTCATGATCGGGCTTTCCACAGCCTATGCGCTGTATCAACAGACCGACTGGCTGACGGGCCTCTTTTTTGGCCTCAAGGCTGCCGTGCTTGCCATCGTGGTCCAGGCGCTGGTTCGCCTTTCCGTGCGAACGTTGAAATCAGGCTTTCATATCGCGCTTGCGGTCGGCGCCTTCCTCGCTCTGTTTGTTCTGGATTTGCCGTTTCCGCTTTTGGTTCTTGGCGCGGGCCTTCTCGGTTACTGGCGAAGCCGATTCACCGCTCCCGTCACTCCGTCGATCGATGCAGGGGAAGGGCGGCCTGCTCTGGCCTCCCAGCTTTTATCGCTGCTGTTCTGGGTCGTCATTTGGCAATTGCCGCTGCTGATCCTCTGGCTCGTCGATGGTTTCGAAACCTTGGCGACCCTGTTTGCCTTTTTCTCGCGGATGGCCCTGGTCACATTCGGGGGCGCCTATGCGGTGCTTGCCTATGTGGCGCAGGTTGTCGTTCAGGATTACGGATGGCTGAGGCCGGGTGAGATGGTCGATGGTCTGGCGCTGGCAGAAACAACGCCGGGCCCGCTGGTTCTCGTCCTGTCCCATATCGGCTATCTCGTCGGCTTCAGAACGGTGAACGGCATCGATCCGGTGATTGGCGGCATTCTCGGCGCGCTTCTGGCCGCCTGGGCAACGTTCGTCCCGAGCTTCATCTGGATTTTTGCAGGTGCCCCCTACATCGAGCGTCTGCGTGGCAATGCCCGCATGTCCGCGGCGCTGTCGGCCATCACGGCAGCGGTTGTCGGCGTCATCTGCAATCTGGCCCTCTGGTTCGGTTTGCATGTGCTTTTCAGGGAAATGCATCGCGTCCCTCTGCTGCCACCAATTCCGGGAAAGGATGCGTCGGGCCTTCTTGTGCCGGTTCTATCGTCCCTCGATCTGGCAGCCCTCGCACTGTTTCTGGTCTCCGCATTTCTTTTGATCCGCATGCAGGCTGGAATGGTGAAAGTGCTGGCCTTCTGCGCGCTGGCGGGCGTCCTCTGGCAGCTATTCACAGGCTGAACCAATCCGGCGCACGCGCATCATGAACACACTGGCATCATTCGGCTTGACTGAAACTCCTTGCCAAGCCGGTCCGGCTTTGCCATGTCAGCACCAGTAGTTTTCATGAAAAGACCGGATGACCATGGCAGACCGCATCAAGACCCTCGGTGAAATCACAACCGGCTACGAGCTGATCCTCTCCGATGTCTGGGGCGTTCTGCATAACGGAGTGGATGCTTTTCCAGCTGCCTGCACTGCGCTGGAAGAAGCGCGCAAGGCCGGTCTCACCGTTGTTCTGATTACCAATTCGCCGCGTCCGGCACCGGGTGTCATCGACCAGCTGCGCGTGCTGGGGGTTCCCGATAGCGCCTATGACCGGATCGTCACCTCCGGCGATGTAACGCGAAAGCTGATCGCCGAAGGCCCGAAAAACGTGTTTCTGCTCGGCCCGGAGCGCGACATGCCGCTGTTCGAGGGGCTCGATGTGAACGTGACCGGCGAGGCGGATGCGGAGGCAATCGTCTGCACCGGCTTCTTTGACGACGAGAAGGAAGTGCCGGAAGACTACCACGACATGCTGGTGCGCTTCGTCGGGAAGGGCGCGCCTCTCATCTGCGCCAATCCGGATCTGGTCGTCGAGCGTGGCCACCGCATCATTCCGTGTGCCGGTGCCGTTGCCGCCTATTTCGAACAGCTGGGCGGTTCCACCCGCATCGCCGGCAAGCCGCATTCGCCGATCTACGAGGCCGCGCTTGCGGCAGCGCGCGAGGTGAGGGGCGAGATCGACCTCGCCAAGGTCATTGCCGTGGGCGACGGCATGCCGACCGACGTGAAGGGCGCCTTGAGCTATGGTCTCGACCTGCTCTACGTCTCTGGCGGTATTCACGCCGCTGAATATACGGTCAATGGCCAGACGGACGAGGCGATCCTCAACGCTTACCTGAAGCGGGAAGGGGCGACGCCGAAATGGTGGATGCCGCGGCTGGCGTAATGGGTGCCTGAACGATGACCGTGTTTCACCGAAATGAGAAGAAAGAGCCGCTGCCCGATACGCTGAAGGGTGGTGTCGTGGCGATCGGAAACTTCGATGGCGTGCACCGCGGCCACCGCAGCGTGCTCGAACGCGCGCTGGAGATCGCTGAACAGCGCGGTGTGCCCGCATTGGTGTTGACCTTCGAGCCACATCCACGCACGCTGTTCAAGCCGGACCAGCCGGTTTTTCGGCTCACTCCAGCGCCACTGAAGGCGCGACTTCTGGAGGCCATGGGCTTCCGCTCGGTCATCGAATATCCGTTCGATGCGGAATTTTCCAAGCGTTCTGCCGAGGAATTCGTGCAGTCTGTTCTGAACGATTGGCTGCAGGCCAGTTCCGTGGTCACCGGTTTCGATTTCCACTTCGGCCGTGGTCGCGAAGGTGGCCCTGCATTTCTGATGGATGCGGGCCGACGCTACGGTTTCGATGTGTCGCTTGTTGATGCTTTCCGCGACGAAAATGCCGAGGTGGTTTCATCCAGCCGCATTCGGGACCTGCTAATTGCGGGCGATGTTGCCGAGGCTGCCGGACTTCTCGGCTATCGCTACACGGTGGAAGCCGAAGTGGTGCATGGCGAAAAACTGGGCCGCACGCTCGGCTATCCCACGGCCAACATGCGCATAGCACCCGAAGCCGGTCTGAAGCCGGGGATTTATGCCGTGCGCTTCCGGCGCGCGGACGGCACCATTCATGATGGTGTCGCGAGCTATGGTCGCCGCCCCACGGTGACGGATAACGGTGCGCCGCTGCTGGAAACCTTTGTGTTCGATTTTTCCGGCAGTCTGTACGGCGAAATCTGTGCCGTTTCCTTCTTCGGCTATCTGCGCCCGGAACTAAAATTCGATGGGCTCGACCCCTTGGTAGAGCAGATGAAGCGGGATGAGGAAGAGGCTCGCGCGCTGCTGGCTGGTGTCCAGCCGCTTGGTCCCGTCGATCGTGTCATTGCGTTTTGACTTGCCGCTCCTTCATTGAAACTCCTGTAAGGAAACCAGATCCATGGCCTCTACACCGCGCAGACCGGTCAACCCGATGGAGGCCGCCGAAGCCCTGTTCAAGCCCGCCAAGAAGCAGGCTGCACCGGCAGTTGAGCGTCGCTCTCCGCCCAAGGTGAAGGAAATGGTGTCCATCAAGCTCGACAGCGACGTGCTTGAGCATTTCCAGAATGATGGCCCCGGTTGGCAAGAGCGCATCAATGATGCTCTTCGCGCCGTGGTGGATGCACAGAAGGGTGAGTAGAATATCCCGGACGGCGCCCTCGCAAGCCCCTTTTCTTTATGGCGAAAAACCCCTAAAGAACCGGGCATCATGAACGTTTTTGCTGCGGCCTCCTTGAAGCGAATTATCGGCCCGGCCTTTCCAGCCGCCTGAACGGTAGCGGAAAGGTCCGGGTTTTCCGTGCTGGTTCCAGCGCGACGTGCCGCCAGTTTCCTTATCCTGCGACCGACCGAGCGTCGCTTTTCCGATGGCTGATCCATGACCGACATCAAGACCGATACCGCAGACAAGCAAGATTATTCGTCCACCCTGTTCCTGCCCGAGACCGATTTCCCCATGCGCGCCGGCCTTCCCCAGAAGGAGCCGGAAATGGCGAAGAAGTGGAAGGACATGGGGCTTTACAAAAAGCTTCGCGCCTCCGCCGCTGGCCGCGAGAAGTTCGTTCTCCATGATGGCCCTCCTTACGCCAACGGCAACATCCATATTGGCCATGCGCTGAACAAGGTGCTGAAGGACGTCATCACCCGCTCGTTCCAGATGCGCGGCTTCGATGCCAATTATGTTCCCGGCTGGGATTGCCACGGCCTGCCGATCGAATGGAAGATCGAGGAAAAATATCGCGAAAAGGGCAAGGACAAAAACGAAGTCCCGGTCAACGAATTTCGCCAGGAGTGCCGCGAGTTCGCGCAAGGCTGGATCAACATCCAGTCGGAAGAGTTCCGCCGTCTCGGCATCGAAGGTGATTTCGATAATCCCTACACGACCATGGCCTTCCACGCGGAAGCCCGCATCGCTGGCGAACTCCTGAAGATCGCCATGAGCGGCCAGCTCTATCGCGGCTCCAAGCCCATCATGTGGTCGGTTGTCGAGCGCACGGCGCTGGCCGAAGCGGAAGTGGAATATGCCGAGGTCGAAAGCGACACGATCTGGGTGAAGTTTCCTGCCGTTGGTGCATCAGGCGATCTCGACGGTTCGTTCGTCGTCATCTGGACCACAACGCCCTGGACGATCCCGGGCAACCGCGCGATCTCCTATTCGTCACGCATCGAATACGGCCTTTACGAAGTCACTGCGGCTGCGAACGACTTCGGTCCTCGTCCAGGTGAAAAGCTCATCTTCGCCGACAAGCTTGCAGCGGATGCTTTTGCCAAGGCGAAGCTGGAGTTCAAGCGCGTTCGTCAGGTCTCGGCGCAGGAACTTGGCTCCATCACCTGCGCCCATCCGCTCGCACACCTTGGCTACACCTTCAAGGTGCCGCTGCTCGATGGCGATCACGTTACCGATGATGCCGGTACGGGCTTCGTGCACACGGCGCCAAGCCATGGTCGCGAAGACTTTGATGCCTGGATGGGGCACGGCAAGGCGCTTGCCGAGCGCGGCATCGACACCAAGATCCCGTTCCCCGTTGATGATGCAGGTTTCTACACGGAAGAAGCGCCCGGCTTTGGCCCTTCGGCTGAAGGCGGTGCTGCGCGTGTTATCGACGATAACGGCAAGAAGGGTGATGCCAACAAGCGTGTGATGGAAGCGCTGATCGCCGCCAACAACCTGTTTGCCCGTGGCCGTATCAAGCATGAATATCCGCATAGCTGGCGCTCCAAGAAGCCGGTCATCTTCCGCAACACGCCGCAATGGTTTGTCTATATGGACAAGGATTTGTCCGATGGCACGACACTGCGCACGCGCGCCCTCTCGGCCATCGACCAGACCCGTTTCGTGCCTGCCGGTGGTCAGAACCGCCTGCGCGCCATGATCGAGCAGCGCCCGGATTGGGTGCTTTCCCGTCAAAGAGCGTGGGGCGTGCCGATCTGCGTCTTCGCCGATGCTGAGGGCAATGTCCTGAAGGATGAGAAGGTCAATGCCCGTATTCTCGAAGCCTTCGAGAAGGAAGGGGCAGACGCCTGGTTCGCTGCCGGTGCCAAGGAACGCTTCCTCGGCAACGAGCATGACGGCGACAAGTGGAAGATGGTCACCGACATCCTTGATGTCTGGTTCGATTCCGGTTCCACCCATACCTTCACCTTGGAAGATCGTCCGGATCTGAAGTGGCCGGCGGATGTCTATCTGGAAGGCTCCGACCAGCATCGCGGCTGGTTCCATTCCTCGCTTCTGGAAAGCTGCGCAACGCGTGGCCGCGCGCCGTACAACGCCGTCATCACCCATGGTTTCACCATGGCGGAAGATGGCCGCAAGATGTCGAAATCGCTCGGCAACACGGTAACGCCGCAGGATGTGATGAAGGAATCCGGCGCTGATATCCTGCGCCTCTGGGTCATGTCGACCGACTATGCCGAAGACCAGCGCCTCGGCAAGACGATCATCCAGACGAACATCGATGCCTATCGCAAGATCCGCAACACCATCCGCTGGATGCTCGGTACCCTGGCCCATGACCATGGCGATGAGATCGCCTATTCGGATCTGCCGGAACTCGAAAAGCTGATGCTGCATCGCCTCAGTGAGCTCGATCAGTTGGTGCGCAAGGGCTATGACGAGTTCGATTTCAAGCGCATCGTCCGCGCTCTGTCGGATTTCGCCAACGTCGAGCTATCGGCCTTCTACTTCGATATCCGCAAGGATGCGCTCTATTGCGATGCGCCGTCTTCGGCTCGTCGTCGCGCGGCCCTTTTCGTCATCCGCAAGCTGTTCGATTGCCTCGTGCTGTGGTTTGCGCCAATGATACCGTTCACCACGGAAGAGGCATGGCTGTCGCGTGATCCGTCCGCCACGTCCGTGCATCTCGAACAGTTCCCGGCAATTCCGTCGAACTGGGCAAACGAGACGGTTTCGGAAAAGTGGAAGCAGGTGCGCGCCGTTCGCCGTGCCGTGACAGGCGCTCTGGAAATCGAGCGCAAGGAAAAGCGCATCGGCTCTTCGCTGGAAGCCGCACCCGTCGTGCACGTGGCTGATCCGGAGCTTCTGAAGGCGCTGGAAGGTCTCGATTTCGCGGAAATCTGCATCACCTCGGATATTTCCGTGGTGGCAGGAGAAGGTCCGGCAGAGGCATTCCGTCTGGACGATGGCACCAAGGTTGCGGTCGAGCCGAAGCTTGCGGAAGGCGTCAAATGCGCCCGTTCGTGGAGGATCACCAAGGATGTCGGTTCCGATCCGGCATACCCGGATGTCTCGGCGCGCGATGCCGAGGCGCTGCGTGAACTGGCCGCATTGAAGTGAGTGAAGAATACCGGATGATTGCGCTTTGCCGCGTCATCCGGTAAGTCTGCCTGAAATTGGCCGGATTTTTCGGCCAATCGGGGTTTTGAGTGATCTCGCGCGCCAGGACGGGGCGCGTCTGGAAGGGTTGGTATGAAGACGTTGCAGGCAATTCGTGTAAGGCTCGGCCTACTCGCCGCGGCTGCGGCAGTGGTTGGTTTGTCCGGCTGCGTTTCGAGCCCGACCTATGGAACGAGCAAGACCGCCGGCGAGCAGTTGGTGGACGATCTGGGTTCCGCCATTTCGCTGGGTCCGGAAGACAAGCCAAGCACCAAGTACAATCCGCGTCCCGGTCTGGTGGTCAACAAGGCCCGCACGGATAACCTGCCGCAACCGCAGACCTCGCTTGCAAGCCGCGAAGCAAATCCGAACTGGGTCGAGTCCCCGGAAGAAACACGCGCACGTCTGCGTGACGAGGCGGAAGCCAACAAGAACAACCCGCATTATCGCTCGCCTCTGCTGGCTGGTGATGGCAAGGCCGGTACGATGACCGAGGCCCAGAAGTGGGAAGCCTTCCGTCAGGCCAAGGCCAATGCGGAAAGCCCGGGCATTGCGGGTCAGCGCCGCACGCTCACCGAGCCGCCGGTTCAGTATCGCGTGGCCGATAGCGCCAACCTGACCGATCTCGGCGAACCGGAACTGAAGAAAGAGCGTGAGCGCAAGAAGTCTGCCGCTGCCGCTTCTTCCAACTCGTCGTCCTGGTGGAACCCCTTCAAGTAAGGGGCTCCCGTCCCAGCGTCAGCCTTTGCCCGAAAATGCGCCATCTCGCTTGGCCTGGAAGAAATCCACCAGCAAGCGAGAAGTTGTCGTCTCTGCGAAGCCGGAATAGACATCCGGCGAATGGTGGCAGGTCGGCTGGTTGAAGAAGCGGACGCCGCTTTCCACCGCTCCCCCTTTGATATCTCTGGCGCCGTAATAGAGCCTGCGGATGCGCGCAAACGAAATGGCCGCCGCACACATGGTGCAGGGTTCGAGCGTGACATAAAGATCTGCGCCGACCAGCCGCTCTTGTCCCAAGGCCTCGCAAGCCATCCGCAACGCCACGATTTCCGCATGCGCCGTGACATCGTTCCGCTCACGGGTGCGATTTCCGCCGCGTCCGACGATCTCGCCATCCAGCACCACAACCGCGCCGATCGGCACCTCATCGCGCTCTTTCGCCCGGATTGCCTCCTCGATCGCCGCATTCATGAAACGATTTGTCCCGCTCATGCGGCGATTCCCTCTTAACCCGGCGGGCCTGACCTGATAGGAACGGTCCCAACCTGCGTCGCGCCGGTTCAACCGAGATGCGACAAGACGTCAGTACAGTCAACACACGCACTTAAGGTAGGACGCGATGTCCCACCCTCGCTTCAGGCAAACAACATATGAGCTTTAAAGACAAGCCGAAGCGCGAAGGAGGCAAGCCCTTCGATCGCGACAGGAAGAAACCAACCGCAGCCCGCAAATCCGATGATGGCGCGTTTTCCGCAAAGAAGGGCCCTCAGAAGCCCTTCCGCAAGCCAGCCGTCGATGCGTCGGCTGTGGCTGCTGCGACAGCGGACAAGCCGGAGCGCATTTCCAAGATCCTGGCGCGCGCAGGGATTGCCTCTCGCCGCGATGTCGAGCGCATGATCATGGAAGGCCGCGTCAGCCTCAACGGAACGGTGCTGGATACGCCCGTCGTGAACGCGACCCTGGCCGACAAGATCGAAGTGGATGGCCAGCCGATCCGCGGCATCGAGCGCACGCGCCTGTGGCTCTACCACAAGCCTGCCGGTCTGGTGACCACGAATTCCGATCCGGAAGGGCGTCCGACAGTCTTCGAAAACCTGCCGGAAGAACTGCCGCGCGTGATGTCGATCGGCCGTCTCGATATCAATACCGAGGGCCTTCTGCTGCTGACCAATGATGGCGGTCTGTCCCGGGTGCTGGAACTTCCCACCACAGGCTGGCTGCGCCGCTATCGCGTGCGCGCCCATGGCGAAGTCAGCCAGGAGCAACTGGACAAGCTGAAGGACGGCATTGCCGTCGATGGCGTCCTCTATGGCGCAATCGAAGCGACGCTTGATCGCACCCAAGGCCACAATGTGTGGATCACCATGGGTCTTCGTGAAGGCAAGAACCGCGAAATCAAGAACGTGCTGGGTGCTCTGGGGCTCGACGTCAACCGCCTGATCCGCATCTCCTACGGGCCGTTCCAACTGGGCGATCTGCCGGAAGGCCATGTGGTGGAAGCGCGCGGCCGCATGCTGCGCGATCAGCTTGGCCCACGTTTGATCGAAGAGGCCAAGGCCAATTTCGACGCGCCGATCTACAACAATCCGCCGCCGGACGAGGACAAGCCCGAGGTGAAGGCTCCTCGTGCCGAGAAGGCCTGGGGTGCTGGTGAGAAGCGTACTGCTGAAAAGCCCGCTGGCCATCGCGATGATCGCGATGCACCGCGCGGCGAGCGTCGCGAGGGCGGCAGGTTTGGCGATAAGCCCGGCTTTGGCGAAAAGCCAAAGTTTGGTGACAAGCCGAAGGGTCGCGGCGACGGCAAGTTTGCTGGCAAGGGCAAGCCTTCCGGCAAGTTCGATAGCCGGTCCGGTGGCCGCGACGATCGTTTCGAAGACGAGAAGCCCAAAAAGCGTGCGCCCATGGGCACATCCCGCACAGCCAACGTCTGGATGGCGCCCGGCGCTCGTCCCACCAAGGATGGAGGCGCTGGCAAGAGCTCGGCGCGCGCCGAGGCGGAACGCCTGTTCAACAAGCCGACCGAGGCTCCGCGTCGTCCCAACATCAACCGTGTCGAAGGTGACAGCGACTGGATCCGCGCCGAGGAAGCGCCGGCACAGCGTCGTTCTCGTGACGAGGATGGCGGCGGCTTCCGTGACCGCGGGGATCGTGGTGACCGTGGCGATCGCGGGCCACGCCAGGATCGCGGTGACCGCCCGTTCCGCTCAGAGCGCCCGGATCGTGGCGATCGTCCTGCGCGGGGAGAACGCCCCGAGCGTGGAGAACGCAGGGAAGGCGGAGACCGTTCATTCTCCGATCGTCCGCGGTCGAAGCCACCTTTCAGCAAGGATGCCGGCGGCGAGCGCCCGGCGCGCGAGGGCGGCGAACGCAAGTTCTCGCGTCCGCAGGGAGAACGCTCTGAAGGCCGTGGTCGTCCCTTCGGCGACAGGCCGGATCGCGGTGACCGTCCACAGCGCAGCGAGCGCGGAGATCGCGAAGGCGGACGCAGCGGGTTCGGCGGCAAGCCGGGCGGTCGCGCATCTGGCGAGCGTTCCTTCGGTGAACGGTCTGGCGGTGAACGGTCTGGCGGCGAGCGCTCGTTTGGCGAAAGATCGGGCAAGCCAGCGGGCAAGAGCTTCGGTGGCAAGCCTGCCGGAAAATTCGGCGGCAAACCCGGTGGCGCGGGCAAGCCGGGCGGTCGTCCCGGTGGTTCCGGCAAACCCGGTGGGCGTCCGGCTGGCGGTCGCGGTCCCGGTTCGGGCTCGCGCGGCGGCGCAGGTGGCAGCAAGGGTCCTCGCGGTCCGAGGGGCTAAGTCGTGCGCATTGTCGGTGGTGAATTCCGTGGCCGAAGTCTTGCCACGCCAAAATCAAACGCGATCCGGCCGACCATCGACCGGACGCGGGAGAGCCTGTTCAACATCATCAGCCATGTCTACCCGGAGGCCGTGGATGGCACCCGGGTTCTTGACCTGTTTGCCGGAACCGGCGCTGTAGGGCTGGAGGCTCTGTCGCGCGGCTGCCGGAGCGCACTGTTCGTCGAGAACGGCGTTGAGGGACGCGGTCTTCTGTGGGAAAACATCGAGCAGTTCGGCCTGCATGGCCGTGCTCGCATCTTGAGGCGGGATGCGACCAGTCTCGGTACCGTTGGAAACATCGAGCCGTTTCATTTTGTCTTCGCAGATCCGCCCTACGGTCAGGGTCTCGGCGAGCAGGCGCTTCTTTCCGCCCATAAGGGTGGCTGGATTGCACCGGATGCGCTGGTGGTTCTGGAGGAAAGGGCGGATGTGAGCGTGGCGTGTGATCTTGTTTTCCAGCCGCTGGAACAGAGGGTTTTTGGCGAAACCCGCATAGACTTTTTCCGCTACAAACCAGCCTGAAGGCAAAGCGCGATGACGACACGGATCTCCCCCGGCGCAGAGCATGTCGTCCCCTCAAATGGTGCTCCGCGCGTCGCCGTTGCTTTCGGCGGCGGGGGCGCGCGTGGCATTGCCCATATTGCCGTCATCGAGGCGCTTGATGAAATGGGCATTCGCCCGGTTGCGATTGCAGGTTCGTCGATCGGTGCAATCTTTGGCACCGGCATGGCGGCAGGAATGAGCGGCGCCGAGATCCGCGACTATACGCTGGAAACGGTCGGCAACCGCAACGCTGTTTTCAACCGCCTTTGGTCGCTCGGTCCGGCCAGTATGCGTGATGGCATCGGCGGCTTCCGCCTCGGCCATTTCAACCTGGAGCGCATTCTGGAGGCGTTCCTGTCTCCGGCAATTCCGCAGAGCTTCGGCGAACTGTCCATTCCGATGAAGATCGCCGTCACCGATTACTACGGCCAGACGGAAGCCATTCTGGAAACCGGCGATTTGCGATTGGCCATAGCGGCCTCCGCGGCAATCCCCGGGCTTTTCATGCCGGTGCGGATCAATGGCCGCATCATGGTGGATGGCGGTATCTTCAACCCCATCCCCTGGGAACACCTGATGGAGGACTGCGACATCGTCATCGGTGTCGATGTCGTCGGCGCGCCGGAAGGCGATGGAACCCATCCGCCCAGCCGTTTTGATAGCATGTTCGGCGCCAGCCAGTTGATGATGCAGTCAGCCATCGCGCTGAAGATGAAGCTGCATCCGCCCCACATTTTCCTGCGCCCCTCTGTCAACCGGTTCCGCGTGCTGGATTTCCTGAAGGCACGGGAGATTCTCGAGGAGTCCCAGCCCATCAAGGATGAGTTGAAGCGCTCCTTCGAGAAGTTGATGGCACGCCGGGACCGCGACTGATACCAAATGTCGATGATATGAACCGATTGCGTGGGACCGGAGACCTTCATCCGAGGAGGAGCATACCGGAGAGCGATGCGCCTGCATCGGTCGAGGATTGCGACAAAGTCGGTGGAGGAAATCCGGCCCATCCAGAGGACCGGGCGCTTTTGGCCTTCGGACGTCGTCGAAAATCCACGCCGGACCTTCAGGTCCGACTGTGGTTTTCTTCTCGCCGCAAACCAAAATCGCTCCGGCGCAATCGGTCCCTATCATCGACATTTGGTATGAGATAGCCGCGCGGCTCAGGCTTGTCCCGCGGAATCGGCTTCGTGTGCCACCGGCTGCCTCTTCGGCTTGGTCAGAGGCTCCGGGCGAACCGGGCGCGTGTGGAGCATGTGCAGACCGGCAGTCAGACCCTCCGCTGCCTGTATCTGCAGCCGTTCCTCGTCCCGCCGACGGATATCGGCGCCGATCTCGGCGGCTTCCGTTTCCGTCTTTCCAAGCGCCTCCAGCGTTTTCTGGCCGAAGAGCAGGCCGGATTCCAGCGTTTCGCGGATCTCGTAATCCACCTCGCGTGCCCGCAACGAGATCGTGTGAATACGATCATAGGAGCGCACGAACAGTTTCACCTCTGGAAACTCGGACCGGATGAGATCCACGATCCTGTCGGTGATATCGCGGCGATGCGTACAGATCGCAACGATCTTCGCCCGCTCGATACCCGCTGCCAGAAGAACTTCCTTGCGGGCGCCATCTCCAAAGTAGATGCGAAAACCGAAGGAGCTTGCCTGCCGGATGCGGTCCGGTGAATCGTCGATCACGGTCACGTCGCGGCCCCCGGCGAGCAGAATCTGCGCGGCGATCTGGCCGAAGCGCGAAAAGCCGATCATCAGCACATCCGCACCCGCACCTTCGAAATCCTCTTCTATTTCTTCCCGCTTCTGCTCTCCGGTGAAATAGCGCCGCGCGAGTGCCGAACCCAAGGGCGTCAGCGCCATGGACAGCGTGACGCTGGCAATCAGCAGCGAGGATGCGCCAGCCGTCAGAAGACCGGCGGAGACCGCCGTGGTGAACAGCACGAAGCCGAATTCACCGCCCTGCGGCAGAAGTGCTGCGATGCTGGCCGAATCCTCCTTCGTCGAACCCCAGAGACGGCAGAGCACGTAGATTACCAATCCCTTGGCGATCATGAAGAATGGCACGCCGGCCACGATCAGAAGCAGGTTCGACAGGATGGCGTTGAGATCAAGGGAGAGGCCCACTGCCATGAAGAACATGGCGAGCAGCAGGCCGCGAAAGGGCTCGATATCTGCTTCCAACTCGTGGCGATAGGAGGATTCAGCCAGCATGATGCCCGCAAGAAAGGCGCCCATGGCCATGGAGAGGCCAACGAGTTGCATCAGTACGGCGGACCCCAGCACGACCAGAAGTGCCGCGGCAAGCATCACTTCGCGGGCGCCCGTGCGGGCAATCACCTGAAACATCGGCGTCAGCAGATAGCGACCTGCAACCACCATGGCTGCGACGGCGAGAATGGCGCGACCGGAATCGACAAGAATGGTCGATGTGCTGGCCTCCGGTCCCGAACCCAGAATGGTCACGAGTGCCAGAAGCGGCACGATGGCGAGATCCTGAAACAGCAGGATAGAAAAGGCGCGACGTCCATAAAGCGCGTTGGCTTCCCCATTGTCCGCAAGGATCTGCAGGGCAAAGGCGGTGGAGGAAAGCGCAAGGCCAAAGCCTGCAATCACGCTTCCTTGCCAACTGGCAATATTGGCGAGATAGGCGAGACCTGAAAGAAGCAATCCGGAGAACAGAACCTGCGCGGTTCCGAGAACGAAGATGTCGCCGCGCATCTGCCACAGGCGGGAGGGCTTCAGTTCGAGGCCGATGATGAAGAGAAGGAACACGACCCCGAGTTCTGAAACATGCAGTACTTCTTCCGGATCGGAGATCAGCCGCAGGATCGGCCCGATGACGATACCGGCTGCGAGGTAGCCCAGAACGGTCCCGAGACCCAGTTTCTTGAAGATCGGCGCGGCAAGCACGGCGCCACCCAGCAGAAGCAGGGTTTCGTTGAACAGTGGATCGGGTGTCGCCATGGAGCCTCTCGTCCGGATTGGGGGCTGACAAGAATCGCTTGTCGCACTTGATGCTTTGTTTAGTGCACAATACATGGTTCGTGAACGAAGGGTTTAAGCGAATGACATCCGAAATTGATTCCTCTGCCCTGGTGACCCGCGCCAGCGAACTTATCGATCTTGCCATGAAGGCCGGAGCCGACCAGGCCGATGCGGTCGTGGTACGCTCGCGCTCGCGCTCCGTCAGCGTGCGACTGGGCAAGGTGGAAAATACGCAGAGCGCGGAAAGCGATGATTTTTCGCTGCGGGTCTTTGTCGGCCAGCGCGTGGCAAGTGTATCTGCCAATCCTGGTTTTGATCTCAAGGCACTGGCAGAACGGGCCGTTGCCATGGCCAAGGTCTCGCCAGAAGATCGGTTCGCCTGCCAGGCCGATGAAAAGGACCTGGCGCACAGCTACCCCGATCTCGATCTCTTCGATCCGACCGAGGTTTCGACCGACACGCTGACCGATGCAGCACTGGCAGCAGAAGAGGCGGCCTTAGCTGTCGGCGGTGTGACGAATTCCTCCGGCGCAGGTGCTTCGGCCGGTGCTGGCGGTCTCGTACTGGTGACGTCGCACGGATTTTCCGGCAGCTACATGGCAAGCCGTTTCGGTTGTTCCGTCAGCGTGATCGCGGGCGAGGGCACGAAGATGGAGCGTGACTACGACTACGACAGCCGCCTCTACTTTGCTGAGCTGGACGATGCGCGTGACATCGGAAGACGGGCAGGCGAGCGCGTGGTAAAGCGCATCAATCCACGACAGGTACCAACGGCGAGCAACGTTACCGTTGTGTTCGATCCCCGCATTGCGCGGGGCTTCGTCGGTCATATTGCCGGTGCCATCAACGGCGCATCCGTGGCGCGCAAGACAAGCTTCCTGCGCGATCGCATGGGGCAACAGGTTTTGAAATCAGGCCTCAACATCACCGATGATCCGCTGATCGTGCGCGGCTCTTCCTCGCGCCCCTTCGATGGCGAAGGCGTCAAGGGTGAGCGCATGGTGATGATCGAGGACGGGGTGCTGAACCACTGGTTCCTGTCCACGTCCACGGGCCGGGAACTGGGACTGCCCACCAACGGTCGCGGCGTCCGGGGCGGCACGAGCGTCAATCCTGCATCCACTAATCTGGCCCTTGAGCCGGGTGACATCTCGCCGCAGGATCTGATCCGCAGTATCGGCAACGGCTTCTATGTCACCGAACTCATCGGTCACGGCGTCAACATGATCACGGGCGAATATTCCCGGGGCGCAACCGGCTTTTGGATCGAGAACGGCGAAATCACCTATCCGGTCTCCGAGGTGACGATTGCGTCCAACCTGAAGGATATGTTCATGCGGGTCACGCCAGCCAACGATATTGATCGAAGCTTCGGCACGGCTGCTCCTACCATCGCGATTGAAGGCATGACGCTTGCCGGACGCTGAAAACACCAGAACAGACTGGAGCGATGATCTCGCGCTGATCCGCCGTGCGGCGCGAGAGGCGGGTGAAATTGCCTTCGCTTTCTTCGGCCAGTCGCCTGAAGTCTGGTGGAAAACGGAGGGCGGACGATCCCCCGTAAGCGCGGCGGATTTCGCTGCAAACGACCGGCTTCAGGACATCCTGTTGAAGGCGCGCCCGAATTATGGCTGGCTCTCGGAAGAAACGGATGACGATGAGGCCCGTCTTACCGCCGAAACCGTATTTGTCATCGATCCGATTGACGGAACCCGCGCCTTCATCAATGGCGAGAAGACCTGGTGCGTCAGCGTGGCCGTTGTCCATCGTGGAGAGCCTGTCGCAGGTGTCCTGTTTGCGCCCGCTCTTGGTGAGGAACTGTATTCGGCTCTTGGACTGCCTGCCCTGAAGGATGGCGTCCCAATAGAAGTCTCCAAACCGCGCGAGGAAGGACTTCGGCAGATTGCGCTTCCGGAGGATATGCTGGCTCGCTTCCCGGACGATGTTCGAGATACCCTCAAGCGCATTCGCCACGTGCCCTCTCTTGCCTATCGCATTGCCATGATTGCGGATGGTCGCATTGACGGCACGGTGGTAAAGCGGAATTCTCACGATTGGGATCTTGCAGCGGCCGATGTAATCCTGCATCAGGCGGGCGGGCGCCTGGTCGATCTCGAAGGTAACCGCCTCGTTTACAATCGAAAGCGCGTGACTCACGAAGAGTTATGTGCAGGCGCCGAACATGTTCTGGAAAGCCTCGTCCGCGGTCTGCGATCCTGTTGACCTTTTTTGCGGAATGCCGCAGGAGAATAGGACGGGGGAGATTAAAGGATTGGGCGATTATGACCGATAAAGACGGCAAAAAGCAACTTCTTCACCTGGTTTTTGGCGGAGAGCTGGAAAGCCTCCAGAGTGTTGAGTTCAAGGATTTGAAAGCGCTCGACATCGTCGGCATTTTTCCGGACTATGCGAGTGCCCTGCAGGCCTGGAAGGCCAAGGCTCAGGCGACCGTTGATAACGCACAGATGCGTTACTTCATCGTGCACATGCACCGCCTTCTGGATCCACAATCCAACGACTGACGCAACCACGCCACTGGGTGCCGTTTTCGGCGCGTTTTTGACGTATTTTGACAGCATACGATTGCGGCATTCGGTTGGGGAGCGATTAAGTCGATGGTCTTGATGAGCGGATGGGGCAAGTGAGGAGCGGCATGGCGCAAGCAGCCCTTTTGGCGTACCGGCTGGCCGGAATCTGCGCCTATCCCCTCGCTGTCCCCTATCTTTCCTATCGCGCTTTCAAGGGCAAGGAAGACAGGGCCCGTCGGCTGGAGCGGTTCGGCCATCCCAGCCAGCCAAGGCCGCGCGGGCCTCTGGTCTGGGTGCATGCGGCAAGTGTCGGTGAAACCAATGCCGTCATCCCGCTGATCAAGGAACTGGTGCGACGTGAGATCCATGTTCTCCTGACGACCGGCACCGTCACATCCGCCTCGCTCGTGGAAACGCGTCTGGCAGGCGAGGTCATCCATCAATACGTTCCGCTCGATCTGAAATTTTCGGTCAAGCGCTTCATTGCCTATTGGCATCCGGACGCAGCCATCACGGCAGAGTCCGAAATCTGGCCGACAACGGTGGCAGAGCTCGCGCGCCGCAACATTCCGCAGATCCGGGTGAATGCGCGTATCTCGGACCGCTCCTTCGATCGCTGGAAGAACCATCTCTCCATTTCCGAGCTCTTGTTCGGCAAGCTCGCGCTCGTGGTTGCCCGCTCGGATGTGGATGCGGAACGCTTCAAGGATCTCGGCGCCTGGCCGGTGGTGATATCCGGCAACCTGAAGGGCGATAGCGATCCGCCGCCCTGTGATGAAGCCGTGGTTGCGCGTTACCGTGCCCAGATCGGCGATCGCCAGACCTGGGCGGCTATCTGCACTTTCGCAGGCGAGGAAGAGGGCGCTGCCTTCGTCCACCGCGCACTCAAGCCTCGGAACCAGCAATTGACGATCATCGTCCCGCGCCATCCGGAGCGCGGGGACGAGGTCGAGGCCATGCTGGTGGAAAAGGGGCTCGTCGTGGCGCGCCGTTCGCGCGGCGACGAGATCACACCGGAAACGGATATTTTCCTCGGCGATACGATCGGCGAGATGGGGCTTTATCTGCGGCTGACGGAGATTTCTTTCGTCGGTCGTTCGCTGACGGCGGAAGGCGGACAGAACCCGATGGAGTCCGCGATGCTGGGCTGCGCGGTGCTTTCCGGCCCCAATGTGCAGAATTTCCGCGAGACCTATCAGCACATCGTCAAGCGCGGCGGTGCCCGGATGGTGCGCGATATCGAGATGCTTGCCAAGGCCGTTCATTATCTGATGACGAACGAGCAGGCGCGCTACAAGATGATCGACAGCGGCCACGAGGCAATCCAGGATATGCGGGGCGCCCTGTCCACGACGATCAAGGCGCTCGAACCCTACATCAACCCGCTGACGGTAACGGCCCGTCTGCGTCCTGCCGGTGCAGGTGGCTGATGGCAGACGCTGCGGATCTCTCCCACATCAAGGGCCTCCTGTTCGACAAGGATGGAACCCTCATTCGCTATGACGAAAGCTGGGGACCGGTGAACCGTGAGGCCGCGCGTATTGCAGCGGCTGGCGGTGGCGTGGAACTGGAAGAACGCCTGATGAACGCCTGCGGCATGGATCCGGCAACGGGCAAGACCCGGCCAGACAGCCTGTTTGCGGCAGGGACTGCTGCCGAAATTGCGGCTGGTTTCGTCACGGCCGGTTCGCCGCTTGCCGTTGGTCCTCTGACGATCGAACTGGACGACCTGTTTGTCCGCGCATCTGATTTTTCCGTGCCGGTGACGGATCTCGGCGGCTATTTCGGACGCCTTAAGGCGCGCGGTTTCAAGCTTGGCGTCGCCTCCAGCGATAACGAGCGATCGATCCGCGAGACGGCCCGGCGGTTCGGCTTCATCGAACATCTCGATTTCATAGCGGGCTATGACAGCGGTCATGGTTGCAAGCCGGAACCGGGCATGGTGCTTGGCTTCTGCAAGGCCGTGGGTCTTGAGCCTTCGCAGGTCGCGATGGTGGGCGACAACAATCATGACCTGCATATGGGGGCGGCAGCGGGTGTCGGCTTGAAGGTTGCCGTGCTGACGGGAACCGGCTCGCCCGCAACGCTGGAAGCCATGGCCGATCATGTGCTGGGCGATATCACGGGCCTCGAAACACTGTTGCCGCAGGCCCAGACAGCATGATGATCCGATCCTTCGCATCGGATCGGAGGAGGGGTTAGATGGTTTCGGAAGCACCGCCATTCTGGTGGACGAAAGCCGATTGGCGTGCCTGGAGCCTGAGCCCCGTTTCCTATCTTTACGGCCGCGTCGCTGGTCGCCGAATGGCCCGCAAGGATCGCCCTTCCGTGTCCGTGCCCGTTCTGTGCGTCGGCAATTTTACCGTCGGCGGCGCGGGCAAGACTCCGACGGCGCTCGCTGTTGCAAAGGCGGCCATCAACAAAGGCCTGACGCCAGGTTTTCTGAGCCGTGGCTATGGCGGTTCACTCGATGTGACGACGCTCGTCGACCTGCATCACCACCGTGCCGACGCCGTGGGTGACGAACCGCTGCTTCTGGCGCGGGAAGCGAAAACGGTGATTTCACGCCGACGCTTCGAGGGCGCGGAGCGTCTGGTTGCCGAAGGCTGCAATTTCATCATCATGGACGATGGCTTCCAGAGCGCCCGGCTGACGATTGATTTCGCGCTGGTGGTGGTGGATTCCGTGCGTGGGATCGGCAATGGTCACCTGGTTCCCGGTGGGCCGGTGCGGGCGCCGCTCGATCTGCAATTGCGCCAGATGTCATCCATGCTCAAGGTCGGCAACGGTCCTGCGGCAGACGCGCTCGTGCGCCGTGCCGCGCGAGCTGGTCGCCCCGTGCAGGTTGCCAATCTTGTGCCAATGGAAAATTCCGATCTTGAAGGAAAACGGGTCTTCGCCTTTGCGGGCATTGCAGATCCGGCAAAGTTCTACCGGACAGTGTCAGCTGTGGGCGCGGAACCGGTTGCGACGCGCTCCTTCCCCGATCACCATTATTTTGCCGAGGATGAGATCCGGGATCTGTTGGCGGATGCGCAAAAGCACGACCTGCAACTGGTGACGACGGCGAAGGACCGCGCCCGTCTGATCGGACATCATGGTGCAGCAGAAGAACTGCTGCAGCAACTGGCCGTCGTCGATGTGGAAATGGTGTTCGACGATCCGCACGCGCCAGCGAAGATGATCGATCAGGCAATTCTGAATTGCCGCAACCGCCTGCTGAGCGCACGTAGAGCGTTTCAGCGCTAAATGGAATCGTTCTGCCGTGATAGGTTTCAGTCAGGATCAAGGCTTTTGGCGAAGGGCATACCCGCAAGGTACGATCGAGACAAAAGCCGCAGATAATGGCTGAAAATGATCCGGCCCTCCGGGTTTGGGATGGCGGGTCATCTGCTTTGTCGAAGGGCTTGGCCGTATGCTGAGGCTACGACACGCGCCCTTCTCCTCGCATCTGCTCCCGCCCTCCCAAACAGAACTGTTTCCATTTAACCCTGAAGCGCTCTAGGTCAGGATAGAGCCCGTCGCTGGTTCGGAAGCGCCCCGGCGCGCTTTTCTGCCTCCAGCGAAGAGGCGCAATCGACATAGGCCTCCTGTCGCGCCACGCTCCAGTAACGCAATTCGTCCACAGGGATGGCGGCTCCGGTCATGGCGCAGGTCACGAAGGAGCCCGGCTGCAGGATCTGGTAGTCGCCGTCCAGATAACGAATCTTCGCCTCGCGGCTGCCTCCGCCTTCAAAACGGTTCATCGGTCTTCTCCTGCGAAAAATCATGTGCGCTTGTAACGCCGAAAATCTGGAAGCTCAACTGCGCCCGAAAAGACGTTCGATATCGCTGAGTTTCAGTTCGATATAGGTCGGTCGTCCATGGTTGCACTGGCCAGATCCCGGCGTCGCTTCCATCTGGCGCAGCAGCGCATTCATCTCGTCGGGACGAAGTCGCCGCCCGGAGCGAACGGAGCCATGGCAGGCCATGGTGGCGGCCACATGCTCCAGACGGCCTCTGAGGCCATTCGCAGTGTTCCATTCTCCGATTTCGTCTGCCAGATCGCGAATGAGGCTTGCCGCATCGACCTCGCCCAGCATGGAAGGCGTTTCGCGAACGGCAATCGCTCCGGGACCAAACCGTTCTATCGCAAGTCCCAGACGGTCCAGTTCTGTCGCATGCATCATCAGCCGGTCGCATTCCTCTTCGGGAAGATCGACAATCTCCGGGATGAGCAGAACCTGCGAGGTCAGCCGGTCCTTCTCCAGGGCCTTGCGCATGGCCTCGAAGACCAGCCTTTCGTGAGCGGCATGCTGATCGACGATCACAAGCCCGTTCTCCGTCTGCGCAACGATGTAATTCTCGTGCAACTGCGCGCGCGCTGCGCCCAGCCGATAGCCGGTATCTGGAGCAGGCGAGGATGTGGGGCTGGAAGGGGTGGCCTCGAATGCTTCGGATACCCGCGCGCTGGGTGCCGAAAATTCCTGAAAGGAGTTTTGCCTCGCCTCGGAGAAGCGCATGTCCTGCGTCGTGGAGAGGGGGCGGGACGGTGACGATGCCGCCGACCAGCCGGCATTGTAGCTCGATCTCGCCCAATTGGCTGGCTGTGCGGTCTCGGGACGAAAGGCACGCAGCAGCCCATCGGCGCCGGTCGTTGCCGCGCGATCTCCCTCTCGGTTCAGCGCCTCGCGGATGGCGCCGACGATGAGGCCGCGAACAAGCCCCGGATCTCGGAAACGGACATCTGCCTTCGCCGGGTGAACGTTGACATCCACCAGAGCCGGATCGAGCGTCAGCGAAAGCACGGCAACGGGATAGCGTCCTGCAGGAATGGTTTCGGCATAGGCTCCCCGGATCGCTGACAGTATCAGCTTGTCCTGGACGGGGCGTCCGTTGACGAAGGCGTATTGATGACCGGAATTGCCGCGGTTGAAGGTGGGAAGACCTATGAAGCCGGTCAGGCCCACATCCTCGCGCAGGGCGTCGATCTCGATTGCGTTATCCTTGAAATCGGCGCCGAGCACCTGCGCCATCCGCCCGAGCGGATCACCGCTTGTTGCGGGGAATTCCAGCGTTGATCGGTCTGAACCGCTCAAGGTAAAGCGGATATGGGGAAACGCGATTGCCATGCGTTTCACCACTTCGGTAATGGCTCCGGCTTCGGCCCGTTCCGTCTTCAGGAACTTCAGCCGGGCAGGGGTCGCGAAAAAGATGTCGCGAACCTCCACCACCGTTCCCTGATTGGCAGCGGCTGGGCGCACAGGCGCCATCTTGCCGCCGACCACCGAGACTTCCACGCCTGTCGAAGAGCCTGCCTGGCGGCTGGTAATGGAGAGTTTCGCCACCGAACCTATCGAAGGCAGCGCTTCGCCGCGAAAGCCCAGCGTCCGGATATCGTCAAGCGTTTCCGAGATCTTGGATGTACAATGACGACGCACTGCAAGTGCAAGATCGTCCGCAGTCATGCCGAAACCGTTGTCAGTAATGCGGATCAGGCTTTTGCCCCCGCCTGCGGTCGCAATCTCTATGCGTGTCGCACCGGCATCGATGGCATTCTCGATCAGTTCCTTCGCAGCGCTGGCGGGCCGTTCGATGACTTCGCCTGCGGCGATTTGGTTGATCAGTGTCTCAGGCAATTGTTTTACGGGCATGCCCTATTGTCTCGGATTTGTCTGTGCTTGAGAAGCCCGTATCGCTGGTTCTCCCCTACGCAGACAATTAAGTCGGGCTTAACATCCCTGCGATAGACTGAAGCAGTAAAATTGAAGGCCGGGGCAGCTTCGCGCCAGTTTGCTCCTGTCTAACTCAGTGCGGTGAGAACAACGACCCGATCTCCTTATTTTATCGGGTAGTAAGGAATGAAATATTATGCGTCCGGCCCAGCGTATCTGCCGGCTCCGCTTTACGGAGGTTTCCCATCGGTACCGGATGAGTACGCGATGAGTGAAAACACGCATCCGGACACTGAATTTCAATCGCAATTGCTTGAAATCGTTGCCGACGCCATTTCGGGTGGCTTCCTCGTCTATGACCGTAACGATACCATCCTGTTTGCCAGTGCGCAGGTTCGCAACTTTCTGCCCGTGCAGCCGGAACTGCTGGCGCCAGGTGCACGGCTTCGCGAACTGTTTGGCGCCCTCTATGACAATGGCGGCTATTCCCCTCTCAAACCCGATCGCCGCGCACGTCCGGCAGTGGGTCGGGATGACTGGATAGCAGGAGAAATTGCCGCCCTCTGGAAGGAACGATCCGAGTCAACCGAGCGGCGCGGACAAGACCGGTGGATGAGCCTGACGCGACGTCGCTTCCCCTCGGGCTTCGGCGTCTGCGTGCTGCGGGATATCTCCGAGCATCGCAAGCGGGAAGATCAGTGGCGTGCCGATCTGGAACGCGTTCAGGTTACCGAAGAAATTCTTGAAAACCTGCCGTTTCCGGTTCTGGTGAAGGATCGCTCGCTCACCTATGTCGGCGTCAACCGCTCCTGTGCCGCGCTCTACGATCGTCTTCCGGAAGACATTCTTGGACGCAATGCCCGCGAGCTTCTTGCGCCGGATCTGGCAGAGAGAGTGGACCGGATCAATTCCCAGGTTCTGGAAACAGGAGAGCCGTTCCAGATTGCCGAGCGCGTGGTACGCGCCGATGGTTCAACGACCGCCATGCTGACGCGCAAATTCAGGGTGGGGAAGCCAGGCCGGTATCTGGTCGTTACCATCATGGAAGATCTGTCGGATCTTCTTGGCGGTGGCCTGCCTGCGGACGCCATCTTCACCGGGATGGAGGGGCTTGATTTCGTTCATTCGGACATGCGGCCGCCGGATACTCTTGTAGAGGAAGCCGTTGTACCGGTCCTTCCGATTGCCGGTCGGCGTGTCCTGCTCGTGACGCAGGACAGCCGGATCGAGCAGGATGGTCTGCCACAGATGCTGGGGCTCGGCCTCGATGCCACATCGGCCCGAAGTGCTGCGGAGGTGAAGGCGATTACCGATATCGCGGCTGAGCGTCAGATGACGATCGACCTCATTGCGATCGACAGCGCCATGCCGTTCGAATGCCTCGAGGTAGCGCAGGCCAGCGGCATCGATGTGCTTGTCTTCGAAGCGTTCCAGATGGAACGCGAGTTGATGTCCAAGATCACGCGGCATCTGCTGCGCCCCAAGAACGACAAGGCTGAGGAAGAACCAGACGTCGAATGGCAGGTGGCCGCCGACACTGCGGTCGATGTGCTGGTGGCGGAAGATAACGCCGTCAACCGCATCGTCTTTTCCCAGATCCTCGAAGGTTTCGGCTACACTTATGTCATCGCGGGCGATGGCGAGGAGGCTGTCCGATTGTGGCGGGAACTCAATCCGCGTATCGTGTTGATGGATGTAACCTTGCCGAAGCTCAATGGATATGAGGCAGCCTCCAAAATACGCGAAACGGAAGAGACGCCGGGGCGGACCCCGATCATTGGCGTCTTGTCTCCTGCGGTGGAAGGCGACCGGGATGCCTGCTGGGCCGCCGGAATGAATGACGTCGTCATGAAGCCGCTGAGCCCGGATGTTCTTGAGGAAAAATTCCGCAAATATTTGGCCGATGGCGTTAGCGCTACCAAGCGTGCATAAAACTTGTGTGCAACACTGATCCGATCGTAAATTATTCTTAATCATTCAGCACCATTCTGCCGATGGCCACATGATAAGGTGTGGCGAAGAAATGAAGCGGCGGCCGCATTGCCACAGGTGACGCATAACGAACTTCAGGTCCTGGCCTATCGCGATCCTCTGACAGGACTCGGGAACCGCCATCGGCTGCGCGAAAAGGTCCGCGCTCTTGTCTCCGAGCGTGCTGAAGATCCGGCTCCCTTTACGATCGGCATTGCAAACCTCGACGGGTTCAAACCGATCAACGATCTGTTCGGCTCGCAGGCAGGCGACGAGATCCTGTGCCAGGTTGCCCATCGTCTCAAGGCCTGCATCCCCGATGGAGCGACCGTCACACGGCATGAGGGCGATGAGTTTGCCTTTCTGCTGCCTCTGGTCTTTGAGAAGACAAGTGCTGAACGCATCGGCCTGATGATCCGGGAGGTGCTCTCGGCGCCCTACGATCTGGGAGATCGCAATGTGCGCCTCTCGGCATCCTTCGGCTTTGCCATCTATCCGTTTGCGGGAGAAGAGTTCGACGAGCTGCTGAAAAGCGCCGAAACCGCGCTTTACCGCTCGAAGCGCCGAGGCCGCGGGCAGATCACGGTCTATTCCCGTGAGATTGCGCAGGAAATGAAGCGCTCCACCCAGTTGGAACAGGCCTTGCGGAACGCCATCATGGCGGATGCTGTGGATGTGCATTTCCAGCCCATCGTGCGTATCCGGGATGGATCGGTCGTGGGATTTGAAGCGCTGGCCCGCTGGATTGATGCGGATCTCGGCTTTGTCTCTCCTGCCGTCTTCGTGCCATTGGCGGAGGAACGGGGCTTCATCGATGCGCTGTCGGAAACGCTGCTGCGCAAGGCGGCGGAAGCGGCTCTTTCCTGGCCGCGAGAACTCTTTCTCTCCTTCAATCTCTCGTCGGCTCAGTTGATGGACCCGACCACCGCCCCGACGATACTTGCGACCTTGGCACGCGTGGGTCTCGATCCCGTTCGCCTCGAGCTTGAAATCACTGAAACCGCCGTGATGACATCCGCCGACACGGCAGAGCGCATCATCGCAGAACTGCGGCAAGCGGGCGTGCGCATATCGCTTGATGATTTCGGCACCGGCCAATCCAGTCTCGGGCGGCTGCGGGACTTCACCTTCGACAAGGTAAAGATCGACCGCGCATTCGTATCCCGCATCACCACGGATCGGGCGTCGGAACATATTGTGAAGGCCATCATCGCCATGTGTGATGGACTTGATCTGCAGGTTGTTGCCGAGGGAATCGAGGAAAAGGCCGACGCGGAGAAGCTCAAGGCGCTCGGCTGTTCCATGGGGCAGGGCTATTTCTACGGTCGGCCGGTCGATGCTGCCGCGACGCTTGCCTATCTTGAACGCAATTACCGCGATTTTACCGTCACCACGCGCGAGATTGCATGAAGCCGTAGAAGTCGAAAAAAGGGCGGTGCCGAAGCCCCGCCCTATTAAGTTGACAACGTGTCTCTCGTTCCAGAGGCTGCCCGTTATGGGCGGGCCTGCGTCGACGGGGTAGTGGCGTTGCCTGCCGGTACCGCGCCATTCGTCGAAGACGTGGTCGTGGTATCGGTTGCGTTGGAGCGCATCTCAGCCTGCTGATCGCTCAGTGTCTTGAACTCCGGAGCAGCCTTCAGGGAATCTGCTGTTTCGGTTGTTGTGAGGCGCACATTGTTGTTTTCATCGCGCGCCATTGTCAGCTTGCTCATCGGAACTGCGACGTCCTTCTCACCGATGCCGAGGAAGCCGCCAACGCCAACCACTGCAGCGACGATGCCGCCGTTCTCTTCCAGGATGAGGTCGTTTACATCGCCGATGCTGTTGTTCTCGGCGTTATAGATCGCCTTGCCGATGTAGTCGTTGGCGCTAACCTGCGTTTCGCTCTGCTGCGTGATGTATTCACCGGACGCTGCTGCAGATGTTGTCGGCGCGGCAGTGCCAGTGGTGCCATTCATCGCGCCGCTGTTCGTTGTGCCGGATGCCTTCGGCATGGTTGTGTCCATCTGCTGGGCGTTCGGCGTCGTGGCCGGTGCAGTGGTGCTGGACTGTGCAAATGCCGGCGCGATTGCTGTGGAGGCCATCAGTACGGCAGCGGCTGCCATGGTGCTAAGGGTCTTCTTCATCTCGAACATACCTTCCTTGGTTCTTGCTCTTGAAGCGCGGTTTGGAGTGTTCTTCACCGCGCCGGTTCGAGAGGAGAATGTCGTTTGAGAGGGTAAGTTCCGTTAGAAAATGCTAAAAAAACAGGCGAAAATGCCGGAACATTTTCGCCTTTTTGTGGTTTGCGGGTGCCTGCGAAAGCTGCCGAAAACGTTGATGAAGAATATCTTCAGAGTTTGAAATCGGGCTCGAACCGGCCTTTTACATCGATCCCCAGATCGAAAGTGAAGCCAGCCTTCGTGTCTGTCTGGCGCTCCTGTGCCGTTGCTCCCTCGAAGGCGGAGGTCACGAACATGCGGTTGGCATTCTCGCCAAAAAAAGCCGGGCAGCTTGTCCGCGCAGTGGGAAGAGCATATCGCGCAAGATGAGTACCGTCTGGCGCATATTTATCGACGGCCGACTGACCCCAGCGCGCATTCCACAGCGCTCCCTCGGCATCACACACGGAACCGTCTGCTCCGCCCGCCCGGCTGCCGGTGTCGATGAAGACCGAAGCCTGTTCAGTCGGCAGGCCGGTCTTGGCATCAAGCGCAACCCGCATGATGCGGCTATTGCGTGTATCGGTGAAGTAGCCGATTGCCCCGTCCGGTGAAAAGCAGATGCTGTTGGGAATGCTGATCCCGGTGAAGATGCGGGTGACCTGGTTTCCCGCAACGTGATAGATCGAACCCGCGCCGTCCTGTGCTTTCAAGCCCATCGTGCCGATCCACAAGGCGCCGCTCTGGTGCACGCGCCCGTCGTTGGAGCGATTTCCCATATGGGCAGGTTCAAGTTCCAGATAGGGAGATAGAACGCCCGTTGCGCGCTCGCGGATCATCAGTCCGCGCTCGGTTGCCAGCAATTGCCGCTCGCCGTCGATGCGGGCCAGAACACTTGCCTTGCAGGGCAGGGCATGCAGCTTCTTCTCGCCGGTATCCAGCGAAAGCTCATGCAGTTCCTGACCCAGGATGTTGAACCAGTAGAGCGTCTTCGTGTGCGGGTCGTAGGTTGGGCCTTCGCCCAGCATGCAAGGATGATCCGACAGGACGCTGCCTTTGAAGTCGAAGATTTCCGTCATGCGGCTTCTCCCACGGCGCGATCATAGGCCTCGATGGTGATACGCGCCTTGGCAATAACGTCCTCGGCGCTCATGCCCGGCTTGTAGAGGCTGGAGCCCAGACCAAAGGCCGTAATGCCACCTTTGACATATTCAGCGAAGTTGGTGTCGGACACGCCGCCCACGGCTGCAATCAGCAGATCCTTCGGCAAAACTGCACGGATGGCATTGATGCCGGACGGACCAAGAACGCTGGCAGGGAAGAACTTGAGGCCCGTTGCGCCTGCTTTTGCGGCAGCCAGCGCCTCGGTCGCCGTAAAGCAACCGGGTAGCGTGACCATGCCCTTTGCCGCCGCGAGCGAAATCACCTCCGGCTCCACATTCGGGCTCACCATCAATCTACCGCCCGCGCTTTCCAGCGATTGAACATCTCCGACTGTCAGAACCGTTCCTGCGCCGATCAGGCAGTCGGCAGGCGCCATCTTCGCGGCGATTTCGATAGAGCGGAACGGATCCGGAGAATTAAGCGGAATCTCGATGGCGGTAAAACCAGTCTCGATCAGACCGCCGACCACGGCCTGCGTTTCCTCCGGTTTCAACCCCCGCAGGATGGCCACGAGCGGACGCTTCATGTCTGGAAAGGGGATGCGGCTCATGTCGAAATCCTTTTAATGCGCGAAGAATAGAGAACGGGCAGCTGAGGCAAGCCCGTTGCGAACGGCGAGATCCGCATCCACGGACTCGAAGTCGAGATCGAGGGCGGCGAATGCAGCTTCATACAGCGTTAGCAGCTTACCGGATGCGACCAGTTGAACCGTCGCGTCTGTTCCGGCAATGGAAAGCCCGCCAGCGAATTCGGTACCAATCAACAAGCCCGACAAGCGAGCCGCCGCCGAGGTCGCATCCAGCCCGTGCAACAGCTGTCCGGACCGGCATGTAAAAATGAGATTGGTGAACATGGCCGGGTTTTCGCGTGCATGTCTCACCGCAGCGATAAAGGCCGGATGGGAGCCATCGAAACTGTCTGCCTCAGCCATGGCATGTTTAAGGATCGTATGCTTGGATAGAGCGTCGAAGACTTCGCCGGTCATGAATGACGAAAAGCTGGTGACGATATCGCCATTCACGCCCACCCATTTCGAATGCGTTCCCGGCATGCAGACAAGCCGTTGGCTGGCGATGCCGGCAGAGCCCAGCAATTGGGTTTCCTCGCCGCGCATGACATCAGGCATGGTATCGCTGCGCTGGGCGATCCCTGGCAGGATCCGGATGTCCCGCTCTTCCGCCGGAACGCGAACGGCATTTGAAAGAACCGTCGAAAGCCTTGCCGGGACATCGACATATCCGGCCTCCACCCAACCCTGACGGGCTCCTGCCATGCCGCAGATAACCACGGGCAGGGCAGCACTTGCCTGAACGGTCTGCAGGTGCGAGGACAGGACAGTGCCAAAGCCCATGGAGGCCGCCGTCGTCATGCCTTCGCCGCTGCGGCGCTCCGCCAGCACATGATCGTCTCTGTCCATCAGCCACAGCCGGAAGCTGGAGGTACCCCAGTCTACGGCCACATAGGCGGGCTCATTCATCAGAGCACTCCTCCATCTACGGTTATCCATTGTGCAGTCATTCCCGCCGATGCGGACGATGCCAGGAACAGGCATGGTCCCACGATGTCGGCGGGTAAAAGATTACGTTTGAGGCACTGCCGATCACGCATCGCGGCCATGCCATCTTCCGTCAGCCAGAGCTCCAATTGCCGCTCCGTCACCACCATGCCCGGCAGGATGGCATTCACGCGCACACCCTCCGGCCCCAGACGTCCAGCCAGGCTCTTTGTCAGGCCCAGAACGCCGGCCTTGGCGGTTGTATAGCTCGGCATGGCCCCCATATTCAGCATGAAGGCGATGGAAGACATGTTGACGATCGCGCCTCTGCCGTCCCGGATCAGAGCGGGTGCGGCAGCCTGGGCAGCAAAGGCCATGTGTTTCAGGTTGATCGCCTGGTTTTCATCCCAATAGTCCTCGCTCATGTCGAGAAACTCATGGCGGTCGTCTCTGGCCGCATTGTTGATCAGCACGCCCAGACCGCCAAGCCTTGCCACCGCATCGTCGACGGCAGCACGGACTTCGCTCACATTGCGAAGATCGGCCTTCAGATAATGGACCGCGTGCTTGCTCTGGTTGGAAAGGTCACTAGCCAGCTGGCGCGAAGGCTCTTCCGCCACATCGATGAACGCGACCTTGGCGCCCTGCATGGCGAAGGCCTCGGTCAGCGCTGCACCGATGCCAGAACCGCCACCGGTGATCAGAACGCCGCGATCCTGAAGATCGGGGAAAGTTGGAGCAGGGAGCATCGAACTCATTGGTTTCACGACAGGCTTGTCGGTTCCATTATTTGGAACCGTGTTTGACTATGTGGAATAAAACATCTATTATCGTCTCGATGTCAATAAGAGGACGCGCACGAACAACGAGGCTTCGATGTCATCCAGCGACGATACGGGCACTTTGGGCAAGGCGATCCATCTGCTGGATCTCATTGCATCGGCGCAGGATGCCTTGCGGTTCAGCGATCTGTTGAAGCTGACGGGACAGCCGAAGGGCAGCCTTCATCGGCAGCTGCGTCATCTGGTCGTAGAGGGTCTGGTCGACATATCCCCGGACGGCGCCTATCAGCCGGGAATCCGCCTCCTGAAATTCGCCTCACGGGCCTGGGCACGCAATACCGTGCGCAAGCTGGCAGAACCGCATATGAAGGTGCTGCATGAAATCACCGGGGAGACCGTCCATTTCGGGATGCTGCGTGGTGCCGAGATCGTCTATCTCGACAAACTGGAAAGCAGGCAGGCCGTCCGCATGCATTCCCAGGTGGGAAATGCATCGCCGGTCTATTGCACCGGCATCGGCAAGGCAGCCATTTCGTGTCTGCCGGAAGATCGTCTCGCCGACCTCGTTCATCAAATGCGCTTTCATCGCTATACGGCCAGCACGATTGCAGATGCCGCCGCGCTTCAGGACGCCTTGGGCCCGATCCGGCAACGCGGCTATGCAGAAGACCTGGAAGAACATCAGGCCGGAATATGCTGCGTTGCCGCTTCGATTGTCGTCGCCTCCCAGAATTTTATCGGCGGGATTTCGGTAACGGCCCCGGTTTTCAGGGCAGGGCCGTCGGAACGTGAAAAATGGGTTGCGCCTGTACGTCAAGCCGCAAGCTCGATCGCCGAAGACATGACCCACGGTCTCAGTCCTGCCCATCAGGACAGATGATAAAGATTCAGATTGAGACTCGATATTTGTAATACAATTGTGTACTGAACATCAGAAATTAAAAAGACTTCGTATTCACCCATTGAATACACGGTATTAGTTTAATTTTTCATTGCTAATGCAATGATGTGCTGAAACTATACAGAGAAAATGCGATACCAGCCCATGGATGGATTTGCCGATTTCACCGCCCACCAGGCATTTGTGGCCAATTGGCTGGCAGCGCTTGAGAAAATCAAAACGCAGTTTGAAATCTTTCGCCTGATGCGACAGCTTTCCGAGCAGTTTCACTGCAGTGCTTTTGTCGTCGCGGATCTGCCGGATCCCACGGTCACCGAGCTTTCCGCAAGCTCCATCATCACCAACGGCCCTCCTGAACTCATTGCCCTTTTCGATCAGGACAAATTTTTAGGCAGCAGTCCAGTCATCCATAGGATCCGCGCGAGTGTCCTGCCTTTCCAGTTCGACCTCGAGGAGATGGCCGAAGAACGTGGTAGCCAGGCGGTGAGGGAACTGTTCGCCCGTTTCGGAATGGACAGCGGCGCGGTGTTCCCGGTCCATGATCTATCCGGCAAGCGGGGTTGGGCAGGCCTTTGCGGGCAGGGGGTCGATTTTTCCCTCTATGAGATGATGGCGCTCTCTTACTGCCTAAACCATGTCTATCAGCAACTGGCGCATCTGCGCTCGCAGGATATCCGGGTCAGCGAGAAGCTGGCCGATCGGGAACTTGCATGCCTGACCTGGACAGCCGCCGGCAAGACGAGTGCGGAAATCGCAGAAATCCTGAGCCTGTCGGAGCACACCGTTAACCACTATCTCAACCGCGCGACCCGCAAGCTCGACGCCGTCAACCGCACGCAGGCTGTCGCCAAGGCGATCCGTGGCAATCTGATCGCCTGACAGGCATTCCCAGACGTCTGGTTCACAGGTAGCTTAAAGTTTCGGCAGCGGCACTCTTTCATCCCGCTCCCCACATGCCCTTTACGCAATAAATGGAGTTTCATCCTCGAAATCTGGTTTGGCACGCTTCGTGCATCTTCGACTGCGGTCCAGAGGGGACTGGAAAGCGCACAAAAGAGGCGCGATCAAAAAAACCGCCGGATGGCGTAGCGCGGTCTTGCAACTGCAGCAGCGCCATCCGGCGTTTTGGTTTTCAGTCATAGCCCGATTGTCTCACATGTCGCACACCTGTACTTGGCGGTTGCGCTTTCGTCGCGGCGCTTACTATATGTGCAGTCGATAACATCATCGGTCTGGAATAGCCGGTGAGAGACAGCAGGAGCGAGCGGGTATGGCCGAAGTAAACAAGGATCTTGTCATCGATACACTCCGCAAGGTGCGCGGACCGGATCTGGAAGGCGATCTCATCTCCCGCAACATGGTGTCGGATGTCTTCATCGCGGATGGCAAGGTCTATTTCTCCATCAGCGTGCCTTCGGAACGTGCTGAAGAACTGGAGCCCATGCGGCAAGCTGCCGAACGGGCCGTAAAGGCAATTCCGGGCGTGAAGGGCGCACTCGTCACACTCACGGCCGACCGCAAGGCAGGAGCCGCCGCCGCTACCAAGCCCGCAACAGTGCCGCCCCAGAGCCCAGGCAATTCCCACGCAGGCCATTCCCATGCAGGCCACTCTCACGCCGGGCATTCACACGGTGCGCAAGGCGGGCGAGCGCAGAAGGCTGGCGTTCCCGGTGTCGGCGCCATCATCGCTGTCGCATCCGGCAAGGGCGGCGTCGGCAAGTCCACAACCGCGGTCAATCTGGCGCTGGGGCTGATGGCGAACGGCCTGAAGGTTGGCCTGCTGGATGCCGATATCTACGGGCCATCGGTGCCACGCCTGCTGAAGATCTCTGGTCGGCCCAAACAGATCGACAATCGCATCATTGTGCCCATGGAGAATTATGGCCTGAAATCCATGTCGATCGGCTACCTGGTCGATGAGGATGCCGCCATGATCTGGCGCGGACCGATGGTGCAATCCGCCATTCTGCAAATGCTTCGCGAGGTTGCCTGGGGCGAACTCGATGTTCTGATCGTCGACATGCCGCCCGGTACGGGAGACGCCCAGTTGACCATGGCGCAGCAGGTACCGCTTGCCGGTGCCGTCATCGTGTCGACGCCGCAGGATCTCGCCCTGATCGATGCGCGCAAGGGCATTGCCATGTTCAAGAAAGTAGAAGTTCCGCTTCTCGGCATCATTGAAAACATGAGCTATTTTCTCGCGCCGGATACGGGCAAGCGCTACGATATTTTCGGCCATGGCGGCGCTCGCGCCGAGGCAGAGAGGATTGGCGTTCCCTTCCTCGGTGAAGTGCCACTCACCATGGAAATTCGTGAGAAGTCCGATGCGGGAACGCCCGTCGTGGTGGCGGACCCTGACGGTGCCGCGGCTGAAGTGTACAAGGGTATCGCGCGCCAGGTTTGGGAACAATTGGCCGGGCGCCGGGCAAGGCCTGCCCCAAGCATCGTCTTCGAATAAATCTGCGAAGCCGACGTTTCCAGTTTGATACAAATGCAAGCAAGGATTCGTTTTGCTTGCATTTACCAAGGGCAGGTCTTATACGCGCCCCCGTTTGGGACGGGGAACCGGAACTGAGGTCCTACTATTGTAATGTGCCGGGCATGATGCACCGGCACGGAGATGCCCTTGATCAACGCTTACCTGTCCAACGGTTCCGTCAGCGAGCTGACGCCCGACAAGCCGGAATTCCTTCTTCCTGACGATGTCGTATGGATTGATCTCCATCATCCGACATCTGCGGAAGATCAGTTTGTCGAGCAGCTTCTCAGCATCTCGATCCCCACCCGGGACGAGTTGAAGGATATCGAGCCGTCCAGTCGGCTCTATGCCGAAAACGGTGCGCTCTACATGACCGGTTCGCTGGTATGGCGCGCAGACAGCAAGGATTCCAAGCTCACCGACGTCGCATTCATTCTCACGGCGGACAGACTTGTCACGGTTCGTTACGCGGACCCGAAGTCCTTCAGCCTCTTTGTCGCAGCCCTCGGCCGCGCACCGGAGGAGACCTGCAACGGGCGTACCCTTCTCGCGCATCTTCTGGAGACGATCGCGGATCGCACGGCGGAAATCATGGAGACCGTAGTGTCTCGGGTGGATCACCTTGCCACGGATATCTTTCGCGAACGGACCGAGCGGCGCCCACCGAAATTCCTGGAAAGCAAGTTGGCGGAAATCGCCGAGGTTCACCGCCTTGTCGGAAAGGTGCGTGACAGTCTCGGCTCGCTCTCTCGCCTGCTGACCTTCTTGCAGAATGCCTCTGTCATCCAGAAGGACGAGGACGTACGCAAACTGTGTGCAACGGTCGCGCAGGACGTCACGACGCTTTCGGAGCATGCCAGTTTCGTGGCAGGTAATATAGCCTTCCTTCTGGATGCTTCACTGGGCCTGATCAATGTCGAGCAGAATGCCATCATCAAGATCTTCTCGATCGCCTCGGTGGTCTTCCTGCCGCCAACGCTTGTGGCATCGATCTACGGCATGAATTTCCAACACATGCCGGAACTGTCCTGGCAACTGGGCTATCCGCTTGCCCTGTTCGCCATGGTGCTATCCGCCATCATTCCCTTTTTCTTCTTCCGCTGGAAAGGCTGGCTCTAAAGGCCAGATCTTCGGATGTCACACGAGACTGAAGCACAGGTTCACGACGACAAGAGCCTCAAGCACATGCTGGCGCTCACGCTGGGTTCGATTGGCGTCGTTTATGGCGACATCGGCACCAGTCCGCTCTACGCCTTTCGCGAGGCGCTGCGGCCGGTATCCGCCGACGGTCTGACGAATGTCGAGATCATCAGCATCATCTCCCTGATGATCTGGACGCTCACCATCATCGTGACGATCAAATATGTCCTGTTCCTGCTGCGCGCCGATAACGACGGCGAGGGTGGAACACTGTCTTTGCTGGCCATGCTGATCAAGACCGCCGGCGGAAACAAGATGGTGCTCATCATCCTGGGCCTCATCGGTGCCGCGCTGTTTCTCGGCGATGCCATGATCACCCCGGCGCTCTCGGTTCTCTCGGCGGTGGAAGGGCTGAAACTTGTAACGCCCGCCTTCGACGAATGGGTGCTGCCGATCTCGATCGTCATTCTCATCGGTCTGTTCGCAATCCAGTCTCAGGGCACAGCCAAGGTTTCTCGGTTTTTTGGACCGATTACAGCTCTCTGGTTCATCGCCATGGGGCTAGGGGGCGTGCTGCACATCAGCGATGACCTCAGCATCCTCTATGCTTTCAACCCGGTTTATGCCGTTACCTTTCTGTTCAACGAGGGGTTTCTCGGGATCGTCGTTCTGGGCGCGGTCTTCCTGACCGTCACGGGCGCCGAGGCGCTCTACGCCGACCTCGGCCATTTCGGACGCCGCCCGATCCAGTGGGCCTGGTTCGTTCTGGTTTTTCCGGCGCTCACACTGAACTATCTGGGGCAGGGAGCCCTGGTCATGCAGAACCCGGAAGCGGCATCGAACCCGTTCTACCTGATGTTCCCCTCCTGGGCGCTTCTGCCCATGGTCCTGCTCGCGACAGCCGCGACGATTATCGCCAGCCAAGCCGTGATAACCGGCGGCTTCTCGCTTGTCCGGCAGGCGATTCATCTCGGCTATCTGCCGCGCATGCAGATCCTGTTCACCTCTGAAACGAATACCGGGCAGATCTTCCTGCCGGCCGTCAATCTTGTTCTCTTGATCGGTGTTCTCGCGCTCGTTCTTGGCTTCGAAAGTTCCGATGCGCTCGCCACGGCCTATGGTATTTCGGTGACGGGTGCGATGGTCGTGACCACCCTTATGGCGTTTGAATTCGTTCGCGCCCGTTGGCGCTGGCCGCGTTGGGTCGCGGCCCTGGCACTTGCGCCGCTTCTTGCACTCGAAGTCGTGTTCCTCGGTGCAAACTTGCTCAAGATCCACGATGGTGGCTACGTGCCGGTCATGATGGCTGCTGGCTTCACCATCATCATGTGGACCTGGAAGCGTGGCACACTCATTCTGGGCGAGAAGACCAAACGCATCGATGTGCCGCTGACAAGCTTTGCTACCTCCATCGAGAAATCCATCGAAAACAAGAGCAAGCATGCACCTGTCAGCGTACCGGGAACGGCGATCTTCCTGACCAGCGATCCGGAATCCGCGCCGGCCGCCTTGATGCACAATCTCAAGCATAACCATGTGCTGCATGAGAGAAACGTGATCCTGACCATTCGCACGGTCAACAAGCCGCGCGTGGCACAGGAGAATTCGTTCTCAGTCGAAAAGCTCAACGAGCGCTTCACGCTCATCGAACTGCGTTACGGCTTCATGCAGTCTCACAACGTGTCGCAGGCTCTGGGTTACCTGCGTAAATGCGGCATCAAGTTCGACATCATGTCGACGTCCTTCTATCTCGGACGCCGCAAGCTGGTGCCGGATGCCGAATCAGGCATGCCCATGTGGCAGGACAGGCTCTTCATTGGTCTGGCCAATACCGCGACGGATCCTTCTGATTACTTCCATCTGCCTGCCAACCGTGTGGTAGAGCTGGGTTCCCACGTCATCATCTAATTGCGTTTCATGCGCGGGAGGTCACACCCGCGTGAGCGCCACCGTACCGTTTTGATCGGTCATACCAAATGTCGATGATAGGGACCGATTGCGCCGGAGCGATTTGGGTTTGCGGCGAGAAGAAAACCACAGTCGGACCTGAAGGTCCGGCGCGGATTTTCGACGACGTCCGAAGACCAAAAGCGCCCGGTCCTCTGGATGGGCCGGATTTCCTCCACCGACTTTGTCGCAATCCTCGACCGATGCAGGAGCATCGCTCTCCGGTATGCTCCTCGTCGGATGAAGGTCTCCGGTCCCACGCAATCGGTTCATATCATCGACATTTGGTATTAACCGTCCATTAGGGTTAATATTAGATTCTCCACGCTCAAGAGTTGACGTGTTGGAGTTGTCTTGTGCTGCGTTTGAGAAATATCGCCCGAAAGCGGATTTCGCTTGCCGACCGCTGGGCAGCCCCCACCCTTTTTGGTCTCGCGGCCTGGTTGTCATTCCCCAGCCTCCCCGCGCACGGGGATCTGAGTGATCTCCTCTCCGGATTTGAACGCTCTGGTGCGCAGTGGCGCATGGTGATGACGAAATCACCTGCGGGGTCTATCCATTCGGCAGAGCTTGCCTTCCCTCCGGGTGAAGACCGCATTGTGTCCGATGCTGGCTTCAGCCTGCCCAACGGCCAGAAGATTGCCATCGTGGCGAGCAAGAAGGAAGATCAGCATATTCCCGACGAAGACCGGGTGAACCGCGCCCAGAAGAAGGGCAGAGTGGTGGCCGTCGTGCCCATGTTGCCGCCGCGGGCCTTCAGTGCCGGCTCCATTCTGCAGCGAAGCAGTTCGCTTCTCGCACCCGTCATCCGCGCCGAAGATCAGGTTGCGTTTGCCAAGGCGCCCAAGGCCAGCGAAGAGGTGAAGCTCGCTGCCTTCTATTTCCGCCGTTCGGAGGAAAAGAAACCCGATGCCGGTCTTTCACCCATGGTGGCAAAACTCGTTACAAATCCGAGAGCCGATATCCTTGCCACGGCCTATGCTCCTGCCAAGCCCGACTACGCACGGCAATCGCCTTTCGATGCGATCCTGACGGAAAAAAAGGATGACGGTCGTTTCATCCCGGATATTGGACCTGAGGACCATGCATGGGCGGCAACGCCCCTGCCGCCAGATGCCTTTTCCCCGCAGGAGCAACAGTGCCTTGCATCCGGCATCTACTTCGAGGCTCGCGGCGAATCGGTGAAGGGCCAGGCGGCCGTCGCTCAGGTTATCCTCAATCGCGTGCGCAATCCCGCTTATCCCAAGACGATCTGCGGCGTCGTCTACCAGAACGAGGATTGGCGCAACCGCTGCCAGTTCTCTTTCGCCTGTGACAACATCAAGGATCGTATCCGTTCGGAAGAACACTGGAAAATGGCACGTGAAGTGGCCATGGCAACCACGGCCGGCAAGATATGGTTGAAGGAAGTCGGTTCCGCAACTCACTATCATGCGGTCTATGTCCGTCCCAATTGGGCACCCACCATGAAAAAGGTAGGCCGCATCGGACTGCATGTCTTCTACCGCACCTATGGCGGCGGGTGGAGCTGAGGACCGTCGATTCCGCGACTTCCACAGGACGTACTAATCGTTCTTAATCTCAAGTAATTGATTTTTCGTCATAAATTTGTTCTGGATGAGTGTCGGTTAACGCCTTGACTATGGGGGCGCGCAAAACTATGTTGCGCCCGACTTCAAAACGGGCCGGAAGGCGCTATTTCCCAAGGCTTCGAGAGAGGCTTAAGACCGAAAATTCGGTCTGCTGAAGCCAGGGAGAGGCGCATGACCGACAACGATGACGATAGTCTGGAGCAACGACGCGATGCTCTTTCCGCAAAACTGGCGGCAAGGGAACGCAGCGAGGCGATTGAAACCGCGAAGGAAAAGCAATCCGAGGAAAGCCGTAAGGGAATGGCTCTCGGGTTGAAGATTTCTTCCGAATTCATTGCCGCCATCGCTGTTGGCGCCATGCTTGGCTATCTGATCGACCGTTTTGTCGGCACGACGCCTTGGGGGATGATCATACTTCTTCTTCTCGGTTTCTGTGCCGGAGTGCTGAACGTGCTTCGTGCCATGGGCATGGTCGCAACCCCGGATCCGGGTGTTTCTCGCGGCGATGATCCGAGCCACAAGCGCTAAGGCTCGGATTTAGAGGCTAGCTGCCAATTGCGGCGGCCATGAGGAAAGAAAAGGTAGAGCGGTGGCGAACGACCCGACGCATCAGTTCCAGATCTTCAAGATCGTGCCAATCGAAGTTGGTGGTATCGATTTCTCCTTTACCAATGCGTCCCTGTTTATGGTCGCCACGGTTGCCTGTGCTGCCGGTTTTCTCTACTTCTCGACTGCCAATCGCGGCCTGATCCCGGGTCGTTCGCAGTCGGTTGCCGAGCTTTCCTACGAGTTCATTGCTTCCATGCTGCGCGAAGGTGCGGGCAGCCACGGGATGAAGTTCTTCCCGATGGTCTTCTCGCTCTTCATGTTCGTGTTGACGGCAAACCTGCTCGGCATGTTCCCGTACTTCTTCACGGTTACCAGCCAGATCATCGTCACCTTCGCGCTGGCGCTGTTCGTCATCGGCACTGTTGTCGTCTACGGTTTCTACAAGCACGGTCTGCACTTCCTCAATGTTTTCGTGCCAAGCGGTGTTCCGGGCGTGCTCCTGCCGCTGGTCGTCACGATCGAAATCATCTCATTCCTGTCCCGTCCGATTTCGCTGTCGGTTCGTCTTTTTGCCAACATGCTGGCGGGACACATCACCCTCAAGGTGTTCGCGGGCTTCGTTGCTTCGCTTGGAACCCTGGGTGCAATCGGTATCGGTGGCGCGACATTGCCCCTGATCATGACGGTCGCTCTGACCGGTCTGGAATTCCTCGTAGCCTTCCTGCAGGCCTACGTCTTTGCGGTACTCACATGCATGTACCTCAACGATGCAGTTCACCCAGGCGGCCACTGAGGAACGACATTGGCGTATTGAAGCGTCAGTCAACCGCCGCAACAAACCATTCTAAGGAGTTCACACATGGAAGCGGAAGCAGCAAAGTTCATCGGTGCAGGTCTGGCTTGCTTTGGCATGGCTGGTACGGCTCTCGGCCTCGGCAACATCTTCGGCAACTACCTCTCCGGCGCTCTTCGCAACCCGTCTGCTGCTGACAGCCAGTTCGGCCGTCTGGTATTCGGCTTCGCCGTTACGGAAGCTCTGGGCATCTTCTCGCTGCTCGTAGCGCTCCTCCTGCTGTTCGCCGTCTAATAACCGGCAAACCGATCGGATCACGGCCGCCACGATGTGTGCCGTGATCCTTCTTATTGAATACCCCCCTGGAGGTGATGATGTTCGTGACACCGGCATTTGCGCAACAAGCTGCGCCGGCCAATGGCGCCACGCAAGGTGAAGTGCATACGGAGACGGGTGTCGCTCACAATGAGCATGGCACTGGCGTATTCCCGCCTTTCGACCAGTCGACCTATGCTTCGCAGCTGCTCTGGCTCGTCATCACTTTCGGTCTTTTCTATCTGCTCATGCAGAAGGTGATCGTGCCCCGCATCGGTGGCATTCTCGAACACCGTCATGACCGGATTGCACAGGATCTCGATGAGGCCTCCCGTCTGAAGGCTGAGGCAGACGCTGCCGTCGCCACCTACGAAAAGGAACTGGCGGAAGCCCGTTCCAAGGCCGGTGCGATTGCCGAAAGCGCTCGCGAAGCAGCGAAGGTCAAGGCCAACGCCGACCGTGCAGCCATCGAAGCTGAACTGGCTGGCAAGCTGGCCGCCGCCGAAGCCCGCATTTCTGAAATCAAGGCTGCTGCTTTTGCAGAAGTCGGTGCGATTGCTGAAGAAACGGCGTCTGCGATTGTCGACCAGCTCATTGGTCCCAAGGCCAGCGCCGAAGACGTCAGGGCTGCAGTTGCAACCGCAAAGGTAGGAGCCTGATATCATGGCATTTGATGCAACATTCTTCGCCTTTGTAGGCCTTGTTCTCTTCCTTCTTCTTCTCGTATACCTCAAGGTTCCTGGCATGATGGCCTCGTCGCTGGACAAGCGCGCCGCCAACATCCGCGAGGAACTCGATCAGGCCAAGCGTCTTCGTGAAGAGGCGCAGGCTCTGCTCGCCGAATACCAGCGCAAGCGCAAGGAAGCCGAAGCTGAAGCGGCTGCCATCGTTGCCTCCGCAGAACGCGAAGCTGCCGCTCTGACGGAAGAAGCCCGTCAGAAGACGGAGGAATTCGTCGCTCGTCGCAACGCTCTTTCGGAACAGAAGATCCGCCAGGCGGAAGCCGATGCGATCGGCGCCGTTCGCGCCGCCGCTGTCGATCTGGCAGTCGCTGCTGCCGAAAAGGTCATTGCTGCCAAGGCTGATGCCGCGACGCAGCAGGCTCTGTTCTCTCAGTCCGTCGGTCAGGTGAAGGCTCGCCTGAACTGATCTTTCAGACATTTGAGTTTGCAAGAAGGCAGGGGCAACCCGGCCTTTTTCGCGTCTGGAGCCTGTGGTGACGATCCGCTGGAGTGCGTGGAATCCTCGCCAGTCCGGGGTGATAGCATCGTGCTGCCAACCGAACAGCATGACGCGCCGCCAGGCTGCTGGGGTGAGGTGCGGGCACCAGAACCTTGATTCTAGAGCATGTCGTAGTAAAAGTGTGCAGCGGTTTTGCGCAAACGACATGCGTTAAAACAAAAAGATAAAGCGCCAGGAGCGAATCTGAAAGATCGCGACACGCTTAAGCCCCAAGCACGTCAGTTCCCTGACCGGTCGATAGAGAGCGTGCCGCTCAATCTTGTCGGAGTGGTCTGAAGCTCATTCTGTGAAGGGGGCATGGCCCATGCTCTTCGATGGCGCGCCGATGCTGGGCCGTGCCATAGCCCGCATGTTGGGCGAAGCCGTAGTTGCCATAAACCTGGCTCGCGCGGGCCATCATCCGATCTCTCGTCACCTTGGCGATGATCGAAGCGGCGGCAATGGAAAGGCTGCGCGCATCGCCCTGGATGACAGCCTTGCCCTGACAGGCAAGCCCTGGCGGTACATCGCGGCCATCGACCAGGACATAGTCTGCCCTGACGGGCAGGGCGTCCACGGCACGGCGCATGGCATCAAGGCTGGCGCGAAGGATGTTCTTCTCATCGATATGGCGGGGGCCGGAAGAGGCGATTGAAATATGCGCCGTGGCACAGATCTCCACGAACAGTGCCTCACGCTGTTTCAGCGTCAACTGCTTGGAATCGTTCAGTCCTGCGGGGATGTGGTCCGGATTGAGGATGACCGCTGCGGCGACAACAGGTCCAGCAAGGGGCCCGCGTCCAGCTTCGTCGGTGCCTGCTACCGGCCAATGACCTGCTTTCCGCACCATCAACTCCAGCGAAAAATCCGGAACGATCGGTTCGAGGGAGAAAAGATCGGGAGGAGAATCGGGGGGCGTGCGTCGTGACATGCGGCATCACTCGCACGCCCACCCGATTTCCCGCAAGCCCCGTCGAAGCAAATGAGGCGGCACTGCTTCAGGCCCAAGGGGATCAGGCCAACGGGGCAAGACCAGCAGGGGCGGCGCCGGTCCATTTCCATCTCGCTGGGGGGCGCCCAGCGAAATGGCAAAACATGTGTAAGGTGCATGGATCGCCGACGATCGCCCATCGCAGGAACGGCACAGGGCCGAAGCGCATCGCAGCCACCCAGGGAGAACAGGCTTTCAAGTCAGCAGTGCCCGGATCTTGGCCCGGATCTTGGCGCAGAATACACCGGGATCCAGCCTCCGTGCCGCAGCGTCACAAAAGCGACAGTTGAACTCCCGCGCCATCGGGGCGAACAAACAGATCGTCGCGCAGCGCTACACCTCTACGAGCAAGACCAAGGCGCTTCGTCGCCATTTCGAAACGCCGCGAGATCTGCCAGGCATAGGGACCTTCTCCTTTCATGCGCTTGCCAAATTCCGCATCATAGTCCTTGCCGCCACGCATCGATTTTATCAGCGACATCACATGCCGGTATCGATCCGGATAATGTCTCAAAAGCCAGTCTCGAAAGAGCGGGCTGACTTCCAGCGGTAGACGCAGCAGAATGTAGCTTGCAGACACGGCACCAGCCGCCTGTGCCGCATCGAGAATTCGCTCCAACTCATGGTCGTTCAGCGCCGGAATGAGAGGCGAGGCCAGAACGCCGGTTGGTATTCCTGCATCCGTCAACTGTCGTACGGCTTCAAGCCGCCTTGACGGCGTCGAAGCGCGCGGCTCCATCAGGCGCGCCAGCTTGCGGTCGAGCGTCGTGACGGAGATTGCCACCTTGGCCAAGCCCTTGGCGGCCATCTTGGCAAGAATGTCGATGTCCCGCGTCACCAGCGCCGACTTTGTGACGATCATGACCGGATGGTTGGCTTTTTCCAACACTTCCAGCAATTGCCGCATGATGCGCCATTCGCGCTCGATCGGTTGATAGGGGTCCGTGTTCGTCCCGATCGCGATGGGCTTCACCTTGTATCCGGGCTTGCTCAGCTCTCGTTCAAGCAGACGAGGGGCATCGGGCTTTGCAAAAAGCCTGGCCTCGAAATCCAGCCCTGCCGAAAGCCCCATATAGCTATGGGTTGGCCTGGCAAAACAATAGATGCAGCCATGTTCGCAGCCGCGATACGGATTGACCGATCGATCGAACGGAATATCGGGTGAGTCGTTGCGTGTGATCGCTGTCTTCGGCTTCTCGATCTGGACTTCGGTCTTGAAAGGTTCGAGTTCTTCCAACGACTGCCAACCATCATCGAACTGCTCGCGCCGCTGGTCTTCGAACCGGCCGCTCGGGTTCAAGCCGGCACCCCTTCCGCGCCGACGGTCCGTCTCGACGCGAAGTCCAGACGACTGGACCAGAGCGTCGGCAATATCAGCCGTATGAGCAGGCGCGAAAGCGTCCTGCCGCAGTTGAGACAGCTCGTTCATGGATAACTCCCAGCCAGATGTTCAACGCTGGCGTTCTCAAATTCGTATCGTCAAAATGAGAACATTGCAAGAACAAAATCTACCGCCTTTGTTGATGGCAATTTTCAGGCCAATGCGATAAAGGTCATGAATGCTGACTGTATTGATGGAATGCCATGATCAGGAATCCGAGCTGGCGCAGACTTTGTCTGTTCTGGTTGCCGGTGCTGTGGAAGGTCTGGTCAGTGACGTCGCAGTGCTCGATCGTGGTTCTACCGATGCGTCTGCGCGTGTTGCGGATGCCGCGGGGTGCAAGTTCTATACGCAGTGGGATTTGAAGAACGTGCTGCAGGAGGTGCGTGGCGAGTGGCTCATGCTGCTGGAGCCGGGAGCGCGCCCTCAGATTGGCTGGATCGATGAAGTCGCCGAGCATATTTCGCTCACACGGCATCCCGCACGCTTCACCGCATCCAGAAATTACCGGAGGCCACTGATTCAGCGGTTGTTCAGCAAGGATCCGCCGCTCGCGCAGGGTCTTCTTATTCAGAAAAGCGTGGCGTCATCCAAGGGTGTGCGCGCTACGCGGCTTGCCGATCTCGTGGAGGGGCACCGGCCACATACGCTCATCTCAGAACTGATCCCAGCCTGGGCTGCAGCGCGTAGCTAATATAATCCAGCCTAGCCTAATCAGGCTTTGCCGCCGCGTTTCAGGTGCTCGTCAAGCCGTGGCATGATTTCCACGAAGTTGCAGGGCATATGGCGATAGTCCAGCTGCCATTTCAGGATCCCGTCCCAGGCATCCTTGCAGGCGCCGGGCGAGCCGGGCAACACGAAAACGAAGGTCGCATTGGCAACGCCACCGGTGGCGCGCGACTGGATCGTCGATGTTCCGATCTTGTCGTAGGATATGCGGTGAAACACTTCGGAAAAGCCGTCCATGCGCTTTTCGAACAGCGGTTCCAAGGCTTCAGGCGTGACATCCCGACCGGTAAAGCCTGTGCCGCCGGTGGTGATCACGACGTCGATTTCCTCGGCCAGCGTCCAGTTCCGAACCTGCTCGTAGATCTGCTCCTTGTCATCGGCAACGATTGCCCTGGCAACGAGTTCGTGCCCCGCTTCCAGAATGCGCTGCACCAGCGTGTCGCCGGATTTGTCATTGTCGAGCCGCCGGGTGTCGGAAACGGTCAGCACGGCAATGCCGACCGGAATGAAGGGACGGCTCTCATCGATACGGCTCATGATGCATTTCCTTCCAAAGTTCGGCCCGCCCTCACATACCACTGCGGCTTGGCCTGCTCGAGCGTCAAAGCTGCACGTTCCAAAGCCATTTCGTCGCGGTAGAGGCCGAAACACGTGGCGCCCGATCCAGACATGCGACAGACCTTCGCACCGCTCTCCTCAAGCTGCTGAAGGCACTCACCGATGTCCGAAAGAAGCCTCTGTGCAGGCTCCTGAAGATCGTTTCTGAGACCAGCCAGATAATCCAGCCAGTCTGATTGCGCCGGATCAAAAGGAGGCAGCGGCCTGTTGGTCTTTGATGTCAATAACCGGAATATTTGTGGCGTTGAAACAGGCTTGAGGGGATTGACCAGCAAGATGAAGAAGGAGGGAAGCGTGGCAAGCGGTTCTATGTCCTCGCCGATTCCACGCGCGATCAAAGGGCTGGACTCAAGGCACATCGGTACATCCGCTCCCAGCGACAGGCAAAGCCTTGCCAGCCGGTCTCGCGGCACATCCAGGTTCCACAACCGCATCAGGCCGCGCAAGGTTGCCGCTGCATCTGCGGAGCCACCACCTATTCCGGAGGAGAGCGGCAGGCTCTTCGTGAGCGTGATGTCGACCGGACACGTCTCGTATCCGAGTTCTTCGGCAAGGCCCCGCAAGCCGTCCCGCGCCCGCGTCACGAGATTATCCGCATCAGCCGACAGGGTTTCTGCAAACCGCCCGGTTATCTCGAACCGGTCCTGCGCAGATGGGCGAATGGCGAGCTCGTCGCCGAAGTCTGCGAACGTCACAAGGCTATCGAGAAGATGGTAGCCATCTGCCCGCTGACCGGTCACATGCAGCGCGAGATTGATCTTCGCCCGCGCTGCCTCGATCACCATTCCGGTTGGACTCAATTGGATTTGGCCGGAATCTTGATCAATTGGCCCGGAAATAGCCGGTTGGGATTACGCTTGAGTTCCGGGTTCATCTCCAGAATCTCTCTCGCGCGTTCCTTGTCGCCCAGCCGATCGGTTGCAATCTTGGACAACGTATCGCCTTCGCTGACGATGTAATCGGCCGTGATCGGGGCGTTGGGCTGAGCTGCGCCCGGGGGAGTGGCAGGGGGAGTAGCAGGTGCGGTGGCTGCCGGAGAAGCCATGGCCGTCTGCACCGGAGGCGGACCTGCATCGGCAAGACCATCCCGGATCTTCTGCTCGATCTTCGGGATTTCCGTCATCTCCGGCTTCATGGTCAGGGCACGCTGCCACTGGAACTTCGCTTCCAGCTGCCGCCCTACGCGCCAGTAGGCATCGCCCAGATGGTCGTTGATCGTGGCATCGCCAGCGCGCAACTGCACGGCACGCTCAAGCTCGGTCACCGCATCGTCGTAACGGCCGAGGCGATAATAGGCCCAACCGAGCGAATCCACGATATAGCCGTCGTCTGGCCGCAGATCGACGGCCTTGCGGATCATATTGAGACCGTCTTCCAGGTTGCGGTTCATATCGACCCAGGAATACCCTAGATAGTTGAGAACCTGCGGCTGGTCCGGGTTCAGTTCGAGCGCCTTGCGGAAGTTCGGCTCGGCCTTGTCCCACTCCTTCAGACGCTCATAGGCGATGCCGCGCTGGAAAAACACCGACCAGTCGCTGGGCCGGGGGGCCGGACCGACCACTTCCACCGCCTTGTCATAGGTCTTTGCCATTTCGGCAAAATCCTTGGCGTCTGAAAGAACGCTGCCGTAAGCAATGTAGCTGCGAATGTCGGTCGGATCGGATTCGATGAGCTTCTTCAGATGCTCCTTCGCGCCGTCCACATCGCCTGTCTGCGCCAGTGTCAGGCCCAGTTGCAGCTCGGAAATGCGCCGCATGGGCGAATCCTGCGGAACGCGACCATAGAGCTCGATTGCCTGTTTCGGCTGCTCCAGCTTCTCGGCAATACCACCCAGCAGGATCAGCGTATCGGCACTTTTCGGATCAAGCGCATGCGAGATCTGCAGATAGAGCGACACCATTTCCTCCGCACCCTGGCGGTTCAGTGCACTGCCGATGGAAAAGAGAACGGCGGAGGCACCCTGCGTCGCGTCAGTAACCTGCTGCTCCGGCTTTTCGCCCTTTTCGATGCTCTGGCGAAGCGCCTTCAGCGGCGCGTAATTCAGCATCAGCCGTTCGGCCACGGAAATAGCATCAAGCGCCTTCTGCTTGTTGCCTTGGGCTGCCTCGAGGCGGGCCAGCGCCATGACCGATCGCATGAATGTATCCGGCGTGGTCGCAACCGCTTCCTGGCTGGTGATGGCTGCGCTGAGGTTGGTGCGGGCTGTGGCAGTATCGCCAGCCACCAGCGCCATGGCGCCCAGATGATACTGCGTGAAGACCTTGAACCAGTCCGGCCCCTTCAGCGCCTTGATCTGCTTGATAGCCTCTGCACCCTTGCCGGCACCCACCTTGGCCCAACCGATCAGCAGGGCGTGAGTCAGGCGGTCAAGATCATTGCCGCCCTTGTAGGTGAGGATCTTTTCCGCATCGGCGTAGGAACCCTTGCGGATCGCCTCCAGCCCGCGAACGATTGTCGTGATGCGTTCAACCGCGTCGTCACCCTTCAGGGCTTCGACATGCTTGAGGCTCTCGTCGAACTGCCCGTTCATCAGCAAGGACACCATCAGGCGTTCGCGAATGTCGAGATTGGCCGGTTCGAAGTTCAGGGCCTTCTGGTAGAGCGCGATTGCAGTCGCGTAATCGTGATCGACATCCGCGGTTCTTGCCGCCAGAAATGCGCCGGAAAACGTGTTGACCTTGTCGGGCGTGAACTCCACGGCCTCTGCGACCGGGTTGTCCTGCGCCATGGCAAGGCGTGGAACGACCGTCGCTGCCAGAAGGGCAGAGGCAAAAGCCACGCCGGAAAGCAGACGAAGGGCGAATTTCTGCCGCATGAAAGTGCCTTTCAAGAAGAACTGGGAGGCGGCCAACGGGCCACCGGGAATCTTCAACCGATGATTCATGATAGAATGGCTTTTTTGAAGCAGCTTCGCAAGAATCTCGAAGGCGGCCATTGTTCACGCCGCCTGTGAAATGCGTGGCCTCACCCTCGGCCACGCACACCGTGCCGGGTCTCAGTTGACCCGTTCGATACAGAAATCGATCACTTCCATCAGCGCCGCCTTGTGTGCCGATGCGGGCAGGGGCGACAAAGCGTCGCGTGCGATTGCACCATAGTGCTTGGCGCGGGCAATCGTGTCTGCCAGTCCATTGTATTTGCCGATCAGGGCAAGCGCCTGCTGAAGGTTTTCGTCGCTGCTCTGGCCATCTTCGATCGCGGTCTTCCAGAAGGCGCGGTCTTCAGGCGTGCCACGGCGATAGGACAGGATCACCGGCAGCGTGATCTTTCCTTCGCGGAAATCATCGCCGACGTTCTTGCCAAGGTCGGCCGCCTTGCCGCCATAGTCCAGCGCATCGTCCACCAGCTGGAAGGCAAGGCCCAAATTCATGCCATAGGAGCGAAGAGCCGAACGGGCGCTCTTGTCGTTTCCGGCAATGATGGGGCCGACTTCGGCAGCGGCGGCGAAAAGGGCAGCGGTCTTGGCGCGGATGACGGAGAGATAATCGTCTTCCGTCGTTTCCATGTTCTTGGCAACGGAAAGCTGAAGCACTTCGCCTTCCGCGATCACGGCGGCAGCGGAGGCCAGAACATCCAGCGCATCCATGGAGCCGGTCTCGACCATCATCTTGAAGGCCTGCCCCAGCAGGAAGTCACCAACGAGAACGCTCGCCTGGTTACCCCAGATCATGCGCGCGGTGGATTTGCCCCGCCGCAGATCGCTTTCGTCCACCACGTCGTCATGCAGCAGCGTTGCGGTGTGCATGAACTCCACGCTTGTGGCGAGCTTGATATGACCGTCGCCCTCGTAGCCGAACATCTGCGCGGCCGCCAGCGTCAGCATGGGGCGCAGACGTTTGCCACCGGAAGAAATCAGGTGGTTTGCCACTTCCGGTATCATCTGCACATCGGATCCGGCCTTCGACAGGATCAGCTGGTTGACCCGATCCATATCCAGTCTGGTCAGATCGACCAGCGGCTTGACGGATGCCTGCTTGTTTTTGCCCTCTTCGAGCGGAATAACGACGCCCAATGAAATGGCCTCCTGTTCAAATCTTGCGGCGGACAATAGAAAGGGGCGCAACAACCGGCAAGTGCCAAATGTTAGAATAACCCGGAATCGAGATCGTTTGACGCATGAAAGAACTGATCCGCACCAATGATCCTGTGGTCCTGTCCTTTGCCACCAGCCTGCTGAACGATGCAGGAATTCACTCTCTTGTCGCTGATCAATCGATGAGCGTGCTGGAAGGTTCCCTTGGCCTCCTCCCCCGTCGCCTTCTGGTGGAAAGCGAGCGGGCAGGTGAGGCGCGGCTTTTGCTGGTGGATGCGGGCCTCGGATCGGAACTGCGGACCGAAAAATGAACGAAACACTCGACGCCTTCCATCGCGGCGCATTCTACTTGCTGCAACCGGCGCAGGGGGCGCACCGCGCAGGCATGGATGCCATGCTGCTGGCCTCGCTGGTGGATGACGAGCGTCCCGTGCGAGTGGCGGACCTGGGTGCCGGGGCCGGCGCCGCCGGATTTGCCGTCGCTGCCCGTCTACCGAATGCCGAAGTCGTACTGGTCGAGCGTTCGCCGGAAATGGCCGATTATGCGCGTCGCAATACGGCGATCGAACAAAACAGGGCGCTTGGCTCCCGTCTCGTCGTGATCGAGGCAGATGTGACGCTTCGCGGAAAGGCACGCGTAGAGGCGGGCTTGCCGGATGATCATTTCCATCATGTCATCATGAACCCGCCCTTCAACGATGCACGGGACCGCCGGGCACCAAATGCCCTCAAGGCCGAAGCGCATGCCATGACCGAAGATCTCTTCGAAAGCTGGCTTCGTACCGCAAACGCGATCATGATTCCGGGCGGCCAGCTTTCGCTCATCGCGCGGCCATCATCCGTGGCGGACATCATCGCCGCCTGTGGAAAACGCTTTGGCGGGCTGGAACTGACGGCCATCCATCCGCGACCCGGCGAGGATGCCATTCGTCTTCTGGTGACCGCCATCAAGGGGTCGAAATCCCGTCTTGTCTGGCGTTCTCCGCTGTTCATGCATGGAGAAGAGGGCCATGCCTTCGCGGCCGAAGTCGATGGCCTCAACAATGGCCGCAAGGCCTACCGGCGCAAGGGTCGCTGAGCGATCTGGCCGATGACGCGGAATTTACGGGAACCAACCATTGCGCCCGCCATTCCGTTGCATACATGACGATGAACACCATTCCAAGGAGATGACATGGCAGGCCTTTTGACGCGCATTCTACCGAAGCGGTTCCGCAAGGAAGGCATAGCCATTCCCGTCGTCCGCCTGCAGGGCGCGATCATGACCGGCGGCAGCCAGTTTCGTCCCACGCTGAACCTTGCCAATACGGCCCAGATGCTGGAGCGGGCCTTTGCGAAAAAGGATGCGCCCGTCGTCGCCATCTCCATCAATTCGCCGGGGGGCTCTCCGGTGCAATCGCGTCTCATCTACCAGCGCATCCGCGCGCTTGCTGAAGAAAAAAACAAGCGCGTCCTCATGTTCGTGGAGGATGTCGCAGCCTCCGGCGGCTATATGATCGCGCTCGCAGGCGATGAGATCTTTGTCGATCCGACATCCATTGTCGGGTCGATTGGTGTCGTGTCCGGCGGTTTCGGCTTTCCGGAACTTCTGCGCAAGATCGGCGTGGAGCGCCGCGTCTATACGGCGGGCGAGAACAAGGTCATCCTCGATCCGTTCCAGCCGGAAAAAGAGAGCGATATCGAATATCTGAAGTCCCTTCAGCTCGAAATCCACAAGGTCTTCATCGACATGGTCAAATCCCGTCGTGGAGAAAGGCTTGCCGATGACGAGACCATTTTCTCCGGCCTCTTCTGGACGGGACAGCGCGGCGTCGAGCTCGGTCTTGTCGATGGCATGGGTGAAATCCGCGATGTATTGAAGCGCCGCTTCGGGCCGAAGACGCGGCTGGAACTGGTGGGTTCGGCACGCGGCCTTCTTGGCCGGCGCCTGCCGGGCATCGCCTCGCTTGGCGTCGGCAATGCAGGAGCGGAAATCGCATCCGGTGCGGCAGAGGGGCTTGCGAGCACCCTTGAAGAACGGGCATTGTGGAGCCGTTACGGGCTCTAGAGCATCGGGCGAAAAAGTGGCATCCGGTTTTTCGCTCAACCGATGCGTCAACAAAGAATCTAGAGCGGCGGGCCGTTTCCGATTAGTGTCCGACGCTCTAGGCCCGCCATTTCCGATTCGAGGACTTGTTACCCATGCCGCAGATCCTGTTTCTTGCCATTCTCATCGGCGGAGGCTGGCTGCTGTATCGGAAGTTTGTCAACGATGCGGAGAAGCTGGCACGGCTACGGCGCGCCAAGGAAAAGGAGCGCCAGACGGGTGCCATCGGCACTCTGGTGAAGGATCCGGTGACGGGCGAGTATCGCGTCAAGCGCGAGGATGAGGAATAGAGCGAGGTTCAGAAACGGCCTCAGGCTTGACCCTCACGCCCTCCCGTGGCACCAGACGGGCAAAAATCACGTATACTGGCTCCGGACACAATCCCATGACCACGACCCTTGCTCCGCATATGGACCCGAAGCGCTCTTTCCAGGCGCTGATCCTGACGCTTCACAACTATTGGGCAGACAAGGGATGCGCTGTCCTGCAACCCTATGACATGGAAGTGGGTGCTGGTACGTTCCATCCGGCAACGACTCTGCGTGCGCTTGGCCCCAAGCCCTGGAAGGCGGCCTATGTGCAGCCCTCGCGTCGTCCCTCCGATGGCCGCTATGGCGAGAACCCCAATCGCTTGCAGCATTACTACCAGTATCAGGTCATTTTGAAGCCGAACCCGTCGAACCTGCAGGAGCTTTACCTCGGTTCGCTGGCGGCGATCGGTCTCGATCCGCTGCTTCACGACATCCGCTTCGTGGAAGACGATTGGGAAAGCCCGACGCTCGGCGCCTGGGGTCTTGGCTGGGAATGCTGGTGCGATGGCATGGAAGTCTCGCAGTTCACCTATTTCCAGCAGGTCTGCGGTATCGAATGCTCGCCGGTTGCAGGTGAGCTGACCTACGGTCTGGAGCGTCTGGCCATGTATGTGCAGGGCGTGGACAATGTTTACGACCTGAACTTCAACGGTCGCGAAGGCGAGGAAAAGATTTCCTATGGCGACGTCTTCCTGCAGGCAGAGCAGGAATATTCCCGCCACAATTTCGAATTCGCCAATACCGAAATGCTGCATCGCCATTTCATCGATGCGGAAAAAGAGTGCCAGGCGCTTCTCGCTGCCGGTGCGCCGGGAGACAGCGAAAATCAGCGCCTCCATAAATGCGTCTTTCCGGCCTATGATCAGTGCATCAAGGCGTCCCACGTCTTCAATCTTCTGGATGCACGTGGCGTGATTTCGGTCACCGAACGCCAGAGCTATATCTTGCGCGTGCGCACGCTGGCCAAGGCCTGTGGCGAAGCCTTCCTGCTGACCGATGCTGGCGGCGTCAATCTCGGTGCTGCGGCCTGATCGGGCGAATACCGATACCCACGTCGGCACGGCAGAGAATCCCGATGACAGGAGCGCGCGAAACGATTAGGGTTCGCGCGCTGATCACGCCGGGGAGCCCTTTATGTATGTCGCCTTAGCCGCACTCGCGGCCATCGCCCTCTATGTCGTCTTCATCTATAACGGGCTGGTGAAGTCCCGTCAGATGGCGGAAGAGGCCTGGTCCGGCATTGATGTACAGCTGAAGCGTCGCGCCGACCTCATCCCAAATCTCATTGAGACCGTCAAAGGCTACGCATCGCACGAGCGCTCTACGCTGGAAGCCGTGGTCGAACTGCGCAACAAGGCGCAAGCCGTGCCCTCGGGCGATGTGGCAGGCCGTGCCGCTGCCGAAGGTCTGCTTGGCCAGGCGCTTGGCCGGGTGATTGCGCTTGCCGAAGCCTATCCCGATCTCAAGGCCAACGAGAACTTTGTGGAACTTCAGCGCTCGCTGGAAACCGTCGAGAACGAAATCCAGATGTCCCGGCGCTATTACAATGGTGCTGCGCGTGACCTGAACGTCAAGGTGGAAAGCTTCCCGTCAAATCTCATTGCGGGCCAGTTCGGCTTTGCCAAGAAGCCCTATTTCGAAATTGCCAACGAAGCGGATCGCGCTGTTCCGACGGTCAAGTTCTAGCGGCCGGGCCGTCTTCGAAATCCATGAAAAAAGGGCGCATGACAAGCGCTTGTGAGAGTATAATGAGTGCCGATCAACTGACCATTCTCCCGCCTGACCATTCCCTGAAGGGGCATGTGGCGCCACCCGGTTCCAAATCCATTACAAACCGTGCGTTGCTGCTGGCCGGTCTAGCCAAGGGTACGAGCCGCCTGACCGGGGCGCTGAAGAGCGATGACACGCGGTATATGGCAGAAGCTCTGCGCGCCATGGGTGTGACAGTTGATGAGCCGGATGCAACCACCTTCGTGGTCACCAGTTCCGGCAAGCTCAACCCGCCGTCAGAGCCGCTCTTCCTTGGCAATGCAGGCACGGCGACGCGTTTCCTCACGGCGGCCGTGGCTCTGGGGCAGGGGCGCTTCGTGGTCGATGGTGACCAGCACATGCGCAAGCGCCCGATCCAGCCACTGGTCGATGCCTTGCGCTCGCTGGGCGTTGCCGTGGAAGCACCGACGGGATGCCCGCCGGTGATGATCGATGCAACTGGCCGGTTCGAGAAGAACCGCGTTGTGATTGATGCCGGTCTTTCCAGCCAGTATGTGTCGGCTTTGTTGATGGCGGCTGCCATTGCCGCCGAACCTTTCGAGATCGAGCTGGCCGGTGCTGATATTGGCGCGCGCGGCTATATCGATCTCACGCTGTCTGCCATGCGCGCCTTCGGTGCAAAGGTCGAGCAACCGTCCTCGTCAGTCTGGCGGATCGAGCCGACCGGCTACACGGCGACCGACTTCCATATCGAGCCGGATGCGTCTGCCGCGACCTATCTCTGGGGCGCGGAAGTTTTGACGGGTGGTTCAATCGATATCGGCACTCCGGCAACCGAGTTCACCCAGCCGGATGCCAAGGCCTATGATGTCATTTCGGCTTTCCCGCATATGCCGGCCGTCATCGATGGCAGCCAGATGCAGGATGCTATCCCGACGATTGCGGTTCTGGCAGCTTTCAATCAGACACCAGTGCGTTTTGTCGGCATCGCCAATCTGCGCGTGAAGGAATGCGACCGCATTCGTGCGCTCTCGACGGGTCTGAACAATATCCGTCAGGGGCTTGCGACAGAGGAGGGGGATGATCTCGTCGTCGCCTCCGATCCAGCCCTTGCCGGTCAGACGCTTCCCGCCAGTATCGACACCTTTGCCGACCACCGCATTGCCATGAGCTTTGCACTTGCGGGTCTCAAGATCAACGGTATCACCATCCTTGATCCGGGCTGCGTGGCGAAAACCTATCCGCACTACTGGGATGCGCTGTCGTCGCTCGGCGTCGCTCTGGATCGGGGTTGATCCGGAATGAAGCGCGCCTGCCTGCCAATGTCCCGCCTGTTCCTGCTGCTGGCACTGCTGCAGGCCCTGGCGCTTGGCATGCCGGGCGCAGCGCGTGCGGCGGAATATATTGCGGCCTACCGTTCGGAAATCCAGCTCAGCCGTGAAGGCGATGTGACCGTGACGGAGATCATTACCGTCAATGCGGAAGGCAAGGACATCCGCCGCGGTATCTTCCGCGATTTTCCGCTCTACATGGTGGATGCCAAGGGTAAGCGGCAGAAGGTGGGCTTCGAAGTTCTGACCGTTACGCGCGACGGCCGTCCTGAAAACTGGCGCACGGAGGGCGTTTCCGGCGGTGTGCGCATCTATCTGGGTTCGCCCGAAACGCAACTCGATCGTGGCCTGCATACCTACGAACTGACCTACCGCACCGATCGGCAGATCCGCTATCAGGAAAGCTTTGACGAATTTTTCTGGAATGTCACCGGAAACGGCTGGATGTTCCGCATCGATCAGGCCTCCGCCGTGGTTCAGCTGCCGCCGGGTGTAAAGGCGCTGAACACGACCTTCTTCACGGGTGCCGAAGGCGCAACCGGCAAGGATGCCCGTCGCACCGGCAGCGATACGGCCCCAGGGTTTGTCACAGTGCGTCCTCTCAGCCCGAATGAAGGCCTGACGATTGCCATCGCCATGCCCAAGGGCTCGATCATGCCGCCCAGCGATGCACAGCAGCGCGGCTGGTTCTGGCGCGACAATATCAACTACATCATCGGCGGCACGGGCCTTCTCGTCGTCGCCGCCTATTACTTCTGGTTCTGGCGTCGCGTGGGGCGTGACCCGCCGCGCGGCGTCATGGTGCCACGCTGGCATCCACCGGAGGGTCTGTCTCCCGCGCTGGTGAACTATGTCGACAACAAGGGATTTTCCGGCGAAGGCTGGGATGCGCTGTCGGCCAGCTTCATCGATCTCGCTGTGGGTGGTTATGTTGTTCTGGAGGATCTGAAGAGCAGCATCATCGTGCGGCGAACGGGCAAAGCCGCTCCATCCAGTCTGCCCGCCGGACAGGCCATCCTGCTGCAGCAGCTGGGCGCGAAGGGCGAAGCTTTCACTATCGACAAGGCCAATGGCACGAAAGTGCAGTCGGTCGCCAAGCTCTTCCGCAATGCCATCGAGAAAGAGCATCGCGGTCGTTACTACAAGGGCAATGTCGGCTATATCGTCGGCGGTGTTCTCCTCAGCATCCTGGCTCTCGCTGTCCTTCTGTTCTTCGGCGATTTCGATCCGGATAGCATCGGCTTCCTGGTGCCGTCCGTGGTGTTTGGCGTCGTCTGGGGTGGCTTCGCGCTGAAAGCTGGCCGCTCGATGTTCCGCAAACGCAGTGTGATCGCACGCATCGGCGGCGTCCTGATGTTCGGGGTCTTCGGCTTTATCGGTCTCATCGCCGCAGGCGGTATTCTCGTCGCGGCCCTGGAAGCGCTGGATCATTCGGATTGGCCCGTTATCGCCGTGGTTGGCGGCATCACGCTGATCAATGCCGTCTTTTTTTTCCTGATGGGCGCGCCGACACCGCTTGGCGCCAGACTGATGGACGAAGTGGATGGGTTGAAGACCTATCTCACGCTGGCCGAACGCGATCGCATGAACATGGTCGAGGCGCCGGAAATGTCGCCGCGCCACTTCGAGACGCTTCTGCCCTATGCCGTGGCGTTGGGCGTGGAAAAACCCTGGAGCCGCACTTTCGAGACCTGGCTTGCCACAGCGGCAGCCGGTGCCGCGGCGGCGAGCTATCACCCCGGCTGGTACAGCGGCGACAGCTTCGGCTCGTTTGGAGAAAGCATTGGCGGCTTTTCCTCCTCCATGGCGTCGACCATTGCATCCACCATCCCGCAGCCCGTCTCCTCGTCGTCCTCCGGATTTTCAAGCGGTGGCTCGTCCGGTGGCGGCGGCGGTGGTGGTGGCGGCGGCGGCTGGTAGCTCTGGTCCAAACTCCTTTTTCGCGCCACTCCGCAGATGACAATTCCACGCTGCCTTGCTAAGTCCCGCGCAACACACTGCCAGCCGATAGAATAGACAAGCCCCTGCGGCTCAAGGAACTGAACAATGCCAGATCTTCTCCTAGAACTCCGCTCCGAGGAAATTCCTGCCCGCATGCAGCGCAAGGCTGCGGGCGATCTGAAGAAGCTCGTGACCGATGCGCTGGTGGAAGCCGGTTTGACCTATGAGGGAGCGCGTGAATACTGGACGCCGCGCCGCCTGACGTTGGATATTCGTGGTTTGACGGCCCGTTCCGCCGACCAGCGGGAAGAGATCAAGGGTCCATCCACCAAGGCGCCGGAACAGGCCATTCAGGGCTTCCTGCGCAAGGCAGGTCTTGACTCCGTGGAAGAGGCGCAGGTCGCCTCGGACCCGAAGAAGGGCGATTTCTACGTGGCGGTGATTTCGAAGCCCGGTCGTGCGGCGGAAGAGATCATTGCTGATGTCATGCCCGGCATCATCCGCTCCTTCCCCTGGCCGAAGAGCATGCGCTCCGGTGCCGCCTCCGCGCCCAAGGGCATGCGGTTCAACGGCATTGACGGCAAGGGTTCGGAAAGCCTGCGCTGGGTGCGACCGCTGCAATCCATCGTCTGCATGTTCGGGCCTGAACACGACGAAACACAGATCATTCCGTTCGAAGTGGATGGCATCACGGCCTCCAACGTGACCTATGGTCACCGCTTCCATGCACCGGAGGCCATTACCGTTCGTCGCTTCGACGATTACGTGGCAAGCCTCGAAAAGGCGAAGGTCATGCTGGATGCCGAGCGCCGCAAGGACGTGATCCTGCACGACGCGAAGGATCTGACTTTCGCCAACGGTCTCGATCTGGTCGAAGACGAGGGTCTTCTGGAAGAAGTGTCCGGCCTCGTGGAATGGCCGCATGTGCTGATGGGCGCATTCGAGGAAGATTACCTGCAAATCCCGGCGGAGATCATTCGCCTGACGATCAAGACGAACCAGAAATGTTTCGTCACCCGGCCACAGGGTGTGACCGAAGGCCTCTCCAACCACTTCATCCTCATCTCGAATATCGAGGCGAAGGATGGCGGCAAGGAAATCATCCACGGCAATGGCAAGGTCGTGCGCGCCCGTCTGTCAGATGCCAAGCATTTCTGGACGCGTGACCAGGGCAATCTGCCGGATCTCGAAACCTTGAAGGCTTCCGCAGACAAGTTCGGCCTCGATCTCTCCAAGCCGCTCGACCAGCGCATGGCCAAGCTCGATGCGCTGAACGTCACCTTCCACGCCAAGCTCGGCACGCAGGGTGCACGCGTGGAGCGCATTCGTGCATTGGCGAAGCAGATCGCAGGCGTTGTCGGTGCGGAGGAAACGCTGGTGGACCGCGCCGTGGTGCTTGCCAAAGCGGATCTGCGCACCGAAGCCGTGGGCGAATTCCCGGAACTTCAGGGCCTGATGGGCCGCAAATATGCGGGTATCCAGGGCGAAGATGCGTCCGTCGCCGCCGCCATCGAAGATCATTACAAGCCGCAAGGCCCGTCGGACCGCGTGCCGGAAGACAAGGTCGCCATCGCCGTTGCCCTGGCGGACAAGCTCGATACGCTTGTCGGCTTCTGGGCCATCGATGAAAAGCCGACCGGCTCCAAGGACCCTTATGCCCTGCGCCGCGCGGCGCTCGGTGTCGTTCGCATCATGCTGGAGCGCAAGGTGCGTCTGCCGCTCCTCAGCGTCTTCAAGGATGCCGACCTTCTCTCCTTCTTCCATGATCGCCTGAAAGTCTATCTGCGCGACATGGGTGCGCGTCACGATATCATCGATGCCGTGCTGACACCGGACGCCGATGATCTTCTGCTGGTCGCTCGCCGCGCCGAAGCACTTACCGCCTTCATCACCTCGGAAGACGGCAAGAACCTGCTGGCGGGCACCAAGCGCGCCACGCAACTGCTGGCGGCGGAAGAGAAGAAAGGAACCGTCGTTGCCGATGCCGTCTCTCCGGACCTCTTGAAGCTCGATGCGGAACAGGCGCTTTATGCGGCCATCACATCGGCAACCAGCGAGGCGGCAGCGGCGGTCAAGTCGGAAGATTTCCGTTCTGCCATGGAAGCACTGTCCAAGCTGCGCGGTCCGGTCGATACCTTCTTCGAAGCGGTGCTCGTCAATGATGAGGATCCAGCCGTTCGCGCCAACCGTCTGGCCCTGTTGAAGGCCATCCGCGAGGCGACCGGAACAGTGGCGGACTTCTCGAAGATCAGTGGATAACGAAGAGATGGCGGCAGGCAGGATCCTCATCAGTGCCTGCCTCCTCGGCCAGCCGGTCCGTTATGACGGCAAAGGCAAGCCGCTCCTCCATCCGCTCATCGAACAGTGGAAGGGGGAGGGGCGCCTTGTTGCCTTCTGTCCTGAACTTGCGGGCGGCATGAGCGTGCCGCGTCCTCCGGCGGAAATCGAAGACGGCCTTAACGGCGAGGATGTTCTGGCTGGTCGCGCCCGCGTTGTGGAACTGACCGGTGGCGATGTGACGGCCGCATTCATCGACGGGGCAGGGCGTGCACTCAAGCATGCCCGCGACAACGGCTGTCTCCACGCTCTCTTGATCGACGGCAGTCCATCCTGCGGCTCCCTGGCAATCTATGACGGGAACTTTAAAGGTGTGAAACACGCAGGCAATGGCGTCACGGCAGCGCTTCTGCGCTCCGAGGGGATTGCCGTTTACGCGCCTTCTCAAATTGAAGCGCTGGCCGCGAAACTTTGCTGAAACGCAAAACGCCGGCCTTTCGACCGGCGTCTGCCGTCATCGGATAAAAGCTTGTCAGCCGGCGCGGAAGCCGCGGATAATATGGAGACGATCGCCGGTATCGTTGGCGAGACCCTTGGCAACTGCGGTCGTCTCCTGCGCCTTGGACTCTCTCGCAGCTGCGCGGTCCGGTCGATACCTTCTTCGAAGCGGTGCTCGTCAATGATGAAGATCCTGCCGTTCGCGCCAACCGTCTGGCCCTGTTGAAGGCCATCCGCGAGGCGACCGGCACAGCGGGCGATTTTTCCAAGATCTCCGGCTGATCAAGGCCATGCCTGAATGCCAAAAACTCGGAATGTCCACGCCTTTTACGTCTATGCATCGTCGCGATCAGGTGGGCAGGCGGCGATCGTATTCTGCCTTCAGCCGTGTCCATTCCGTCCAGAAATCCGGACGCGGCGACCCGGTCGATGCTGCCAGCAGCGTGTCGAGATGTGCATGCCAGCCGGCAGAGACCATAAGCAGCATGGCCCGCTCGGCAACGCCGCTATGGGTGATTGTGAAGAGGACTTGGTTGCCTTGCTCTTTGAGGTCGAACACCACCTCCGCAGAGGTTCCCCAAGTGAATGCCAGGCGGCGGGGCGGGTCGATGGCCAGCACCCGACAGGCCAAGCTATGTTCAGCGCCAAATCCTTCTGGTCTCGGGCTGCCCGGTCCGTCTGTCAGGCTGTCATTTCGCCATGTCAGTTCGAATGACGTGCCGACCTCCGGCGTGATTTCGCCCGATGCAAGCCAACGGCTCCGCAGGTCGCTGTCCATCAGATAGGACCAGGCGCGCTCGATCGGACCTGGCAGAAGGCGCTTGATAACAAGCACTGTGGGGCCGGCAAGCGTGCCGTAGCGGTCCTGCATGCTGATGTCGTTCATGTCTGTTCTCCTTCTTCCGTTGATTTGCGGCGGGCGCGGTCGTCCTCGTGAAGCGCACGTTCCAGAGCGTCGAGACGCTCATTCCAGAAGCCCTCGTAGAAGCTTAGCCATCGATAGGCCTCGGCCAGTGGCCGGGGCGACAGGCGGCAGATATGCGTTCGCCCCCGCACCTCGCGTTCAATGAGCCCGGCGCTTTCCAGTGCCTTGATGTGCTTGGAGGCGGCGGCAAGCGAAATGGCATAGGGTTCTGCCAGCCGCGTTACCGTCTTTTCACCGCCCGCCAGTTCGCTGAGCATTCGGCGGCGTGTCGCATCGCCGAGTGCGTGAAAAACCAGATCCAGTTCCGTATGTTCAACCATGTGGTTAAATATACGGCGAAGTTTCAAATAGTCAACAATATGGTTGAATGTTTTTACGGGATTCAGGAATGCCGGTGCCAAGCGTGCCCGTTGTCCTGAAACGCAAAACGCCGGCCTTTCGACCGGCGTCTGCCATCATCGGATAAAAGCTTGTCAGCCGGCGCGGCGCATGCGGTTTGCCATGTCCTGCAAGCCATTGCCGCGTGCGTCAGCGGTGCGGAAGCCGCGGATGAGATCGAGAAGATCGCCGGTATCGTTGGCGAGAACCTCGGCGGATGCGGTCGTCTCCTCTGCCATGGCGGCATTCTGCTGCGTGGCTGTGTCCAGCTGGTTGAGCGCAGAGGAGATGGAGCGCAATGTGGTATCCTGCTCCTGCGCGCTGTGCGCAATCTTGGATACCACGTCGTTCGCCGCTTCGATCTGCGCCGAAATCCGCTTCAAGGCTTCTCCAGCCTGCGAAACCAGTTGAACGCCCTGTTCCACCTGGCCGCCGGACCGCGAGATCTGGTCCTTGATCTCCTTGGCCGCTGCTGCGGAACGCTGGGCGAGTTCGCGAACTTCCTGCGCAACCACCGCAAAGCCCTTGCCGCTTTCGCCTGCGCGTGCTGCCTCGACGCCTGCGTTGAGGGCCAGCAGGTTGGTCTGGAAGGCGATCTCGTCGATGACGCCGATGATCTTGGTGATTTCCGCAGAAGACTGCTCGATACCGCTCATGGCGGTAATGGCCTGCTCGACGATGGAGTCGCTCTGGCGGGCTTCGCCGCTGATCGTCTTCACGCGCTGGGCTGCTTCCTTGGCGCCATCGGCGGTCTGGCGAACGGCAACGGTCAACTCATCCAGGGCCGCAGATGTCTCCTCGAGATTGGCGGCCTGACGCTCCGTGCGCTGCGCCAGTTCGTTCGATGCGCGACGGATCTCTTCCTTCGATACGCCGATGTCGTTACCCTTCAGGCTGACGCGAGACATGGCCTGCTCGAGGTGCGAAAGCGCATCGTTGAAGTTATGGCGAAGACCCTCGTATTTTCCACCCAGGTCGGCACAACGGATGGTGAGGTCGCCCTTGGCCAGCTGTTCGAGCGCGGTGCCGATGGTTGAAACCACGTGAGCCTGTTCGGCGGCTTCGCGACGCTGCGCTTCTTCGGCCCGTACGCGTTGTTCCTCGATCTGCGCTTCCTGCTCCTGCTGGCGTGCCGCCATGGCATGGCGTTCGCGCACTTTCTGCTGAAGCGCCTCGGTCGCACGCGCCATCTTGCCGATTTCATTGTTCATGTCGGTATGCGGAACCGGCATGGTGGTGTTTTCATTGGCGACGGCGCCAAGCGTATCGTGAATGGCGCTCAACGGACGCGTAATCCCACGGATCACGACATAAGCGCCAGCAAGAGCGGCCAGGAACAGCGCAAGAGAGCCACCAGCGGTCTTGATGATGTTTTCGCGGATCTCGGCCTTCAGGTCGTCGGTGTAGAGGCCGGTGATGATGACAATGTTCCAGGGGGCAAAGGCCTTGCCGTAGGAAGCCTTGGGATAGCTGCGATCATTCGGATCCTTGCCAGGCTTCGGTCCGATGAACTCCACATAGCCACCACCCTGCTGACCAAGCCGCACGAGTTCGTCACGATACATGTAACCGGTCGGATCGGGCTTGCCCTTGTTGCTCTTGCCGACGTCCGGGGAGCTCGGATGGAAAATCATCTTGACGTCATAGTCATAGCCGAAGAAATAGCCATCCGGCTCGAACTTCATTGTGTTCAAGAGGCCGTAGGCGCGCTTTTGCGCTTCTTCCTTGCTGAACTCACCCTTCTTCGCACGGTCGTCGAAGTCTTTCAGCACCGAAATCGCCGTCTCCACCTGCGTGCGCAGCATTTCGTAGCGTTCGCGGTAAATGGCTTTTGTGGATGACTGGAGCTGGAAATAGGTCATGGCTGCGAACACCGCCATCATGGCGCCCACGAGCATGAAAAGCTGAAGTGATATGCGCATATTCTTCATTCTGACGACCGCCTATTCGATCTCGAACACTGTCAGAAACACAAGGTGCCGAGGAAGGTTGAGAGAGGCGCTTCCTGCACCCGACGAACGCTACAACGCGTTCCTGGACACAGAGAGTAAACCGGCTTCCTGAAAATTTGGATAATAGAAACTTTCCTGTCACGATGAACGGGAAAGACCTGCTTGACGTACGTCGCCGGTTTCACGGCGATACTACGTACAAAACTCCCCGAAAGGTTGTGGGCAGTTCCTGGTTTGCAGGAAATAGTTTGGCGTCGGGCGTAAAATTACAGAAAAGCTGCGGATCGTTCGCTTTCGGAGATGTCACGCGGATCGTTTGCTCAGTATCAGCTTTGCGCAATACCTATATTCGCGATCGCGAATACTTGGTCAAAGGCTTGGCCTAAGCTCGAATTTCGAGAAATCAGGTGCGGCGGGCTGCTCGACCGGCGTTGCAGCAACAGGCTTCGGGGCAGCATCCGCCGATACGGCGGACGTTGTCGCCCTCTGGTCCACGCCGTCGCTCTTGGTGGGTGACACGGTGCGCGACAGCATGAGTTGCTGTTCGCGCTCGACCCACATCGGGTTGACGCTGACGAAACGAACCGGCGAACCACCCATGAAGTTTTCGGTTCGGGTAACCGCCGGCTTTCCGCCGATTTGCGAAATCGTAACCCGTTCGTGGCCCGCATCCAGCGATGGAACCACGTACTCGGATTTCGAACGCCGGGGCGCTTTGCCGTCACAGTGTGTGCATGCGATCCGCACGACACTGGGTGTTGCCGCAAGAGGCTGACCGGACAGGACAGAGATCGATGTCATGTCTGCCGATACGGCTGCAACAGATGCTACCAGTGCCAGAACAGAGCTGATCATAGCGAATACCCTTCCCGATAATAGGGCAGAGAATTAGCAGAAGAATCTTTCCAAGCAGTCAGGAGGCGCGGTTAATGCATCGTTAACACGTGCAATTGCCGGTCGGCCATTATCCGCGATTGAGCGCTCGCCAGCCAATGTCACGACGACAAAAACCGTTCTCCCAGCGGACTTCATCCACCAGCGCATAGGCTTTTGCCTGTGCTTCGGCCACCGTGCTTGCGGTTGCCGTCAGGTTCAGAACGCGTCCGCCTGTCGCGACCAGTTGCCCGTCCTTGAGCGCCGTCCCGGCATGAAACACCTTCGCCCCATCGCGTGCCTGCGGCAGGTGTTCGATCTGGGTGGCCTTGTCGTAAGCGCCCGGATAACCCTTGGATGCCATGACGACTGTCAGCGCCGGTTCGTCGCGCCACTCAGCACTCACCTGGTCCAGTGTGCCCGTGGAGGCGGCATACAGGATTGGCAAGAGGTCGCTCTTCAGGCGCATCATCAGCACCTGACACTCAGGATCTCCAAACCGCACATTGTATTCGATGAGTTCTGGTCCCTTGGCGGTGATCATCAGCCCCGCGAAGAAGACTCCGGTGAACGGATAGCCGCTCTCTGCCATGCCGCGGATCGTCGGCTCGATGATCTCCTTCATCGTGCGTTGCACCATGTCCGGCGTCATGACCGGGGCGGGAGAATAGGCGCCCATGCCGCCGGTGTTGGGGCCAGTGTCACCATCGCCCACGCGCTTGTGGTCCTGCGCGGTTGCCAGCGCCAGGGCCGTCTTGCCATCGGAGAGGCAGAAGAAGCTGGCCTCTTCACCATCCAGATAGGCTTCGACGACAACCTCGGCCCCCGCCGCGCCAAAGGCACCGGCAAAGCAATCATCCACGGCGGCAAGCGCCTCATCAAGTGTCATGGCAACCGTCACGCCCTTGCCCGCGGCCAGACCATCTGCCTTGACGACGATGGGCGCACCCTGTTCGCGAATATAGGCCTTCGCCGGTTCCGCAGCGGTAAAACGCTGGTAGGCGCCGGTTGGAATATTGTAGCGGGCGCAGATATCCTTGGTGAAACCCTTGGAGCCTTCCAGCTGGGCGGCGGCCTTGGAAGGGCCGAAGACGACGAAGCCGGCGGCGCGCAGATCATCGGCAAGACCCGCCACCAGCGGCGCCTCCGGGCCGACCACAACGAAATCGATCGCCTGCTTCTGACAGAAGGCTATGACGGCTGCGTGGTCTTCCACATTCAGCGACACCAGCTCTGCTTCTTCCGCGATGCCGGGATTGCCCGGCGCGGCATAGAGTTTGGTCAACAGGGGGGATTGTGCAAGCTTCCAGGCAAGAGCATGCTCACGACCACCAGACCCGATCAGAAGAACCTTCATTGCCGCGCTCCGCTGCTGAAAAGAGATGCTGGGCGGTTAAGGGCAGGGGCGGCAAAGGTCAAGGCCATTCGGGCCCGGATCACGGTCTTCAAGCTGTGGAAGTGATCAGGCTGGCGTTGCCTTGCCACGATCTGCCGCTATGGTCGCCGCAGATCTGAGAACAGGATGACTCATGGCTGCCGATAACAAGCTCCTCGCCGCGACCATTGCCGCAGAAATCAACGCCCGCCCGGATCAGGCAGTTGCCGCAATCGGATTGCTGGACGAGGGGGCGACGGTTCCCTTCATCGCGCGCTATCGTAAGGAAGTCACGGGCGGGCTGGATGATACGCAGTTGCGCACGCTCGCGGAACGACTGGTCTATCTGCGCGAACTGGAAGCGCGGCGCACTTCCATTGTCGAGAGCATCAACTCTCAGGGCAAGATGACCGACGAGCTGGCGGTAAAGCTGGCGCGCGCCGTAACCAAGGCAGAGCTGGAAGACCTCTATCTTCCCTATAAGCCGAAGCGTCGCACGAAGGCAGAGATTGCCCGCGAAAAGGGTCTCGGGCCTCTGGCGGACGCCATCTGGGCGAATCGTGCGGCCGATCCCTCAAAGCTGGCGGAAGCCTATCTCTCGCCCGAGGTTGCCGATGTGAAGACGGCACTCGACGGCGCGCGGGATATCGTGGCCGAAACCATTACGGAAAACGCGGACCTTTTGGGCCGCCTGCGCCAGCATATGCGCGACAACGCCACGCTCCGCGCAAAAGTCGTGGATGGCAAGCAGGAGGCAGGCGCAAAGTTCTCCGACTATTTCGATCATTCCGAACGCTGGGCCACGACCCCCGGCCATCGTGCGCTTGCCATGCTGCGCGGCTGGAACGAGGAGTTTCTGACGCTGACCATCGATGTCGATCAGGATGATCCGTCACCGATCAAGCCGACTCACCGCATGATTGCCGGAGCCTTCCAGATTGGCGAGAAGGGACCGGCAGATCGATGGCTGATGGATGTGGCGGGCTGGACCTGGCGCGTGAAGCTTTCCATGTCGCTCTCGCTCGATCTGATGCGCGAATTGCGGGAGCGCTCGGAGGAAGAGGCGATCCGCGTTTTTGCCCGCAACCTGAAGGATCTGCTGCTGGCGGCTCCTGCCGGTTCGCGTGCCACCATGGGGCTCGATCCGGGCATCCGTACCGGCGTGAAAGTGGCCGTGGTGGATGGTACCGGCAAGCTGGTGGAAACGACGACCGTCTACCCGTTCCCGCCGAAGAACGATCTGCGTGGCACGCAGGCCGAACTTGCCAGCCTCATTCGCAAGCACAAGGTGGATCTGATCGCGATTGGCAACGGCACGGGTAGCCGCGAGACGGAAAAGCTGGTGGCGGATATGCTAGCCGCACTTCCAGCTGGTCCAAAGCCCACCAAGGTCATTGTGTCTGAAGCAGGGGCTTCGGTTTATTCCGCGTCCGAACTGGCGGCGGCGGAATTCCCCAATCTCGACGTCTCGCTGCGTGGCGCCGTCTCCATCGCGCGGCGTCTGCAGGACCCGCTGGCGGAACTCGTCAAGATCGAGCCGAAATCCATCGGCGTTGGCCAGTATCAGCACGATGTGGACCAGGGCAAGCTCTCCCGCTCGCTGGACGCCGTGGTGGAAGACGCCGTGAATGCCGTCGGTGTAGATCTCAACACCGCATCCTCGCCGCTTCTGGCGCGTGTCGCGGGCCTTACGCGCACAATTGCCGATGCCATCGTTGTGCATCGCGATCAGAACGGACCGTTTGCAAGCCGCAAGGAACTCTTGAAGGTGGCGCGCCTCGGTGCCCGCACCTTCGAACAATGCGCCGGTTTCCTGCGCATTCCCAATGGCAAGGAGCCGCTCGATGCCTCCGCCGTCCACCCGGAAGCCTATGGCGTGGCGAAGAAGATCGTGGCTGCCTGTGGTCGTGACCTTCGCGACCTGATGGGTGACAGCGCCGCCCTGAAACGGCTCGATCCCAAGCAGTTCGTGGATGATCAGTTCGGTCTTCCAACCGTGAAGGATATTCTCGCCGAGCTGGAAAAGCCGGGCCGCGACCCGCGCCCAAGCTTCAAGACGGCCACCTTTGCGGAGGGCGTCAATGAGATCAGCGATCTGAAGGTTGGAATGCTGCTGGAAGGCACGGTCACCAATGTCGCGGCTTTCGGTGCCTTCGTCGATATTGGCGTGCATCAGGATGGCCTCGTTCACGTCTCACAACTGGCGGACCGCTTCGTGAAGGATCCCCATGAAGTTGTGAAGGCAGGCGATGTGGTGAAAGTGCGCGTGGTGGAAGTGGATGCCAAGCGTAAGCGCATCGGGCTTACCATGCGCAAGGATGGCGGCGAGGCGGCACCGGCTTCCATGCGGGAAAACCGCAGTCCAGGTGCTGGCAATCCCATGCGCCATGCCCAGGCCAAACCATCGAAAAACGAAGGAAGCCAATTGGGCGGTCTCGGTGCGGCCCTGGCTGAAGCGATGAAAAAACGCTGATTATTCATCACCTTATCCTGAAGTTATGGACCCGTCAGCCACATCGGCTGACGGGTCTTTTTATGCCGCACATCAGGGACGCATCGGGAGTTCAGAGCAAACTCCAAAGACCAATTGGCCCCCCATCGCAGTGTTTTTGAGCTGCAAGTATAGTCTTCTCGTTATGTATCTTTCAAATAATGGCAGAAGCATAATCACTTAGGAAATTATCTAGGTGTGATGAATAATGTTTATCTTGGGTTGTGAGTAAAAATTACGCAGAAATATAAAATATAAAAAAATATAACTACAAATTTTATGGACAATATTTATTCTAAAATAGACAAAGTATATTGTGAAATGACGGATTTATTGACAGTATTAAATTTTTATGAAATTTTTTACCTTATCATGCTCCAGAAGAGAGGGAGAAGGTATGGCCGCAATTTCACGCTTCTCGAATAGCCAGACGACTACGCGCGCGAATGCGGATACAGCCAGTGATACCTCAAGCGGCGAGCCAACGTCGAATAAGGGGTCGGGAACTGGAACTGGTGCTGGAGCAGGCAGCAGCGCCGGTAGTGGCTCATCGACAAGCCGTGGTGCAGGTACAGGTACAGGTACAGGTACTGGTACTGGTACGGGTACTGGCGCTAGCTCCGGGACGGGAGGCGGTTCAACGGCGAGCCGTGGTGCAGGAGTCGGCGGAAGTAGTTCCAGATCCGGTACGGCATCGCTGTCCAGTCCCGGCAAAGGTACTGCTGGCGGTTCCGCAACCGGCGGCGGCACGCGCGCTCCCGCAACCGCGTCTGCTAGCGGTCGTGCGCCCGCTTCTGGTGGCGGTGCTGGCCGTCAACCGGCAGCAGCAAGGCCTCAGATAAAAACCATTTCGCCCTTCAAGTCAGGTGGCGGCCTCTCCGCAATGGGGAGCCTGACGGTCAATTCCGGCACCGCCGCCGGGGCTGGCAGCGGAACGGGTACTGGGACTTCCTCAAGGGTAGCCAGTCTGACTGCAGCAGGAGATTCCGGAAGCGGAAATTCTTCCGGGTCTGGCGCGGGTGCGCAATCCAAGTCCACCGCGGCAGCTGGCGTCAATGATGTCGGCGGCGCCGGAACCAATGCTGCGCCCTATAATCCGTCAACGGACGGACGATTGCTCGGCTATGACGAAAAAGGCAATGCGATCTCCGATCGAACGCTCGGTCTTTTGCCGGAGCAGCAAAATAGCGAAATCCAGAAGCAAAAGACGGTCGACGCGGAGATTGCCGGCGCGGGAACGTCGAAGCTGTTTTCGATTCTGCAAAAATCCGATCCCAAGATCCAGCATGAGATACTGTTTCAGTTCAACGCCATGTTCAATGATGGCAAGACGAAGCGTGATATCGATGGCATGGATATCTACGAGCATCCGGAGAAATATTCTTTGGATGAAAAGGTCGCACGCTACGCCGAACTTCTGCAGACCAAGTCCAATTTCGCCGGCTATCTTCAGGCTCTGCTGGACGGCACCATGCAGGAGTCCCGTCCGCAGCGTAATGCTGATGAGATCAACAGGGATCTTGATCAGGCCATGGCAACGCTTGCCGCCGATCCGGAGGTCTCTTCCAAGGTGACCCAGATCACGCTTGATCTCTACAAGCGGGTCCTGAACGGCGAGACGTTCGACACCGCTGCCGACCACGGTCCTGAATATACGGCAGCCGTGGCATCCCTGAAGACAGAACTCGAAACGACCTTCAAGGCGGATATCGTGGAGGGAGGGTTCTTCAAGCAATATGCGGGGCAGGAGAAAGGTAAAGAACTTAGTATACTGACCGGCTTCAACAATTACTTCAGTACATTCGGCGCCATCATGTCGAATGATTTCATGGCAGCCAATGCCGACGCTGCGCAAACCACGCTGAATAACTTCTACAATGCAAATGTTTCACCGCTGCTCCAGGATGCAAAGGCATCCATGGACGGAATGTTACGTCTTGCAAAACTGGGTCAGATGTCCGCCACCCAGCTTGCCAATCTTGGCTCCGTGACGCCGCTCATTGATGGCGGCAACTTTGGCAACATGCTCAGCGAATTGAAGACGAGCGGCGCCCTGGCCGGTTACGCGAAGCTGGCGGCAGATCCCGCCAATGCGGCGGAACTGCGCAAGCTCGGCGTCAAGGACGACGCTCTCAATTCGACGCTTCTGGCGTCCGCTCGCTACATGGCCAATAGCAAGCTGGGCGGGGCCCGCACGCAGATGCTCGATGGCTTCACCAAGACCCTTATTTCGGAGTCCCGAACTCTGATCGAGATGGCAGATCAGGGCCGGCTGGACGAAACCATCCTGGATTCCCGCCTGGGCTCGCTTGCAGCGGAAATCAACAACGGGGCGGGACCCAACAAGGGGCAGGGCAACCTGATTGCCGCAGGCGTCAAGGCCATGGTGCGGGGATCCATCCTGAGTTCGAACATGGCAAATTACGCAGCACAGAGAACGACGGGTTCGGGCAGCGGACTTGGCAATGCCGCGCGCGGAGGACAAACCGTCACTGCTCTGGCGGACAGCGGTCTGGTCAAAATGGGAATGGCCGGTATCGAGCGCCTCACAGGCATGGCGATCGGTTTCGAAGGCAAAGGTATCGCGAGCGGGAAGACTACTCTTCCAATCACCGTGAGTGGTAACGATCTCAACATGATGTTCCAGACCGCATCCAGGGGATGGGATGCTGCCTTGATCAAGAAATACGGCGCCGCAAGCCTGAAGGACTTCAGCGGTCTCATGGTCGCCTATGCCCAACAGGTCGGTTTGAAGAATGTCGAAGCTCCCCTCGCGAGTATCAATGACATCAGCGACGAGGACGCGATCAAGACACTGTATGAACCGATGGCAGAAGCGATCGCCAAAAGCACGCTCGGGGAAACCACCTCGGACGCGGCGCTGAAGCTGAAAGCCAATTTCTCGCGCATGATGTGGGATATGTATGGTCTCGTGAAACCGAACGGCACCGTACAAGGCCTCTACAATGAGGCTGTCAAACTTATCAACACCAAGTACAAGACAGAATTCTCCAATTTCGATACGCCTTTGAAGGTCGATGGCCTGGCACGCTTCGTGTCCATGGGGATCATGGGCATGCGCGTGGCCTGGGCGACCGTTGGCAAGGGAAGTCCTGACTCCACGGACACCGGCTTCATCGCGGCGATGGCGATCCAGGGGGCCGGCATGATGCTGACCTCGGCGCTTGCGCCGAAGGCGAAAGGCGCAACCCCGGAACTGCGCATCATGGAGGTTTTCGGCGACGAAGTCGCAGCAAAGCAGATCAAGTATCTTGAGAACCGGAAGGCCAATATCGGCCGGATTGGTGCCGGGGTTGATTTCATCGGAAGCGTTGCCTGGTTGGGAACCGATCTGAACTGGCTCATCCGCGGCTGGAAGAAGATGGATACGCCCGAGAAGGCATTCGTGACGGCAATCGTCGTGACGGATTTCGGCGCAGCGAGCCTCGGCTTCCTCAGTGCCGGTGCCGCCGTCGCCTCGATCTCCGGGGCCTCCCGCTTGTCCCAGATATTGAGTACCGTTGCGGGCGGCAGCGCAGCAACAGGCGTTGGTCTCGTGCTGGCGGGTATTGCCCAATTCGTGACGCTGGGGCTGCAGATCTGGCAGGAGGTCAAGAAAAATCGCGCCGAATCCAAGTACAGGGATTCGATCTATGATTCGGTCTGGAAGCTGACCCGCAACGACGTGCCGAACAATTATGCCCAGACCTGGGACAAGCATGGCTTCGCCTCCCAGGGACGCGGCGCCTACGATCGCTCCAAGCTGTCCCACAAGGAATACCAATACACCTATGACGCCAATCCGTATGACTGGGCCAAGGTACGAGCGGATAATGAGCAAAAGTACAAGGAGAAGTATGGATCCAATCCGCAGATGTAACGCCTGGCGTCGCAACAGCGACCGATTGCGCCATGCAGTCTGTTGCCCGCCGGTAGAGTAAGCCGCGGCGTCTCAGCTACGATCCGAATTCTGACGCGTATAGGCGTTCGCTGCGGCCAAAAATTCAATTTCGGTCAGGCGTTCCATGCTGTAGAACATCTCGCCATGAGCACGCAGATTGACGATAGCGGCCGCGTGGCCGACGCACCCTCCCACAACTTCGTTTACCGGGTCCTGCCGCGCTGGCTTTGGCCCTATGCGCAGTTGGCGCGTTGGGACCGGCCGATCGGATGGCAATTGCTGATGTGGCCGTGTTTCTGGTCGTCGGCGCTCGCGGCCAATGCGGATGGCGCGCCGGATGGCGGGTTCTCACTCGAACTCAAGCTTGCGCACCTCATCCTCTTCTTCATCGGCGCGGTCGCGATGCGCGGTGCGGGCTGCACCTATAATGATCTGGTGGACCACAGAATAGACCTGCAGGTCGCGCGCACCCGTTCGCGCCCATTGCCCTCGGGGCGGGTATCGCGTCTGCAGGCCAAGGTCTTCATGGCGCTTCAGGCGCTTGTCGGGCTCGTCGTGTTGTTGCAATTCAATACATTCACGATCTGGCTGGGCTTCGCCTCATTGGCAATCGTTGCGATCTATCCCTTTGCCAAAAGGTTTACGGATTGGCCGCAATTCTTCCTGGGGCTTGCCTTTTCCTGGGGTGCCTTGATGGGCTGGGCTGGCGTTTACGGCAGCCTTGGCTTGCCGGCTCTCTGGCTTTACTGCGCAGCCATCCTGTGGACGATCGGCTACGATACGATCTACGCCCATCAGGACAAGGAAGACGATGCGCTGGTTGGCGTCCGGTCAACCGCGCGCCTGTTCGGGGAACATACGAAGATATGGCTGTCGGCCATTTACGGCGCGGCCTTGCTGTTCTTCATTGCTGCGTTCATGACGGCACACGCTGGCCTGTTCGCCTATCTAGGTCTGCTTGTTGCCGCCGTCATGCTGGCCTGGCAGATCCTGGTGCTGGATATCGATAATCCCGATCAATGCCTGAAGCTGTTCAAGTTCAACAACCGGGTGGGCTTCATCATCTTTATCGGCCTAGCGGCGGCTCTGGCGCATTACAACGGCAATGCCTAGAGCACTTCCGGTAAACTCAGGGTCATGCTGACGGAGCGATTTTGTGACGAGATCAAGCCGAGACACGAAGGGCATATCCTTTGATACGGTCGAGTGGCTCGGCGCCGGTATCGGCGCAAAAGCGCCCGTCCCACCGATCGCTTCGCTTCGCTCTGGCGAAGCGGCAAAGGCGATCGGCAGGTTTGTCCGTGTGCGCGTTTGCCAAAGGCAAACGGCGCGGCGGGGTTTCCGATTGGCGGACGCCCGATGGCGAACCGGTCTTGCCCGATGCGGGAGCATCGAACTTCACCCGTTTCACCACCGGATCGCACGCACCAATCGAGAAACAGAACTGACCCCGAGTTTGCCGGAAGTGCTCTAGTGACGATGCCTCAACGAAATCGCCCGGCTGACAGGAAACGTCGGCGCCGGGCGATTTCGATACTGAAATTATTGATAATCAGCGTCTTGCGATGATTTCCTTGCCTTCGATGCGCATGGCGACCCCCAGGCTGCCGGTCTGGCGGCGAACCAGGAAGCGTGGTCGGCGTGCGGCGAAGTAGGAATGGCGGCGGCGCTGCTTGCTTTCCCCGGTCCGAATGTTTCCGAGGTGGTTTTCCAGCGGGCGGGCAATGCCGTCTGCCTCGACCATCAGCATCGGGATCCGGAATGCTTCCGACCAACTGCGCCAGTCGGCTGCGATATCGCAGAGGTCGTGAGCGACCAGCAGCGGGATGCAGAGGTCCGCATCTTCGTGGTGGAGTTCAAGTGTCACGGTCACTTCGCCATTGCCGTGATCGATGGCCCGAGCCGCGACCCCTTTGAAGGCGCGAGCGGGAAGAGCGAAGGAAAGCGGCAGGCCGCTCTCGGGGAGGATCTTGCGCAGGACTGCGCCGCGTTCGTCGATGGTAATGGTGACATCGCCGGCGGCATCATGCAGCCCGTACGTGATCTGCTGGGGAAAGCGCGCCGGGTCGAGCCGCAGCGTTGCACCTGCCCATGTGGGTTTCAGAACCGTATTTGTCATCTCGAATGCTACCCTTGTTTTACCTGAGAGCCGTTTCGGTCATCTCCCGGGACTTTTGTCCTCTGGTGGGCTCAACATAGGCGGCGCATTTGCAGAACGACTTAAAAATTGCGGTTAAGAAATTCTAGCGTCGTCAGATGGTTAGCGAATGTCAACTTCTCAAGGTTTCATTTGAGTGAATCCGGTAATCGCAGTGCGAGCCTGATACGAAACGCTCAAATGCGACAGGTCCGGGCAAGGGAAACGTGACACACTGCGAGAGCAATTCCTTAAGTTTCCGTATGTATTGTGGCGTCTCACACGTCGCATGAGGGTAAGAGGCCCCGGCCATGGTATCGACCTTTCTCAGCTACGATCTCGTCAACCGCGATCTCTATACGAGTCTCAATCGCGTGGCCAAACAGCCCGAGATCTCGCGAGAGGCTGACTATTACGAAGCCAACATCGCCAAGGTGAAGACCGTCGATGAGTTCATGAAGAACGATCGGCTGTATAACTATGCGATGAAGGCGTTTGGTCTGGGTGAGATGACCTATGCCAAGGCCTTCATGCAGAAGGTTCTGGAAAGCGATCTCGGTGACGAGACCAGTTTTGCCAATCGCCTGAGCGACAGTCGTTACCGCCAGTTCGCAGCTGCCTTCAATTTCAACAATACAAGCTCTGCGGTGGCCCAGACATCCAACCAGATGGATGATGTCATCGGGCTCTATTCCGCGACGATGGATGCCAAGGAAGAATCCGTCTCCGTCGAGGCAGGATATTTCAACGCGATGATGGGCACGATCACCAGTGTCGATCAGTTGCTGAGCGACGACCGTCTGCGCTCCTACATGTTCACCGCCTACGGTCTGGACCAGACCTATTACTCGCGCGATTTCGTGAAGGGCGTCCTGACCAGCGATACCAGCGATGCGAACAGCTACATCAACCAGAACCTCAAGCCTCGCAAGGATGCGCTGACGGCGGAAAACGCCGATCTCCAGGCGCAGGTCGATGCCGAGACAGATCCCGATAAACGCATTGCGCTTCGCAACAAGATCTTTGCCAACGACAAGACGCTGGGTACAATCGACCAGTACTACAAGCTGGCGGATGCCTTCCAGTTCAATGCGGATGGAACGGTCCCTTCGGGTGGTGCGCAGACGACTGATCAGTCCAAGGCCACCTATGAACTCTACCTCAGCAATCAGACCCGTGTATCCACCACGACGGCCACCAATGAGGATGCCTACTTCAAGTCCAAGATCGGAAGCGTGACGAAGATCGCGGATCTTTCCACGGACAGCCGCCTCTATGCCTATATCAGCAAGGCGTTTAATCTGGACGGTGTCATCTGGTCGAACATCGAGACAGCGCTGAAAAGCGATCTCAATGACCAGACAAGCGCAGTCTATACACTGGCGCAGGAAAAGCCGGGCCTGCTGGAACTGGCAAAGGCGTTCAATTTCGCATCGGATGGAACTGTCGCAGCCGGAAGTGCACAGACGGCAAAGCAGCAGGAAACGACGTCGAACTACTACTTCAGCCGTTATGACGACACGCAGGACGAAGCCGATGAGCAGGCGGCGCTTCTTTACAAGACGGCGATGACGGGTATCACCTCTGTCGACGACTTCATGGCAAAGCCCAATGCCTATGAATTTGCACTGAAGGCGGTCGGCCTCGATCCCGCCGATGTCTCGGCCTATACGCTCAAGCAGGTGCTGACGAGCGATCTCAACGACAGCAAAAGCTTCGTCTACACGCTTGGCGACGACCGTTATCTCCAGCTCGCCAAGGCGTTCAACTTCGGCAAGGACGGCAAGACGACGTCGCCTGTCATTGCGCAGACGAGCGCCACGATCACGTCCATCGGTTCTGCTTATACCATTCAGCAGACGCGCCTGTTGAAGGGTGCGGAGCTGACGGCCGCCCAATCGAAGGCCAAGGAAGAAGTTAGCTATTATTCGAAGCAGATGGTCGAGATCGAAAACGCTTCGCAGTTTTTGGCCGATAGCCGTCTCGTCAACGTGCTGTTGACCTCCTACGGGGTCGATCCGAAGAGCGTGACCAATGATTTCCTCAAGCAGGTCTTCAAGTCGGATCTGTCTGATCCTGCGAGCTTCGTGAACCAGCAGAAGAATGGCGTCTGGGCGGAAATTCTTGGCTCGTTCAATTTCGACAAGAACGGAAACATCTCGCGCAACGTGAACACCGGCGTCCAGTCTCAGGGCAAGATCATCGAGATCGAGAACAAGTATAACCGCCAGACGCTGGAAGAGCAGCAGGGCGAAGCCAATCCGGGCGTTCGTCTGGCGCTCTACTTCGAGCGTATGTCGCCGAAGATCACCTCTGCCTATGATATCCTGGGCGATACGGCGCTTCTGGAGTTCTTCCGCGTGTCCTACTCTCTGCCGGAAAGCTTCAGCAACATGGACGTCGACAAGCAGGCGGCCCTCGTCGAGAAGTACATGACCTTGTCCGATCTCAAGGATAGCGACAAGGTCGCCAAGATGATCAGCAAATTCACGGCGCTCTACGACCAGCAGAATTCCAGCGCAAGCTCGTCAGCTCTCTCCATCCTGAACGGAAGCGGCGCCGCTGCCGGCATCAGCGCAGACCTGTTGTATTCGCTCTCGCAGCGTTGATCCGGTTCAGACGTTGATCACCTTGCCGGGGTTCATGATCCCGGCGGGGTCGAATGAACGCTTTATGCGGCGCATGAGATCGATTTCGATGGCCGGGCGAATACTGGCAAGCTCGTCCCGCTTCAACTGACCGATGCCATGCTCGGCAGAGATCGAGCCGCCCTTTTCCAGTACGATGGCATGAACGATTGCATTGATCTCGCGCCAGCGGGCAAGAAACGCGGCCTTGTCGGCACCGACCGGCTGCGAGATATTGTAGTGAATATTGCCGTCGCCCAGATGCCCGAACGCGCAGATGCGCGCACCCGGCATGGCGGCCAGCACGGCCGTCTCGGCTTGTGCCATGAATTCGGGAATGCGCGCCACCGGAACGGAGACGTCGTGCTTGATCGAGCCACCTTCCGGTTTCTGCGCATCCGACATGCTTTCGCGCATGTGCCAGATCGCCTTGGCCTGAGCGACAGAAGCGGCAATGACCGCATCCTCGACAAGGCCCGCCTCAAGCCCCTGTTCCAGAACCTGATGCACCATGGTTTCCGCTGTCGCGGCTGAATCATTGGTGGAGATATCGATCAGGACATACCACGGGTGAGGGGAAGCGAGCGGATCGCGCACGCCCGGAATATGGCGGGTCGTGAAGTCTATGCCGATCCGCGGCATCAGTTCAAAGCCCGTCAGTGCCGTGCCACACAGGTTGGAGGCCTTTTCAAAAAGCTGGAGTGCAGCCTGCGGTGAGGGCACGCCCGCAAATGCCACCTGATGTCCTGCCGGGCGGGGAAACAGCTTCAGAACAGCACCGGTAATGACGCCAAGCGTTCCCTCCGCGCCGATGAAAAGGTCTCGCAGATCATAGCCGGTATTGTCCTTCTTCAGGCGGCGCAGACCGTCCCATATTTCGCCGGTGGGAAGGACGACTTCGAGCCCGAGGCAAAGCTGGCGCGTATTGCCATAGGCGAGAACGGCGGTTCCGCCTGCATTGGTGGAGAGATTGCCCGCAATGCGGCATGAGCCTTCGGAGCCGAGCGAGAGCGGAAACAGCCGCCCGACATCCTCGGCAGCCTTCTGGATATCGGCGAGAATGCACCCGCCATCGACCACCATGGTGTTGCCCAACGGATCGATGTCGCGGATGCGATTCATACGCTCCAGAGACAGGATGATGGATTTGCCGTCTTCCGAGGGTGTCTGCCCGCCGACCAGTCCGGTATTGCCCGTTTGCGGCACCACCGGCGTTCCGGTTTCGCTTGCCAGAGCCAGGATCTGGGAGACCTCCTGCGTTGAAGCCGGCTTGACAACCATGGCTGCCCGACCGTGATAGAGCCCACGGTTCTCGGAAAGGCGGGGTGCCATCTCCTTCTCATCCGTGATGACATTGTCTTCGCCCACGATTGCGGCAAAGCGGGAAAGCAGGTCGGAAGAGGGGAGGCTGTCCATGATCGCTATCCTTTACGTGTCTCTCGGTGCAGCAGCCCGCATCAATCGGTCATTGATCGCTTCGCCAAGCCCGTGGTCGGGAACAGGGCCAACCGCAATTTTATCAACGCCTGTCGCGTCAGCCTGTTTCAACAGCCCGAACAGATTGGCAGCCGCTTCTGCAAGATCCCCTTCAGGGCTGAGATCGAAAACGGCATGCGCCTTTTCGCTTCCCGCTACGGGCTGACCCGCAAAGCGGATCAGCGCCTCACCGGCCTGCGCATCCACGGCATTGAGCCGCACGAACGCCCCCGGAGCATAATGCGAAGCCAGCATTCCGGGCGCCTCGATTGTCGGTGCCGGACCCTCCTGGCGCTCAACCGGATGACCTAGCAGCGCCTCAATCTCCTCTGCCGCAATGCCGCCGGGGCGCAGCAGTCGCACGCGCTCGCCCTCGACGCGGATGATGGTGGATTCGACGCCGACCGGCGCAAGGCCACCATCCAGAATGAGGGACAGTTTGTCGCCCAGATCCTCTGCCACATGCTCCGCACTGGTGGGGCTGATCTTGCCGGATGTATTGGCGCTGGGGGCTGCAAGCGGTTTTCCGAAGGCGGCGATCAATTCGCCCGCAAAGCCTTTCGGCACACGCACGCCAACGCTATCGAGGCCAGCGGTTGCCAACGGATGAATGGGACTTATATCCCGAAGCGGCAGAACCAGCGTCAGCGGCCCCGGCCAGAACGCACGGGCAAGCTTTTCGGAAATCGGATCGAACGTGGCATGGTCCTTGGCCATGGCAAGATCTGCCATGTGGCATATCAACGGGTTGAACTGCGGACGCCCCTTGGTCTCGTAGATCGCAGTCACGGCTTTCGGGTTCGTGGCATCCGCGGCCAGGCCGTATACGGTCTCGGTCGGCAAGGCGATGGGCAGCCCTTCGGCAAGCCGTGCCACGCCTTCCTCGAGCGCGCGTTCATGTTCGGAGCGAATGGAAATGATAGTTGCAGCCATGATGATCTGGTGAATAACGCCAAATCCATCGGCCTTGCAAATTCTTTCAGAGCTTGCGGATGATCTCGCGAACCGTTTCGTCCGGCGCACCCAGCACCAGCACGTTCTTCAGCGCCTCCGCCGGATCATTCGTCTTGAACAGCAGCCCATTGCCGCGAATGCTGCGATCGATCTGCATGCGTCCGTCTTCGGCCTGCTGCATGGCAACGGCAAAATACATGCGCGAGTAGTCGGTGCGGATGTGCTGGAAGAAGCCCTCTTCCTCGCCGATATCGGCTGCAAAATTGCAGATGTAGAACGACCAGACGATCGGTCTTTGGCGATCGAAGCGCGTCTTGGCTGTCGTGACGTGGCAGTAGCCAAGATGCGGACGCTCATCCAGCGCCTTGCTGAAAATGATCTTCGGAAAGCGGATCAGCTTGTGAACGTTGTTCAGCCGCTCGTGGGTTGTCTCGCCCGCGGTGGTCAGCTTCTTTTCCGTGCGCTCCGCTACCTCCTCATAGGTCAGATAGCGGCGCTCGTCTGGCAGCCAGTCGCCTTTCTCGCGTGAGATCCGGCCTGTGCGCAAGAATTCCGAATGAGAAGCCTTCTTAGGCTGCGGCAGCAAAGGTCTGAGCGCCGCCGCATCAAAATAACGGAACTTCCTTTTCTCTTCCACGCCACGCTCTCCGAACCGGTACAGCCAAAAGTTTATTGCACTATCCTTAACGCTGGCTTGCGTGATTGCTGATTTTGATCTCTGTTCTGTTTGCGTCGTCCATTCCCACTTGGAAGCGACGATACTTTGACTTAAACCATTGGATACTTGAGATAGTTTAGCGAATGCGCCCATTGCGACATGTCGTTTTTCCTGTCGTCAATGCGGAACTGCATGTCGCAATGCCCTCTGTCGTGGCTGACCTGCTGTCGGCTATATTTATAGTCGACATTTCGGGGTCAATCCAGATCGACAGGAACGCAAGATGGATATTCGCGAAACCGTGCTGCGCCAGCTGAAGAACCACCGTGAGGGCTTCAGCCTCGAACAGCCCTTTTACATCGATCAGGATTACTTCCGCCTCGACATGGAAATGATCTGGTATCGCGACTGGCTCTTCATGGGTCATGATTGCGAGATCCCACGCGCCGGAAACTATTTCACGGTGCAGATCGGCGATTATCCGGTCGTTATCGTGCGCGGTCGCGACAAGATCATCCGTGCCTTCCACAACACCTGTCGCCACCGTGGCCACCGCGTCTGCACGGCACAGAAAGGTGCATCCGCCAAGCTCGTCTGCCCCTATCACCAGTGGACCTACGATCTCGATGGCTCGCTGGTCTTTGCCCGTCAGATGGGCGAGGATTTCGACAAGGCGCAGTTCGGCATGAAACAGGTGCACTGCGAAAGCGTCGGCGGCTACATCTTCATCTGTCTTGCGGATGAAGCGCCGGATTTTTCAGCGGTTCGCCAGACCATCGAGCCTTACATCGCTCCCCATCGCCTGTGGGAGAGCAAGGTGGCTTTTGAAAGCACCATTGTCGAGAAGGGAAACTGGAAACTCGTCTGGGAAAACAACCGCGAATGCTACCACTGTGCCGGCAACCATCCGGAACTGTGCCGCACCTATCCCGAAGCGCCGTCCGCAACCGGCGTGCAGGGTGCCGCCGACGATCCGGTTATCTCGGAACACTGGCAGCGTTGCGAGCAGGCAGGCCTGCCTAGCGCCTTCAACATGCATCAGAGCGGCCAGTTCCGCGTGGCGCGCATGCCGCTGATCGAGGATGCCGAAAGCTACACCATGAGCGGAAAGCGGGCCGTAAAGCGTCCTCTGTCCGATGACGTGACGATCTCGCATATCGGCACCATGCTGCTGTTCCACTATCCGACGACCTGGAACCACATGCTGGGAGACCACGCGATATCGTTCCGTGTGCTTCCCCTGTCTGCAGAAGAAACGCAGGTCACCACCAAATGGCTGGTGCACAAGGATGCCGTGGAAGGCGTGGATTACGACCTGCATGAACTGACCCATGTCTGGCAGATGACCAATGATCAGGATCGCTCGATCGTTGAAGAAAACGCCTTCGGCATCCGTTCGCCAGCCTATGAGCCGGGTCCTTATTCGCCGGATCACGAAGGTGGTGTCATGCAGTTCGTCGAGTGGTACACGAACTTCATGACGGAACGCCTGCAGGGCGACCGCGCCAAGCTTTCCGCCGTGGCCTGAGCATCATGACGCCAGTTCATCCGTACAAGCATGTCGATGAGATGCGGCCCTGGTCCGACCGGACGCATCTTCTGGAACTCGTCGCCTGGACGCCGGAAGCGCCAGACGTGATGACGTTTACCTTCAAGCCGGAAAATCCCGGCCACTGGTTCCGTTATCTGCCCGGCCAGTTCGTCACGCTGGAACTTCCGGTGGGGCCGGAACCGGTTCTGCGCACGTATACGCTCTCTTCCAGCCCCTCGCGACCCTATACGGTCTCGGTCACGGTGAAGGCGCAGAAGAACTCCATCGGCACGCGCTGGATGTTCGACAATCTGAAGCCCGGCATGAAGCTGCGTGCCATCGGGCCATTGGGGGATTTCTCCTACGTCAGGCATCCGGGCGACAAGTACCTGTTCATCTCCGCCGGATCCGGCATCACGCCCATGATGTCGATGACGCGCGACATGGCCGATCGTACGCCGGATACCGATGTCAGTTTCATCCACTGCGCCCGCTCGCCGGATGATATCATCTGCCGCTGGGAACTGGAGTATCTCGCGCGCCACCTGCCGCACTTCCAGCTTGGTTTCATCGTGGAGCAGGTCGGTCGGTCGCAGCTCTGGGCAGGCCTCAAGGGCTTCGTCGACAAGGCAAAGCTTTCGCTGCTGGCACCCGATTTCCTCGAGCGCACAGTATTCTGCTGCGGGCCGGAGCCGTTCATGGCAACGGTACGGGAAAGCCTGAAGAGCGCAGGCTTTGATATGAGCCGTTACCACGAGGAAGCCTTCCAGCCTGTTGCGGCGGAACTGCCCGTGGTCGTCGCAAACGCTGACGGAGAGGTGAAGGCCCACAAGGTTTCCTTCTCGATGTCCGGCAAGGACGGCAAATGCGAACCGGGCTTCACGGTCTTGCAAACGGCCCGCGCCAGTGGTGTGCGGATCGGGGCTGCCTGCGAATCCGGTCTGTGCGGCACCTGCCGCGTCATGCTTCTCTCTGGCGAGGTCGACATGGCGCACAACGGCGGTATCCTCGATGAGGAGATCGAGGAGGGCTATATTCTCGCCTGCTGCTCGCGTCCGAAAACGGATGTCGAAGTGGAAGCCTGATCACGCTTTCGTGCCTCTGCTGGCGGAACCTGTCTTCCACGACTGCGTTGGACGGCAAACCAAAAAGCAGAGGAAACCGAAAATGGGTATTTTCACCAGGAAGCTGGCGGTCATGGCAACGGCGCTCGTTGTAACGGTCACCGGCCTTGCCCCGGCTCAGGCCATGCCGTTCGCGCCGGTACAGCAAAAGCAATCGGCGGAAGCACCGGTCGTCAATGTCCAGTTTGACCGCCGATGGGATCGCCGTCATGACCGACGCTGGGACCGTCGCCACGAATATCGCGGCGGTTACTATAATGGTTATCGCGGTTACCGTGAACGCCGCTCGGGCTATCGCTACCATAATGGCTACTGGTTCCCGCTGGCAGCTTTTGCAGCCGGTGCGATTATCGGCGGTGCGACCACGGCACCCCGCGCGGTGGCCCCGGCTGGCGCATTGAGTTCCCGCCACTACGCCTGGTGCCAGCAGCGCTACAAGACCTACCGCGCCTACGACAATACTTATGTCGCCAATAGCGCGGGCGAGCGCCGCTACTGCAACTCGCCTTATTGATTTCTAAAGCATGTCGCGCAAAAGTGTGCAGCGGTTTTGCGATAACGACATGCGATAAAACAAAGAGTTAAAGCGTCAGGAGCGAAGCTGAAAGATCGCGACGCGCTTTAACGGCAGCAATTCAACAAGGCCCGGACTGTCCGACAGTCCGGGCCTTTTGCTGGAAATCTGAAGAAATTGTTAATGAGCGGTTCAGCTTCCGGTTTGTAAGCTTTCTCTATTCGGATTACACTCAAGTTGAACCCGGACAAGCTCGATCGTGAAGGGTTCAACACCTTCCAGATGATCGTTTCGGGTTGGAGACTGGATATGACAAGTTTGATGAAGAAAATCGCACTTCTCGGAGTGTCTGCTGCGGTTCTGGCGACCTCATTCCTGCCCGCCGAAGCGATGCCCCTGACCGCACGTCCGGAAGTGAAAAGCGATGTGCAGACCGTGCAATACTGGCGCGAACGCGATTACTATGGCGGCCATCGTGACGGATATTACGGCGGCTATCGCGGCCATCGCGAGCGCCGGGATGGCTATCGCTATCACAACGGCTACTGGTTCCCGCTCGCAGCCTTTGCAGCAGGTGCCCTGATCGGTGGCGCGGTTGCAGCCCAGCCGCGCTATGTGGCTCCGGCTCCACGCTATGTCGCCCCGGCGCGCTCCGGCATTAATCCACGCCACTACGAATATTGCGCGGCGCGTTACCGGTCGTATGATAGCTACAGCAACACCTTCCAGCCCAATCACGGGCCGCGTCAGCAGTGCTATTCGCCGTTCTATTGAGCGATTGAATTGCGAAGATTATAAAGCCGTCCTTCGGGGCGGCTTTTCTGCTTCACAATATCCTTGCTCGCCGCAGTATCCACCAGGCGCAAAGCACGGAAAGCACAATGAAGCCGAAGGCCAGCGTGGTGCCACCAACGCCATGGGCAAACGGCAGGTCTGAGGTATTCATCCCGAAAAAGCCGGTGACAAGCGAGGGTGGCAGCAGGAAGGCTGTCATCAGCGACAGGATGTAAAGGTGCCGGTTCGTTTCGGAGGAGAGCTTCGAGTCGATTTCCTCGTGCAGCAAGCGCGCGCGCTCCTGCAGCGCATAGACATCGTAATCCACCGATTCCAGTCGCGCCATCAAACGGCTGGCCGTATCGTCAAAGCCGGGCGGCATCTCGTCGTCGTCCGAAGCGCTGGCGCGGCGCATCAGGGTGAGAATGGTGCGAAGATGTCGATGCAGGCGCACGATGGTCCGGCGAACCGGCGCCAGTCTGCGGCGCTCGTCCCGCGCATCCACATCATAGACGATATCCTCGATCTGGTTCAGTTCTTCCGTCAGTTCCATGACGAGCGAAATCAGCGTGCGTTGGAATTCGATGACAATCAGTTCGAAGATGTCGATGGGCTGACGGCAACGTCCCGGGTTCTTCTCAAGGCTTGCCCGTACGCGGTCGATGGAGCGCAGCGGTTGCAGCCGCGTCGTGATGATCATGCGGTCGACGACAGCGTAATGCAGCCAGCCGATATCCCGCGTCTCGCTGTCGAACTCGCGCTGAAAATCCACCAGCGTTCCGTAGATCTTCTGCTCGTCCAGCGTGATGGAGGCATGCGTTTCGTGCGTGGTCAAAGCTGCAACGACATCCGCCGGAACAGTGCCAAGGCTCTCGAGAAATGCTGGAACGCGCTGATCTGCAAGGCTCAAATGCAGCCAAACGAAACCGTCGAACGGCAGCATGATCTGGTCGTGCGTGGCATCGGGCGGCAGCCGAGTGCACGATCGCTCTTCCCCGTGGCAACGATAGGCCCACACGATGCCGGGGATGGTGGGTCCTGAGAGATTGATCGTCACCCGGAACCTCGTGGATCGCGCGTTGAAAATGGTAGCGAACTCAATGGAGAAGGCCGTCCCCATTCGCCGTAATCAACTATCGCAACAGTTTTGTGACAGCGCTCTCCAGCGCGATCAAGAGGGTCAGAGCGAACGGGAGATTGACAAATCGTCTTACGTTTACGTAAAAAGCAGGAAGGAGACGCCGCGCCCAGCGCGGTGGCATGAGGATTGTTGCGAGGAGACGCGCCATGTACAAGGCCCCGGTCGAAGATATTGCCTTCACACTCAACCATGTTGCAGGTCTGAAAGGCGCAATCGCTGAAGGTCGGCTGGGCGATCTCAGCGATGATCTGGTCGATGCCATTCTGCTGGAAGCGGGCCGCTTCGCGTCCGACGAAATGGCGCCTCTTGGTCCGGTGGGCGACAAGGAAGGTGCTCGCCTCGTGGATGGCAAGGTTATCGTGCCTACGGGCTGGGACAAGCTGTACCAGGATTGGGCGGCCGGTGGCTGGAACTCCCTGACTTCGGATCCGGATTTTGGCGGCCAGGGCCTGCCCCATATGCTCAATGTCGCGGCGCTGGAAATGTGGAACGGCGGCTCCATGGGCTTCACGCTCGGGCCGACGCTAACCATGGGGGCCGTTGATGCGCTGGTTGCGCATGGATCGGACGCCCTCAAGGCACAGTATCTTCCGAAAATGGTGTCCGGTGAATGGATGGCCACGATGAACCTGACGGAGCCGCATGCCGGTTCCGATCTCGGCGTCATGAAAAGTCGGGCCGAGCGCCGGGACGATGGCACCTACCGGATTTTCGGCCAGAAGATCTATATCACCTGGGGCGAGCATGATGTGACCGAGAACATCATCCACCTGGTCCTCGCCCGTCTGCCGGATGCGCCGGCCGGCACGCGCGGCATCTCGCTTTTTCTTGTGCCAAAGTTCCTGCTCAATGCGGATGGCTCGCTCGGCGCACGCAATGATCTGCACTGCCATTCTCTGGAGCACAAGCTCGGCATCCATGGTTCGCCAACCTGCACCATGATCTATGGTGACGGAAAGTTCGGGGATGAACCGGGTGCGATCGGTTACCTGATCGGTGAGGAGAACAAGGGTCTCGCCTGCATGTTCACCATGATGAACAATGCGCGTCTGGCGGTGGGAATGCAGGGGGTCGCGATCTGCGAAGCGGCCACCCAGAAGGCGGTCCAATATGCAAAGGACCGAACGCAGGGCAAGGCGCCTGGCTGGTCAGGTTCGGGCATGAGCCCGATCATCGAGCATCCTGACGTGGCGCGCATGCTGGTGACGATGAAGGCCCTGACCCAAGGCTCTCGTGCCATCTGCTATTCCTGCGCCCATGCAACAGACCTCAGCCATCATGGCGACGCAGACGAGGCGCGTCATTGGGCCGAACGGGCGGCTCTTCTGACGCCAATTGCAAAAAGCTTCGCGACAGATGCGGGCGTCGATGTAGCGTCACTCGGCATTCAGGTGCATGGTGGCATGGGCTTCATCGAGGAAACCGGTGCCGCCCGCCTGTGGCGCGACAGCCGCATCGCGCCGATCTATGAGGGAACGAACGGCATCCAGGCCGCCGATCTGGTAACCCGCAAGCTGCCGCTGTCCAATGGCGACCACGTGCGCGGCTTCATTGGCGAACTGAAGGAGATCGCAGAGCAGGTGCGCGCCTCCAATCTCGAAGCTTTCGGCGAAACGGCGGCCCGTCTTTCGTCCAGCCTCGCAGATCTCGAGGAGACCACGGAGTGGCTGCTGGCAAGGCTCGCCGCGGGAGATTCGGCCTCGGCGCTTGCAGGAGCCACGCCCTATCAGCGTCTCTTCGGGCTTGCGTTGACAGGCGTCTATCTCGCCAAGGGCGCTCTTGCGGAAGAGGATCACGGTCGCGACCAGCGTCTTTCGCTTTGCAGGTTCACGGCAGAAAACCTGATTGCGGAAACCGCCGCACTGAAGGATCGCGTCATCAATGGCGCAGCCAGCCTTCAGGCAGCCCGCGCCGTGCTTGCTTAATCCGTCCGAGGAAGAGGACCAATCATGACCGACCATATTCTGATCGAGCGGCCGGAAGCCTTTCCCGGTGTTTTCGTCATACGTTTGAACCGGCCCGAGAAGAAGAACGCCATCACGTCGGACATGTATCGCAAGATGGTCATGGCTCTCCATGAGGCGGGCCATGATTCATCCATCCGTGCCGTGGTCTTCCTGGGCTCCGAGGGATGCTTTTCCGCCGGTAACGACATGGGTGATTTCCTCACCTACGCCATGTCGGGAACGAAGGAGCCTCCGGCTGCCGTCGATTTTCTTAAAGTTCTGGCAAGCTTCGGCAAGCCACTGGTCTCGGGCGTGGATGGTCTTGCCATCGGCATCGGCACCACGCTGCACCTGCATTGCGACCTGACCGTCGCCTCCACGCGCAGCCAGTTCCGCACGCCTTTCACGGACCTTGCCCTGGTGCCGGAAGCAGCATCCAGCCTGCTGGTTCCCCGCATCATGGGTCATCAGCGCGCATTCGCTATGCTGGCCGTCGGCAAACCGTTCTCGGCCGAACAGGCTCAGGCGGCAGGCCTGATCTGGGACGTCGTGGAGCCGCAGCAACTGGAGGCAGAAACGCTTGCGCTGGCGGCCTCAATCGCGGCAAAGCCAGTCAATGCCGTCCGGATTGCTCGCAACCTCGTCCGAGGCGATGCGGAGGAAGTGCTGACGCGCATCGACGCGGAAATGGTGCATTTCGAGGCGCAGCTGCGGAGTCAGGAAGCACGGGCAGCCTTCGAAGCCTTCATGAAGCGTTGACCTGTACAGATTGGGCAAGCTCAGCCTGTCCAATTGTAATACAAGTATAACAGGATAAGCTTCTTTTCAGTCTTGATAATTGTCGTATTTATGAAGTGGAATTCCGGCGATACTCTCCCGAGTGGTACCGCTGGAAGTCTGCTGGCTTAAAATATTCTTAAAGCTTTTGCCTAATAATTACAGTCGAGAGCACGTCTCGGTTCGCGGCCTGACATGATATCGGGTCTCATGCGCTGAACGATACATTTTATAGTTGGCAAGCCAGGCGCGTTCCTTTGGGTCGAGGAACGCGGACACAAGCCGTGCAAAAAAACAGAAGAAGGCATCGGGATGCTCAAAAATACCAAACTCATGACGCGTATACTTGTTGCCGCTACCTCGGTTGTTGTGGTTGCTCTGGGCAGTTTCGCCTATTACGGCGATCGCGTTCAGTCGAACCTGTTGCACGATGCCATTCAGCAGAAGGTGGATGTGGCCGGAAAGCTGGCAGGCGAGAGCATGACCAACTGGCTCAACTCCAATATTCGCCTGACGGAGATGATTGCGTCTGCTGCGGAAAAGCTTTCGACGCCGGACCAGATCCGATCCATGCTGCAGAATGAAGCCCTGAAGGGCTTCAACAGCTCCTATGTCGGTGATGAGCAGGGTGTCTTCACCAACTGGCCGCAGAAGTCCGTGCCTGCAGATTACGATCCCCGCAAGCGCCCGTGGTACAAGGCGGCTCTCGCTGCCAATGCGACGATTCTGACGGAACCCTACATGTCGGCTTCCGACAATGAATTGACGATCACGTCTGCGGCGCCCATCCGCAAGGATGGCAAGATCATCGCCATCGCTGGCAGTGACTTCCCGCTGAAGACGCTGGTCAACCAGATCAAGTCGCTGGACTTCAATGGCATGGGCCATGCTTTCCTGATGAACGATGCCGGCAAGATCCTGCTGCATCCGAATGCCGATCTCATCAACAAGTCGCTGACGGACATTCTTCCTTCGGTAAAGGACCGTACAACCGCGCTCGCCGAGGCAGAATTCAACGGCAAGCCGGTTCTGGTCAGCTTTGTCGCAGTTCAGGGTTTGCCCAACGTGAAATGGCAGCTGGGCTTCGTGTTCGACAAGGATGTCGTCTTCGCATCTCTGGTCAATGCGCGATTGGGCGGTGCCGTTGCCACTCTGCTGGCAGTTCTCCTGATGACCGGCATGCTCGGTTACGTCATTTCCCGCGTTGTCGTGCGCCCCGTCACGGCCATGACGGCCAGCATGGACAAGCTTGCGGCGGGCAATCTTTCCGTCGAGATCCCGGGCACGGAGCGTCAGGATGAAATCGGCCGGATGGCCGCAGCCGTTGCGGTGTTCAAAAACAGCATGATGGAGCAGTCGCGTCTCGAAAAGGAAGCGGAAGAGAACCGTTCGCTCACCGAAGAAGAGCGACTACAGCGTGAAGCTGCCAAGGCCCGTGAGGCGGAACAGATCGCCTTCGTCGTCAACTCGCTTGCCACCTCGCTCGGCCAGCTTGCCGATGGTGATCTGACCTGTCGGATCAATACGCCCTTCGCCGGCGATCTCGATCGGCTGCGCAATGACTTCAACGAAGCCGTTGAACGCCTGAATGATGCCATGGCAACAGTGGGCCGCAATGCGCGCGCCATTGATAACGGTGCAGCTGAAATCCGCTCCGCCGCGGACAACCTCGCGCGGCGTACCGAGCAGCAGGCGGCTTCGGTCGAGGAAACGGCAGCGGCGCTGGAAGAAATCACCACGACTGTGAAGGACTCGGCGCGACGGGCAGAAGAAGTGGGCAATCTGGTAACACGCGCTCGCTCCGGTGCGGAAAAGTCCGGCGAAGTGGTGCAGCGTGCCGTCGAGGCCATGCAGAGCATCGAGAAGTCGTCCGAAGCCATTTCCAGCATCATCGGCGTTATCGATGAAATCGCCTTCCAGACCAACCTGCTGGCCTTGAATGCCGGTGTCGAGGCAGCGCGTGCGGGTGAGGCAGGCAAGGGCTTCGCCGTTGTGGCGCAGGAAGTGCGCGAACTGGCCCAGCGCTCCGCCACGGCTGCGCGCGAAATCAAGGCACTGATCAGCACGTCTGGCGATCAGGTGCGTGGCGGTGTCGATCTCGTCAACCAGACGGGCGAGGCGCTCGCCGTCATCGTCCGGGAGGTACAGGAGATCAATACGCATATCCACGCTATTGTGACCGCCTCGCGTGAACAGTCGACTGGCCTTCAGGAGATCAACACGGCGGTCAACACCATGGATCAGGGAACCCAGCAGAATGCTGCCATGGTCGAAGAGCAGACGGCGGCAAGCCATGGCCTTGCCAGCGAGGCTGCGACTTTGAACAGCCTCATTGCGCAATTCCGGATCGATGATCGCCAAGCGTCAACCGGGCATTCGCGCCGCGCAGCATAACTTGCTGTTAACAACGTTTGAAACGCTTCACGAGGCGCCGGAACTTCCGGCGCCTCTTGTCGTATCCGCAGGCAAGACGTTCATCTCCGGTTAACGGCGGAGATTCCAGGGTCGGAAACAGCTTTTCGGGAGATTGTCATGAAACGTTTGATTTCTGCAGCGCTCATCATCTTCGCCAGTGCCATGACTGCCGGCGCCCAGCAGGGCGGCACGGTGATCGGCGGTGGCGGGGTCAATACGCGCACGGACAACAGCAATGACTACAAACCAAGGCAGCGTTACGTCTGCGTCGTGCCGCAGCCGCAAAGCTCCAGCCAGCAATATCCCAATGTTTGCCGTGCCACGGAAGGTCGCGTCGGCGGACGGTGTCGCTGCGATGGCGTCACCGGCAATGGAACGCTTCAGCTCGCCAACTGATGCTGTCTGCACGATGGGCCACCCCGGCAAATTTCTTGCGATCTTCCCTCATTGGTGTCGCGCAGGTGATCAGCTGAAACCGAGGATTTTATTTGAATAACAGAAATATATAATGTAAAAGAACAGAAGATATCCAAATATAGCGGAAATTTATATTTCGATTAAAACTTTACCGACCGTAAAGTTATTTGCCTGACAAATTGCGTCATCGGGCTCCGTGTTTCGCTTGTGTTCAAGCAACGGGCAAGGAGCGGGCCAAGAGCAATTTCGGGGGAAAAGATGTTTGGAATTGGTAGCGCGGATGCAAAAGCAGTGCTGGAGGCGATGAACAGATCGCAGGCCATCATCGAGTTCAAGCCGGATGGCACCATCATCAGCGCAAACGAGAATTTCTGTCGCACCCTCGGCTACCAGCTCTCCGAGATCGTCGGCAAGCACCACCGCATTTTCCTGCGTCCGGAAGACGCGTCATCGAAAGCTTACCAGGAGCTTTGGGAAGGGCTTGCCCAGGGTCGGTTCGACCGCCGCCAGTATAAGCGGGTCCGGAAGGATGGAAGCGAGATCTGGATCGAAGCATCCTATAATCCAGTGATGCGTGGCGGTAAGCCTTACAAGATCGTCAAGTTCGCAACCGATATCACCGAGCAGAACCTTCGGCGTTCGGAAGACAAGGGCAAGCTGCAGGCATTGGGTCAGGCGCAGGCCGTGATCGAGTTTTCGCCAACCGGCGAGGTCCTGACGGCCAACGAGAATTTTCTGAACGCGCTTGGATATCAGCTGTCAGAAATTCAGGGCAAGCATCACTCCATGTTCTGTGACGTCCAGCATTCCAGCAGCGAAGAATACCGGGGCTTCTGGAGCAGACTGGCCAGTGGCCATCATGTCTGCGACGAGTTCCTGTTTGTCGGCAAGGGCGGCAGACGGGTCCATATGCAGGCGTCCTACAGTTCGATCACCGATATCGGCGGCAATGTCTTCAAGATCGTGGCCTTCGGCACGGATGTCAGCGAGCGGGTATCGAATGTCCAGCAACTCGCCGGTGCGCTGAAAGCCATGTCGGAGGGAGACATGACCCAGGCGCTGGCCGTTCCTTTCGTTCCGGCGCTGGAAACCCTGCGCGTCGATTTCAATGAAACATCATCGAAACTGCGTGCAGCCCTCCAGACGATTGCGCAGAACGCCAGCGCCATCAGCGCTGCTTCGCAGGAAATCCAGTCTGCCTCGAACGACCTGTCCAAGCGGACAGAGCAGCAGGCGGCCTCCGTCGAGGAGACGGCAGCAGCACTGGAGGAAATTACCACAACGGTTGCCGATAGCAGCCAGCGTGCCCAGGACGCCGGTCAACTGGTACGCCGCACCAAGGAACATGCGGAAAACTCAGGCCATGTCGTAAGCCAGGCGGTTGAAGCCATGGGCAAGATCGAGCAGTCCGCGGGCGAGATTGGCAATATCATCGGCGTGATCGATGAGATCGCCTTCCAGACCAACCTGCTGGCGTTGAACGCAGGTGTCGAGGCCGCGCGTGCAGGCGAAGCAGGCAAGGGCTTTGCGGTCGTGGCGCAGGAAGTGCGTGAACTTGCCCAGCGTTCCGCAACGGCGGCCAAGGAAATCAAGGCGCTGATCAATACCTCGAATGATTACGTCAAGAATGGCGTGAACCTGGTTGGCAGCACCGGCAAGGCACTACAGGAGATCGTCAGCCAAGTCGTGCAGGTCGACGGAAATGTCGGCGCGATCGTCGAGGCCTCGCGTGAGCAGGCGACGGGGTTGAAGGAAATCAACACCGCAGTCAACACGATGGATCAGGGCACGCAGCAGAACGCCGCCATGGTTGAACAGACGTCAGCAGCCTCTCACGCTCTGGCGCGGGAAGCCGAGCAACTGTTCGCACTGCTCAGCCAGTTCAAGATCGGTGGTGAGCCGATGGCCCGTCGCACGGGACCATCCATTGCCCAGGCCGCAGCCATCTCGCGCCCGGTCGCGCCACCGCCCGTCAAGAAAATGACGGCGAAGATCGCCCATGCCTTCCATGGTAACGCCGCAGTCAAGTCCGGAGAGAACTGGGAAGAGTTCTGATCGATCCTTGCAAAGGCGCTTCTGCGGAATGTTACTTTTCCAGAAGCGCCACAGCTTCCACATGGGGTGACCAGAGAAATTGATCGACCGGGATCACTGACTTGATGCGATAGCCGCCCTTCGCGAGAATGGCGAGATCGCGTGCAAGCGTAAGCGGATTGCAGCTGACCGCAACGATCCGCTTGACCTGTGAACGGGCAAGTTCCGCGCTTTGTGCTTCGGCGCCGGCGCGGGGTGGGTCGAAAATTACAGCGTCATAGACCTTGAGTTCCTGCGGGGTCATCGGGCGGCGGAAAAGATCGCGTCTCTCCACCGTAACGGGCTTCAGCCCTTGCGTCATACGCGCGGCCTGATCCAGCGCCTTGACCGCCCGCTCTTCGGATTCGACGGCGTGAACGCTTGCCTTGCGGCCAATTCTCAGCGCGAAGGTACCAATCCCGGCAAAGAGATCGGCCACACGTTTGGCTTTGCCGATATGCTCGATGGCAAGCTTTGCCATGGCCTCTTCCGCTTCACGCGTGGCTTGTGTGAATGCACCGGGTGGAATGATGACGCAGGCACCGTCGAAATCCAGCTGCGGCTTGTGCGGCTCGACCACGATCTCGCCATTGGCCGAAACGCGCGCAATGCCGCGAAGACCCATGACAGCCTCCGTCACGGCACGCCGCTCACGCTCGCCAAGGCCGGAACGTAATCCATCCATGGAAATATCAAGACCGGTCAGCGTTTCCGTCACCGTGATGCGGAACATGTCATGGCCTGTTGCACGCGCAATGATATGCAATGCGTCCAGCCGCGAAATCAGTCCGTCCGACGCGATGGGACATTCCTCGACCGGCACGACATGATGTGTCTCCGCCTGGTTGATACCGATGACAAGCGCCTTTTCCGGCCGCCGGACCGTGAACACCAGCCGCCTGCGCTGGTGCGGCTGTGCTTCGATCAGGTCGCCGACCGGCGCGTCGATGCCCTTTGATTTCAGCGCGTTGATCAGCAGATCACGCTTGTAGGCATTGTAGGCGGGTTTCGCCTGATGCTGCAGCGAACAGCCGCCACAGGTGCCGCCTTTGCCTTCAGGCCCGAAATGACGACAGGCAGGCTGAATGCGATCGGGGGAGGGAGGGCCGTAGGAAATGACCGTGCCCTCATTACCCACACGCGCCACCGCCACGGTTTCGCCCGGCAGCGCAAAAGGCACATAGACCGGCCCATCCGCCGCATGGGCCAAGCCCATACCCTTGGAGGTGAGTGAGGTGATGGTGTAGGACTCGGTGCTCATGATGCGGTCGTTTCCGAAGGGGCGGCGGGCTTTTTTCCAGCCAGAAGATATTCGTGATTGCCATCGCCACCGGCAATGGGAGAGGGGATCAGGCCAAGAGCCTTCCAGCCCATGTCCTGTTCGAGCCATGCCTTGAGGTTCTCCGCGATGGCGGGAGCGGACGAAGGATCGCGTAAGAGGCCGCCTTTGCCGATATTTTCACGTCCGGCCTCGAATTGCGGTTTGACGAGCAGCACACACAGCGCGCCCGACTCTGCGAGTTCCAGGGCTGGCGGCAAGGCGAGCTTGAGCGATATGAACGAGACATCCGACACGACGAGGTGGATGTCATCGTCGCCGATATCGTCTCGCGTCAGGTTTCGCGCGTTCAAGCCTTCGAGATTGGTTACTCTTTCATCGGAGGCGATGCGTTCGTTCATCTGGTCATGACCCACATCGACGGCAACGACATGGGATGCGCCCCGCTCCAGCAGCACCTCGGTAAAGCCGCCGGTGGAGGCGCCGATGTCCAGACAGCGCATGCCAGCCGGGTCGATGCCGAAATGATCAAGCGCCGCGATCAGCTTCAGGGCCGCGCGCGAGACATAGGCCTGTGCCGGATCGTCCACCACCAGCGCGGCGTCGGTCGAAACCACCTGACCAGGCTTGGTCACGGTCAAGCCATTGACCTGCACCGTGCCACGGGCAATGGCATCGCGTGCGCGAGACCGGCTTTCGAAAAGCCCTCGTGAGACGAGAAGTTGGTCGAGCCTCTCGCCCGCTTTCTGTGATGTCTTTGCTGTCATACTGTGTCCATGCCGTTCGCGCTCGTTCAACGCAAGGCTTTTCGCACCTTGCATCCGCATTCCCGAGTCTGGCCTGAAAATGACGAATGCCATTTTATTCAAATCGTCTGTTTAAGTATCTGTAGAAACACGTGGTTTCCGACGGGCAATTATCGTTTCGAGCGAAGAGAGCAACGCAATATTAACTCAACTGCGATTCTGTAAGGCTATGCATATTGCTGTTCGAAAGCGGTACCCGATGTCATTCCGAGACCTGTCCATCAGTAAGAAAATCATTTCGACATTCCTCGCCCTGATGTTTGTCTGTGGCTGCGCCTCTGCCGTTGTTTATTGGCAGGGCCTCAAATCGTCGCAAGCGTCCGGTGCTCTGGTCGTGGCGCAAGAGGCAGACACCATTGTGGCTGCCGCGTCAGAAGCGCAGCTGGAACAGGCTCTGGCTCTGCGCGGATACCTTATCTCCGGCAATGCAGAAATGCTGGCCAGCATCAGCGCCCAGCGTTCCGCGACCATTGCGGCTCTGGATGCCGTACAAAAGCTGGCGGTTGGGCAAACAGGCATTCTGACTGGCTTGCAGCAGATGCGCAGCGCAGCGGATGCCTTCAACAAGGACGTGGTCGAGCCGCAGGTGAAGGCCTATCAGGCCAAAGGCACCGTCGCTGACACAAAAGCTGGGGAAAGCACCGCGCAGCTGGCAGATTTCCGAAAGGCAGCAGCCAAGGTCCGCGCTGAGGCGCAGGCCTTCAAGAACGGCATGATTGCACAGCAGCAATCTGCTCATGAAGCCGTTCTCTGGACCTTGATTATCGGTGGCGGCGTAGCGGGTCTCATTGCAACGCTGCTCATCTGGCTCTTGTCTCGCGCGATTGTGACGCCAATCGTTGGCATGACGAGCGCCATGACGGAACTGGCAAACGGCAACCATGAGATCAAGGTTCCGGCACTCGATCGCGGCGATGAAGTGGGCCAGATGGCCAAGGCCGTTGCCGTGTTCAAGGATGCGGCGGTCGAGAAACTGCGGCTTGCATCCGAAACGGACCGTATCCGCCTGACCTCGGATCGCGAGCGTCAGGATAATGATGCCCGCAAGGCGCGCGAAACGGCAGAAATCGAGTTCGCCATGAATTCGCTGGCCGAAGGACTGGTCAAGCTGGCGGATGGCGATGTCGCCTACCGCCTCAACAATCCCTTTGCCGATCATCTGGATCGCCTGCGTGTGGACTTCAACCAGGCGCTCGCAAAACTCCAGGGCGCTCTGGAAAGCGTCGGTCACAACGCCTCTGCCATCAATGCCGGTGCTGCCGAAATTCGTTCCGCGACGGACGATCTCGCCAAGCGCACGGAGCGTCAGGCTGCCTCTGTCGAACAAACGGCTGCCGCCATCGAGGAAGTCACCACGACCGTCAAGGATTCCGCCAAGCGCGCCGAGGATGTCGGCCAGCGCATCGAGCGGGCGCGCGTGGGGGCCGAGCGTTCGGGCGAAGTCGTGCGCCGTGCCGTATCCGCTATGGAGGGCATCTCCAAATCATCCAGCGAAATCAACAATATCATCAGTGTCATCGATGATATTGCCTTCCAGACCAACCTTCTGGCTCTGAACGCGGGTGTCGAGGCAGCGCGTGCCGGTGAGGCCGGAAAGGGCTTTGCGGTCGTTGCGCAGGAAGTGCGCGAGCTGGCCCAGCGCTCCGCCAATGCGGCCCGCGAAATCAAGACGCTTCTGACCACATCCAGCCAGCAGGTGGATGCAGGTGTGGCGCTCGTTGGTGAAACCGGCGAGGCACTCCAGGCCATCGTTGTCGAGGTTCAGGAAATCAACGACAACATCAAGGCGATTGTCACCTCGACGCGGGAGCAGTCGCTTGGTCTTCAGGAAATCAATCAGGCGATTTCCGCCATGGACCACAACACCCAGCAGAACGCGGCCATGGTGGAAGAGCAGACGGCAGCCAGCCATTCGCTTGCCCGCGAAGCCAGTTCGCTGGACGAGTTGCTGCGCCAGTTCAAGTTGGGAACGCCTGCAAACGGTGCCGCGCGCTCTTCCTTCAACGCAAGCGCTTCTGCCGCCCCTGCCGCCAGCGCCAAGCCCGCATCTGTGGCACAGCCAGCGCCACACGCAGCGGCAAGGCCTGCTGCACGTCCCGCCATTGGCCGTGGTCCCGTTGCGGCCACAACCACTTCGCGCCCGAAAGCTTCGCCCGCCAATGCATTGCACAACACGCTGGCCAAGGCATTTGGCGGCGGCGCACCGCAGGCCAAACCGTCTCAGGATAACTGGGAAGAGTTCTGATCAATCCTCATGGATGAGACATCCGGAAGGGGCTGCGAAAGCGGCCCCTTCAATGTGTTGACAAAGGGTTTTCCGCAGTCTTCCGTCATGCTCGGGCTTGTCCCGAGCATCCACAACAGATTGATTTTATTGGACTTCAGTAGATTCTCGGCACAAGGCCGACAATGACGTCGCGGCTGGTAGGCAAGATTGTCAGCAGTCTGAGGGGCTGCGAAAGCGGCCCTTTTTCGCATTTGACGCCCTTCCGGTAAAATCCATGCCGCGCTAAGTTCCCCGGTAATCTGAGGGGACCCGATCATGAAACATCTGCTTCTTGCAACCGTGGCGGCGCTTTGCCTGGCCGCACCCGCGCTCGCCAATGATACGATGGCGGAACTGCGCACGGGCGGCCTGGCCTATGTCATCAGTACCGATGTTTCGATGGTCGAGGAAAACCTGTTCCTTTCCATGGACGAAGTGCGCGTTGACTATGTCTTCCAGAACAGTGGCGACAAGGATATCGAAAGCATCATCGCCTTTCCCATGCCGGATATTACGGCCCGTCCCGATAGCAACGTGGCAATCCCGGATTACGAGACCGATAACTTCCTTGGCTTCTCCGTGACGCAGGACGGCAAGGCGATCACGCCGCAGTTGCAGCAGCGTGTCAGCGCGCTCTCCGTCGATTACACGGATCTGCTGAAAGCCAGCAAGGTTCCGTTCCGCCCCTATGCAGACAAGACGCTCGAAGCGCTGAAGGCGCTGCCGCCGGAAACCCTGAAGGATTGGGAAAGCAAAGGCCTCGTCTATGCCGATACCTTCGATGCAGGGCAGGGGATGCAGACTGTCTACACGCCGATGTGGACCCTGCAATCGGTCTATTACTGGAAAACCACTTTCCCGGCCAAGAAGCCGGTGCGGGTCAGCCATCGCTACAAGCCGAGCGTCGGCGGCACGGTCGCCATATCGTTCCTGAGCGAAGGCAAGACCAACGAGACCTATGCGAGCTACAAGGACCGTTACTGCATCGACGACGCCTTTCTGAAGACGGCGATGAAGCTGGAAAAGGCATCCCGCTCAGGTGGACCCTACTACACGGAGAGCTGGCTCTCCTACGTGCTGAAAACCGGCGCAAACTGGGGCGGCTCGATCTCCAAGTTCAAGCTGACCATCGACAAGGGCAAGCCCGACAATTACCTCAGCCTCTGCGCCGATGGCATCAAGAAAACCGGCCCCACCACCTTCGTGTTGGAGAAGACCGATTTCTGGCCGGAAAAGGATCTCGATATATTGTTTTTGGTCTCAAACCCGCCGTTGCAGCAGTAGCGACGGAGTGTCAGTATACCGCAATTAGGTGCAAAACTCCGACGTTGCCAAGCCGACAAATGCAAGTAGTTTCCTCGTAAGATCACTTCTGCGAGGAGAAACGCGTGAAAACAGCTATCATATTCGATTGCGAGTTTCTCTGCGTCAAAGGTTCCCAAAGCCGATTCTGGTGCGCGGCTATTGATCCCGATCCCGTCATTGCGCAGATCGGGGCAGTGAAAATTGGTCTCGATGATGGGTTCCCGATATTGGAGACCTTTAAAGCGTACGTAAAGCCCCATGACCGGCATGGTGCTCGTTATCCAATTGACGGATTTTTCACAGATCTGACCGGTATCACCGAAGAGCAGATCAACGCAGACGGCAAGCCTCTAGCGGCAGCGCTGGATAGTCTTGACCGCTTTTCTGATGGCGCAAATTTCTGGTCATGGGGAAAAGACGAACTCAACATGGTTGCAATCAGTTGCTACGTTGAGGGTATTCAACCACCTATTCCAGCGTTCCGGTTCGATAACGCAGTCAAACTATTGCTTGCAGCTGGGATGCCTTTTGAGGACTTGGCAAGAACTCCCAGCAGCAAGTTGGCAAGCTATTACGGTCTTGAGCACCCAGATTTGAAGAGACATGATGCGTTGGACGACGCCCTTTCTGTCGCTTACACGCTGCAATTTCTGCTAAAATCTGGGAAACTTAAACCCGCCGCCTTTGGTACCTAAGTTCCAAACCCGTCGTTCGCGTTGCCTAAATTCTGATCCGATTAAAATAGGCACACCTCACCCAGCCGCACCCACCTTCGCCCCACGGCCCAGCGCGTCGAACACGGTTTTCACGATGCCGGCGCGGTCGAGGCCTGCCTTGGCATACATGGTTTCCGGCTTGGCCTGATCCATCCAGAGATCAGGCAGCACCAGCGAACGGATTTTGAGGCCGCTGTCCAGCAGTCCATCATTGGCGAGGAAGTGCATGACCTGGGAGCCGAAGCCGCCGATTGCGCCTTCTTCAACCGTCACCACAATCTCGTGGTGGCGGGCAAGCTGGCGGATGAGGTCGTGATCCAGCGGCTTGGCAAAGCGCGCATCCACAACCGTGGTTGAAAGACCCGCGGCGTCGAGGTCTTCCGCCGCCAGCAGACAGTCGGCAAGGCGTGTGCCGAAGGAAAGCAGCGCAACCTTCGTACCCTGCTTCATCACGCGGCCCTTGCCGATCTCGAGAATTTCGCCGCGCTCCGGCATGTCCACGCCCACGCCTTCGCCGCGCGGATAGCGGAAGGAAATCGGGCCGTCATTGTAGGCGGCAGCCGTGCGTACCATGTGTTTCAGCTCCGCCTCGTCAGCTGCAGCCATCACCACGAAGCCGGGGAGGGAGGCGAGGAAGCCAGTATCAAACGAACCCGCATGCGTGGGACCATCGGCACCCACGAAACCGGCGCGGTCAATGGGGAAGCGCACGGGCAGACCCTGGATCGCCACATCGTGCACCACCTGATCGTAACCACGTTGCAGGAAGGTGGAATAGAGCGCGCAGAAAGGCTTGTAGCCTTCGGCGGCGAGACCGGCGGCAAAGGTCACCGCATGTTGCTCGGCAATGCCCACATCGAAGGTGCGTTCGGGAAACAGGTTCTGCAACTTGTCGAGGCCGGTGCCCGATGGCATGGCCGCGGTGATGCCGACGATCTTCTCGTCCAGCTTTGCTTCCTGCACCAGCGCTTCGGCAAACACGGATGTATAGGCAGGCGCGTTTGGTTTCGCCTTCGCCTGCGTGCCGGTAATCACATCGAACTTGTTGACGCCGTGATATTTGTCGGCTGCCGCTTCCGCCGGGGGATAGCCTTTGCCCTTCTGCGTCACGACGTGGATCAGAACCGGGCCCTTGGCATTGTCGCGCACATTGCGCAACACGGGCAGCAGGTGTTCGAAGGAATGCCCGTCGATCGGGCCAATGTGGTAAAAGCCCATTTCCTCGAACATGGTGCCGCCGGTCACATAGCCGCGCGCATGCTCCACGGCGCGGGTAATGGCGCGGTCGACATTCTTGCCCAGATAGGCGGTCAGCTTCTTGCCGAATTCGCGGAAGCCCATGTAGGTGCGGCCAGAGGCCAGGCGGGCCAGATAGGCGCTCATCGCCCCGGTAGGCGGCGCAATCGACATGTCGTTATCGTTGAGAATGACGATCAGCCGCGCATCCAGAGCGCCCGCATTGTTCAGCGCCTCATAGGCCATGCCAGCGGAAAGCGCGCCATCACCGATCACGGCAATCACGTTGCGCGGCGTGGCCGAAAGATCAGCCGCCACCGCCATGCCAAGGCCTGCCGAAATGGAGGTGGAGGAATGGGCCGCGCCAAACGGGTCGTATTCGCTCTCCGCCCGTTTGGTGAAGCCGGAAAGGCCGTCTTCCTGCCGCAGCGTACGAATGCGGTCACGGCGTCCGGTCAGGATCTTGTGCGGGTAGCACTGGTGGCCGACATCGAAGATCAGCCGGTCATCCGGCGTATTGAAAACCTTGTGGATGGCGATGGTCAGCTCCACCACGCCCAGCCCCGCACCCAGATGGCCGCCGGTCTTGGAAACCGCATCAATCATCTCGTCACGCACTTCACGGGCGAGTTGCGGCAGTTCGCGATCGTCGATCCTGCGCAAATCAGCGGGCCAGTTCACCTGGTCCAGAAGGGGCGTATTCGGGGTAGAAGTCACGGAACTGGCCTTTTCTGCTCTCGCGTCCGGGAGCCTGCGTTTTCTCTCACATTGAGAGGAAAGGCGGCTTTTTCAAGTGTTATCTGCCGCGCTTCTATAGGATTCCCCGCTCAAGGCAAAGGCACGAACTCTTCTTCGTCTCCGGGGACGATATCGAAGCGTCCGGTGCGCCATTCTTCCTTTGCCTGCTCGATCCGTTCCTTGGAAGACGACACGAAATTCCACCAGATATAGCGTTTCGAGTTCAGGGCCGCGCCACCGAACAGCATGATGTGACAGCCTTCCGGCCCGCCCTCCAGCGTGATCTCGTCGCCGGGGCGAAAAACCAGCAATTGGTCCTGCGCAAACCGGTCGCCCGCCACCACCAGCGAACCGGATAGAACATAGATCGCGCGTTCCTCATGCAGGGCTGAGAAGGGGAAGCGGCGGCCAGCTTCCAGCCGCAGGTCGACATAAAGCGTATCGGTGAAGGTGTGGACCGGGGACTTCAGCCCGTCCAGCGCGCCGATCACCACCTGTCCCGAAATGCCCGCCAGATCGATCAGCGGCATGTCGCTTTTGGCTGTGTGGGCAAAGGCAGGGTCTATCTCTTCCTTGTCGTCCGGCAGCGCCAGCCAGGTCTGAAGGCCGGACATGGAAAGCGGATTGCCGCGCAGGTTCTCCGGCGTGCGTTCGGAATGCACGATGCCGCGTCCTGCCGTCATCAGGTTTATGTCGCCGGGGCGGATGACGAGTTCTGTGCCGAGGCTGTCGCGATGCTTGATTTCGCCGTCGAACAGATAGGTCACGGTGGAGAGGCCGATATGCGGATGCGGCTTCACATCCAGCGCCTCGTCCGCACGAAGAACAGCCGGTCCCATGCGGTCGAAGAAGATGAACGGGCCAACGAGACGCCGCTGGCGGGTGGGCAGGGCACGGCGCACCGAAAACCCGCCAATATCGCTGGAGCGCGGAATGATCAGGTTTTCGATGGCATCGCAGGCAAAGGCATCGCCGGGTTCGGGGTCGTTTCCGGGGAAGAAGGACATGAGCGGGCGCTTTCCTAATGATTTGCAACCAGTCTAGATCGTCTGCATGGGAGGCGATAGGCAGATCTGAGCAGGAATCTGGCAAATATTAGCATTAGCCATGCAAGAAGGTTCTAGCAGACCTCGCTTTCCCGGCTTTGACATTTGCCCCACAAATGAGTAGGGAGAGCCCAATGTTGCGCTGCACTCAGAACGGATCTCGATCTAGGGGCAGCGGCGCGCCAATGCGCTCATCCCCATTCCGAAAGAGAAGTGATGTCCGATCTGAAGAACGCCGTTCCGGCGATTGCCAAGGCGTTGTCAAAACGCGGTTATGAAACCCTGACGCCTGTTCAGGAAGCCATGCTCGATCCAAACCTGTCCGGTTCCGACGCTCTGGTGTCAGCCCAGACCGGTTCTGGCAAGACGGTTGCGTTCGGTATCGCAATCGCGCCGAACCTGCTGGATGACGGTGAGCGTTTTGGCCGTGCAGAAGCACCACTGGCGCTGATCATTGCGCCGACGCGTGAGCTTGCCCTTCAGGTAAAGCGCGAATTCGACTGGCTGTATGAGCCGGCAGGCGCCGTGATTGCCAGCTGCGTGGGCGGCATGGATATCCGCAACGAACGCCGCGCGCTGGAACGTGGCGCCCATATCGTTGTCGGCACACCGGGCCGCATCTGCGACCATATTCGCCGCAACGCGCTGGATATGTCCAACATCCGCGTCGCCGTTCTGGACGAAGCCGACGAGATGCTGGACCTCGGTTTCCGCGAAGATCTGGAATTCATTCTGGAATCTGCACCTGAAGAACGCCGCACGCTGATGTTCTCGGCAACCGTTCCCTCCGGTATCGCCAAGCTCGCCAAGCAGTATCAGAACAATGCCGTGCGCATTCAGATCGCGTCTGAAGAAAAGCAGCACGCCGACATTGAATATCGTGCGCTCGTCGTCGCTCCCGCAGACCGCGAGAGCGCCATCGTCAACGTGTTGCGCTTCTACGAAGCCAGAAACGCCATCGTGTTCTGCTCCACGCGCGCCAATGTGAACCATCTGACCGCGCGCCTCAGCAACCGCAACTTCTCGGTCGTGGCGCTTTCGGGCGAACTGACACAGAACGAGCGCACCCATGCGCTGCAGGCCATGCGCGATGGCCGCGCGCGCGTTTGCATCGCGACCGATGTGGCCGCCCGCGGTATCGATCTGCCGGGTCTCGAAGTCGTCATCCATGCCGACCTCCCCACCAATTCCGAAACGCTGCTTCACCGTTCGGGCCGCACGGGCCGCGCCGGAAACAAGGGCATCAGCGCGCTTATCGTGCCCGTCAACCAGCGCCGCAAGGCAGAACGTTTGCTGGGCGGCGCCGATGTAACGCCGAACTGGGTTCGTCCGCCAAGCGCCGATGAAGTCATCGCCCGTGATCAGGAGCGCCTTCTCAACGATGCAATCTTCCAGGAAGAGGCTCGTGAGGAAGAGCAGGATCTGATCGCCAAGCTCGCTGAACAATATGGCGCCGAGCGACTGGCAACGGCTCTGGTGGCGCTTCACCGCGCCCGCAATGCGGCTCCGGAGGATCTGATTGAAGTTTCCGTTCAGGGCAAGGATGCGCGCAAGCCTCGCGAAGGTGGCCGCGAGCGTCAGGAATTCGAGCCGACACCGCGCACGCCGCGCGGCGAGTTTGGCCCCGCCGTCTGGTTCTCGCTGTCGGTTGGCCGCAAGCAGAATGCAGAGCCGCGCTGGCTCATCCCCATGCTGTGCCGCAATGGCAGCCTGACCAAGGCCAGCATCGGCGCGATAAAGATGCAGCCGGAAGAGACCTTTGTGGAAATTGCCGCCGATCAGGTGGATGACTTCCTCGGTGCCATCGGCCCGAACAAGACGCTGGAGCGTGGCGTTCGCGTCAAGCAGCTGGATGGCGTGCCGGATCTTTCCCGCCCGTTCGAAAACCGCAGCAACGACAAGCCGTTTGCCAAGCGCTCCTATGAAGATCGTCCCGCCCGTTCAGAAGGTCGCGATGACGCCCGCAAGGAGTTTCGTGGCGAAGCACGCAGCGAGCGTGGCGGCGAGTGGACCAAGGACAAGCCGAAGAAGCGGTTCAACGAAGACCGTCCGGCAGGCGAGCGTTCCTTCTCCGAGCGTCCTTTCCCGGATCGGCCCGCCCGCGGCGATAAGCCAGCCCGCAAGGAAGGCGCAAAGCCCTACGCCGCCAAGGCTCCCTTCAAGGATGGGGCAAAGCCCTACGCTGCGAAGAAGGGTAAGCCCAAGCAGGCCAATGCCAAGGGCAAGACCTGGTAGTCTATAAAGCAAGAGGCCCGGAGCGATCCGGGTTTTCGACTGCGGACAATCTGCCTACCATCCGCCCCTGACAGCCGCGACGTCATTCTCGGCCTTGTGCCGAGAATCTACTGACGTTCAATAAAATCAATCGGTTGTAGATGCTCGGGACAAGCCCGAGCATGACGGAATATTGCGGAAAACCCTTTGTCAACAAGATGTGGATCGAAGCGATCCGGGCCTTTTCTTACTCCTCCACCGGAATAAACAGGCCCGTCTTTACATCGCGCAGAACGACATTGGTCGTCATACGCTTGATCTGCGGATTGTCGGCCATCAATTGCGCGCTGATATCGTCATAATGCTCCACATCGCGCGCGGTAATGATGGCGATCAGATCCACCTGGCCGGTGACATAGTAAACCTGCTGAACATTGGGCTGTTTTTCCGCCCACTGGCGAAAGCGGGCCAGCGCATCGTAGTTGTCGCGTTCGATTTCCATGCCCGCAATGAAGGTCATCGGAAAGCTGGTCGCCTTGCGGTTGATGACAGCCACCTCCGCCTGGATGACGCCATTGTCGCGAAGTCGTTTCAGGCGGCGCTGCACGGCAGAGGCGGAAAGGCCTACCTCGTCGGCAATGGTTTCCGCCTTCAGCTGGCAGTCCTTCTGAACGAGGTCCAGAATTGCACGATCGAAGGTATCCAGCGCTTCAGCCATACCCGGTCTCCTCTCCTTGCGAGAACTTTCTCACGTTGACCACATTCGAGACGAATTTTCCCTCAACTGCAGGGAAAATATGCGTCTGTTCCTTTAAGATGACGATTTTATGCGCCATTAAACAATGAAGCGAGGATAAACCGCGCAATGAAGCTTTATTGTGCGCAAACTCATCAGGCAACAGAAGTTTTGAATGAACCCGCAACAGACCGCAGCCTTGCAGATCGAGAATGTGCACAAGACCTTCGGCGGTCTCGAAGTGCTGCGCGGGATTTCGCTGACGGCGCAAAAGGGCGACGTCATCTCCATCATCGGCTCGTCTGGTTCCGGCAAGAGCACGCTTCTGCGCTGCATCAACCTGCTGGAAAAGCCGGACCAAGGCCGCATCATCGTGGCAGGCGAGGAGCTGAAGCTGAAGCCCGCGCGCCAGGGGGGATTGGAGCCGGTTGATCGCCGCCAGCTGGAGCGGCTGCGCACCGGGCTTGGCATGGTCTTCCAGAGCTTTAATCTCTGGGCTCATCGCACGGTTCTGGAAAACCTCATTGAAGCCCCGATCCATGTTCAGGGAAAGTCACGCCGCGAAGCCATCGAGAAGGCTGAGGCGCTGCTGGCAAAGGTGGGACTGTCCGACAAGCGCGATGTCTATCCGGCTTTCCTGTCCGGTGGTCAGCAGCAGCGGGCTGCCATTGCGCGGGCTCTATGCATGGATCCGGCGGTCATGCTGTTTGACGAGCCGACCTCCGCGCTCGATCCGGAACTGGTCGGCGAGGTGTTGAAGGTCATCCGCGATCTGGCAGAGGAGGGGCGCACCATGCTTCTCGTGACGCACGAAATGGCCTTTGCCCGTGATGTGTCCAGCCATGTCGTTTTCCTCGACAAAGGCGAGATTGCCGAACAGGGGCCGCCGCAACAGGTTTTCGATGCCCCGCTGACGCAGCGGGCGCGCAGTTTCACCAGCGGTTTTTCCCGCTAATCATTCAACTCCATCAAGGATTTGCCGAATGAAGCCTTTTTCTCTCCTTCTCGCTGGCGCAGCTTTCATTGCCTCAGCCTTTGCCGCTCAGGCTGAGGTGCGCTTTGGAATCTTGAATGAAGCCTATCCGCCCTTTTTCGCCAAGGATGCCAGTGGCAAATGGCAGGGTTGGGAAATCGAGCTGATGGATGCGGTCTGCGCTGAGATCAAGGAAAAATGCACGATCGTGGAGTCTTCCTGGGATGGTTTGATTCCGGCGCTTCAAGCCAAGAAGCTGGATGTGATCTGGGCGTCCATGTCGATCACCGATGAGCGCCTGAAGACGATCGACTTCACCAACAAATACTACAATACGCCGAGCAAGCTCATCGGCCCCAAGGACCAGAAGCCGGGTGCCACGGCCGATGCGGTGAAGGGCAAGACCATCGGCATTCAGGTCTCGACCATCCAGACGGAATACTACAAGAAGTATTTCGCCAAGCAGGCAGACGAAAAGACCTATCAGACCCTGGATGAAGCTCTGCAGGATCTGGCCAATGGCCGCATCGACTATGTGTTTGCCGATTCCATCGTTCTGGGCGATTTCCTGAAGAGCGAAACAGGCAAGAATTGCTGCGCCGACATGGGCAATGTTGATGCTGATCCGGCCGTTCTGGGTATCGGTGTCGGCGGCGGTGTACGCAAGAGCGATACCGAGCTGAAGGCGAAGCTCAACGCGGCCATTGCCGCCGTGCGCGCCAGTGGAAAATACGACGAAATCACGAAGAAATATTTCGATTTCGACGTCTACGGCGCAAAGTAAGAGGTAGCCTTGATGGCGGCGAGCCAGATGAGCGTTTGGGAACTGCTGTCTCCCTATCCTCCGGGATGGGGCGGCTTGCTGCTGACCGGCGCTCTCTCCACCGTCGCCATCTCGGCCTGCGCCTACGCTATCGGTCTGGCTATTGGCCTTGCCGGTGCGTTGGGCAAGCTTTCCGGCAATCGTGCATTGGTGTTTGGGCTGAATGCCTACACGGCCATCATTCGCGCGGTGCCGGAACTCATTCTCATCGTTGGTCTCTACTATGCCGGCACAGACGGGCTGAACCGGCTGCTTACGGCGGTTTCCCTGCCCACCATCGAAATAAACGGCTTTGTCGCCGCCGTATCTGTCCTTGGCTTCGTGCAAGGGGCCTATATGACGGAAGTGCTTCGTGGGGCGGTTCTGGCAATTCCCTCCGGCCAGATCGATGCTGCCAGGGCTTTCGGCTTCTCGCCCTTCCTTGCCTTTCGCCGCGTCACCCTTCCGGCACTGTTGCCGAATGCGCTGCCCGGCATGGCAAACCTCTGGATGTCCATCATCAAGGATAGCGCTCTGGTCGCCGTGGTCGGCTATCAGGAACTGGCGCTGGCAACCAGGCTGGCAGGGGCGAATACCAAGCAATATTTCCTGTTCTTCCTTGCGGCGGCCTTTCTCTATCTGGCCATCACGCTCGTCTCGAACCTCGTTTTCACCGCACTGGAACGCCGCGTGCGACGCGGCCAGCCACAGTTGAGCTGAGGAGGGCGAGATGAGGTTCGACTGGATTGCGAAATATTGGCCGCTTCTGATCGACGGCGCGATACAGACCGTGTCGCTGCTCGCGATTTCCGTATCCGTGGGCTTCGTGCTCGCCATCGGCCTCGCCTTCGCGCAGGTGTCCGGCGGGCTGATATCCCGCAATCTCTCGCGGGCCTATTGCACCTTCCTGCGCGGCACACCGCTGCTCATCCAGCTTTGGCTGCTCTATTACGGTGTCGGCTCGCTCCTGCCATTGGTGCCGGGCCTCAGACAAAGCTTTCTCTGGCCCATCCTGCGCGAGGGCTTCTTCTTCGCGGCGGTCTCGTTCACGCTGAATTTTGCCGCTTATCAGGCCGTCATCCTGCGGGGCGCGCTTCTCTCGGTGCCCAAGGGCGAGCTGGAAGCGGGCCGCGCGGTTGGCATGGGCCCGTTCACGCTGGTGCGCCGTATCTGGTTGCCACGCGCCATCCGCATCGCGCTGCCCACCATTGCGGGCGAGGTGGTGCTGCAATTGAAATCAACGCCGCTCGCCTTCACCGTCACGGTCATGGATCTCTATGCGGTCGCCTACAAGGTGCGGCAGGACACGCTGCTGGTCTATGAGCCGCTGATCGTGGTGACCTTGTTCTATGTCGCGCTGACGGCCGTGATTGCCCGCAGTTTCAAGTTTGTCGAAGCACAGGTGCCGATCCGGCGCTGAGCTTCAGTTTGTATTCCATGAGGTAACCCTATGACGACGCTCAAAATTCTCGATGGCGGCATGAGCCGGGAACTCCTGCGTCTTGGCGCTGAACTCAAGCAGCCGGAATGGTCGGCGCTGGCGCTGATCAATAGCCCGCAGATCGTGCGGCAGGTGCATGAGGAATTCATCGCCGCCGGTGCCGATGTCATCACCACCAATTCCTATGCGCTGGTGCCGTTCCACATCGGCGAAGAGCGTTTTTCCAAGGAAGGCCCGGCGCTCATTCGTCTCTCTGGCGAACTGGCGCGACAGGCAGCGGAGAAGGCTGGTCGTCCGGTGACGGTCGCGGGTGGTCTGCCACCGATCTTCGGCTCCTACGAGCCGGAAAATTTCGATCCTTCCCGCGTGCAGGATTATCTTTCGGTGCTGGTGGAAAACCTCGACGCCTATGCGGATGTCTGGCTGGGCGAAACGCTGAGCCTGATTGCCGAGGGCGAAGCGGTGCGTGTCGCGGTGAAAGATACGGGCAAGCCCTTCTGGATCTCGTTCACGCTGGCGGATGACGAGGCGCAGGTGAAAGGCGGCGAACCGAAACTTCGCTCTGGCGAGACGGTGGCCGATGCAGCGCTCTGGGCGGCAGGTTCCGGCGCTGAGGCGCTGATGTTCAACTGCGCCAAGCCGGAAGTCATGGAAGCGGCGGTGCGCACGGCGTCCGCCATCTTCAAGGAAAAAGGCGTCCCGATCGAAATCGGCGTCTACGCCAATGCTTTCGAGGCCGATGCGGATGACAGCGCCGCCAACGAAGGCCTGCACGAAACCCGCAAGGACCTGACGGACGATGCCTATTCCCGCTTTGCCTGCAACTGGGCGGATGCGGGCGCCAGCTTCATTGGCGGCTGCTGCGGCATCGGTGCCGCCCATATTCACACGCTGGCCGGTGTACTCAGGGGCAGGTGAGGGAGGGTAGGATCGAGCTGCACGGCGAAACAGTGCATCACCCCACCCGGCGCGCCGCGCCGACCTCCCCCTCAAGGGGAGGTGGGAATATGTAGCCTGCACTTGTTCCTACTTTAGCTTTGGTGTTCTGGACTGCCTCGGGTGAGACCAGATTTCACTGGGTGACGCATTCTCCCACCTCCCCTTGAGGGGGAGGTCGCAGCGAAGCTGCGGGAGGGGTGAACGAAAAACGGCGAGCACATGGCCCGCCGCTCGATTTCAAAAATGCTACCCTCACGCCATCTGCATGGCGCCGGGACCGGCGGTGGCACCCGGCGGCACCTTGCCCAGGATGATCATGCCGAGAACTTCGTCCTTGGTCACATCCTCAGTGCGCGCATGGCCCACCACGCGGCCGTTCTTCATCACGAATACCCGGTCTGCCAGATCGAACACGTCATGAATGTCGTGGCTGATCAGGAAGATGCCGATGCCTTCGCGCTTCAGCTGGGTGATCAGTTCACCAACCTGCGCCGTTTCCTGCGGTCCAAGCGCTGCCGTTGGCTCGTCCATGATGAGGATACGGGCGTCGAACAGAATGGCGCGGGCAATGGCAACAGACTGGCGCTGACCGCCGGACAATGCCTTCACCGGCTCCTTGAAGCGCTGAAAGTTGGGGTTCAAACGCCCCATAACCTCACGCGCCTTGGCTTCCATCGCCACATCGTCCAGCGTACCCCAGGGCGTGCGAAGCTCGCGGCCGAGATAGAGGTTGGCGGCAGCATCGACGTTATCGGCCACGGCCAAGGTCTGGTAGATGGTCTCGATACCGTATTTCTTGGCATCGCGCGGGTTGTTGATATCAGCCGCTTCGCCATTGATGAGGATTTCGCCTGAATCCCGGCGATAAGCGCCGGAGAGGATCTTGATCAGGGTGGATTTGCCCGCACCGTTGTGGCCGAGAAGAGCCACGACTTCGCCGGGGAAGAGATCCACCGAGGCACCATCGACAGCGTGAATGCCGCCGAAGGAGATGGAAACGTCGCGCATTTCCACCAGAGGTGTTTTGTCTTGCGTCATTTTTCCTGCTCCTTCTAGCGGGCTCTTGCGCGATAGATGGTGTCAAGCCAGACCGCCAGCACCAGCACCATGCCGATCACGATGCTCTGCAAGGGCGCATCCATGCCAAGCAGAACCATGCCGGAATTCAGCGATTGCATGACCAGCGCGCCCAGAACCGCACCGGCAATGGTGCCCACGCCACCGGCCAGCGACGTGCCGCCGATCACGGCTGCGGCAATGGTATAAAGCTCGTCCAGCGTGCCTTGTGCATTGGTGGCGGCGTTGAGGCGGGCGGTAGAAATCGCGGCTGCGATGGCGCAGAGCGCTCCCATCAGTGCAAACAGGCGAACGGTCACCCAGCGGGTCTTGATGCCGGCCAGTTCTGCTGCTTCCGGGTTGCCACCGATGGCGAAGACGTAGCGGCCAAAGCGCGTGCGGTTCGTCAGGAAGTTCATGCCGATGGCAATGCTGAGCGCAATCAGGACCGGAATAGCGATGCCGAGCGGAATGTCGAGACCGTTTTCCGGCCAGGCAATGCCATTCTCTTCCGCATAGCGGCGGGCCAGATTGACCGGCATGTAATAGCTGTTGAGAACCTTCACTGCGCCGAGCACGATGCCGCAGCTGGCAATGCCGACGAAGAATTCGGCCCAGATCGGCTTCAACGGAAAGCCGAAGCGCTTGCGCTGCTTGCGCGAATGCAGGATGGACAGCACGATGAAGCCGCAGGCGATGACGCCGACGATCCAGCTGGCGGTTGCCCCGATGGAGCCATCCGCGCCGCCGCCCATCAGGCGGAATTTGGTGTCCATGGGTGCAACGGTCGCACCGCTCGTCACCATCCAGGCCGCGCCGCGCCAGACCAGCAGGCCGCCAAGCGTAACAATGAAGGAGGGAACATTGAGAAAGGCGATGATTGCGCCCTGAAATGCGCCGATGGCGGCGCCCAGAACGATGCCGACGCTCAGCGCCAGGATCCATGTCATGGGGTGGTCATAGCCAAGCCATGCGGGCAGGAACTTTGTCTGCGTCACGGCCATGATCATGCCGACGAAACCGAGGATCGAGCCGACGGAGAGGTCGATATTGCGCGTCACGATCACCAGCACCATGCCCGTTGCCATGACGGAAACGGAGGCCGCCTGGACCGAGAGGTTCCAGAGGTTGCGCGATGTCAGGAACAGGCCGTCCGACAGAACGTGGAAACCAAGCCAGATCAACAGCATGGCAACGACCATGCCGAGAAGGCGCGTGTCGATTTCCGTTGCCTGGAAGAAGCGCTTGAGCGGGTTGCCGGGTGCCGCGCGAGCGCCACTGGCGGGTTTGATGGCGACCGGAATGGTTTGATCCGTCATAAGCCTTGAACTCCCTCTTCTTGTCGGCAAGCCTCCGCGAGCGAAGGACGCCGCAGGTGTGCTGCGACGTCCCTTGCGGAACTTTTGTTGCCGATGATCGACTTCTAAAGTCCGAGCTTAGCTGCAGACCTTGACGGAACCAGCCTTTACACCCTGGCAAAGCTCCTTCTTGGAGATCCAGCCAGCATCGAGAACAATGTTCAGGTTGTCCTTGGTAATGGCGATCGGCGTCAGGAATACGGAGTTCATTTCAACGCCCTTGGCGCCGCCCTTGAACTTCTGTGTGCCCGGAAGCGCTTCCATCTTGGTGCCCTTGGCAAGTGCCACGGCCACTTCGCCAGCCTTCTTGCCCAGTTCGCGGCTGTCCTTCCAGACAGAAACGGTCTGGGTGCCAAGCGCGATACGGTTCAGAGCGGCCTTGTCGCCATCCTGACCGGAGACCGGAACGGAACCGGCAAGACCCTGCGCTTCGAGAGCGGCCACAACGCCACCGGCCATACCGTCGTTCGAGGAAACGACTGCATCGACCTTGTTGTTGTTCTTGGTCAGGAACTGCTCCATGTTCTTCTGGGCAATTTCCGGCTTCCAGCCATCCGTATAGGCTTCGCCGACATTCTTCACCTTGCCGGAAGCGATGGCGTCCTTCAGCACTTCCTGCTGACCAGAGAAGACGAAATCAGCGTTCGGGTCGGTGGAGCCACCCTTGATGAACACGTAATTGCCCTGCGGCTTGACCTTGAAGACTTCCTTGGCCTGAAGGCGACCGACTTCCTTGTTGTCGAAGGTGATGTAGTAGGTCTTCGGGTTTTCGATCAGGCGGTCGTAGCCGATGACCGGAATGCCTTCGTTGGTTGCCTTTTCAATGGCCGGGCCGATAGCGGACGAATCCTGCGCCAGAACGATGAGGGCGTTGGCGCCCTGCGAGATCAGGCTTTCGATGTCGGTCAGCTGCTTGGCAGCAGATGTCTGGGCGTCAGCAGAAATATACTTCGCGCCAGCGGCTTCGAGCGCCTTCTTGATGGCCGCTTCGTCGGTCTTCCAACGCTCTTCCTGGAAGTTGGACCAGGATACGCCAACGACGAGATCCTTGGCAAAAGCCGGTGCGTGAACAGCGGTGATGACAGCAGCAGCGGCCATCAGCTTCAGAACTGATTTCATTAAAACCTCCCGAGTGAATACGAGGCAGCCTCGGACCTCGGTCCGCTCCTCCCCCGCCCAAATACCGTCGACAACCTCCGCTCCCATGCTGGAAATTGTTTTTCTCGACAGTCGAGAAAATATCTGGCAGATGATTGTCAGGGTGTCAACAGCCCTTTCGAGTGGTGATAGTTGTGAAATCATGTGGGTGAAATCTTCGCCGACCGGAGACGAGGTTCAGGGACTACGCTTTTCTACGGCAAAGCCCGGCACCGAGCTTCTGCGCCGCCAGAACATGCTGGCCGTGCTGGGCGTGTTGCGGCTAAAGGGCGCGCTTTCCCATACGGAGCTTTCGGAACTGACAGGCCTTGCCTCTGCCACGGTCACGGCGGTCACGGTCGATCTGGAAAAGGCAGGCGCCATCGAGCGGCAGGAGCAGAGCGCGCCCAGCGGGCGAGGGCGGCCGCGCGTCTTGTTCGAGCGGGCTGCCGGGTTTGCCTATGCGGTTTCGGTGCAGATCTCTTCGGATGCGCTGCACTACGCGCTTTCTGATTACCGCGGCAAGCTGATTGACCGGTTCAGCACGGTTCGGGATGTCAACGTTGCGAAGGCGGGTCCGCTTCTGCAGGATATGGCCGCATCGCTCGCCAGGCTTCTGGGGCGCTCCAAGCTTCCGCCGGAGGCTTTCAGCCAGCTCTCCTTGAGCAGCAAGGGCATCGTGGAGCCGGAGGTTGGCAGGCTTGTCTGGTCGCCGGTTCTCGGACGCGAAGAGGTGGATTTTTCAGTGCTGGCCGATGCCTATCCCAATTGCCACCTGTCGCTCAGCAATGAAACCCTGCTCGTGGTTCAGGCCCTGGCACGGCGCCAATCGTCGAGATCGGAAATGCCGCCGAACGGGCTTGTTGCCCTGTCGCTTGGCCACAGCATAGGCCTCGGCATTGCGCGCATGGAGGCAGGCGAAATCATGACGACCGCCCCGAATTTCGGACATATGCTGAATGCTCCCGACAACCGGCTCTGTCGCTGCGGCGCCTATGGCTGTATCGAGGCATCGGCCGGTTTCTACGGCATCCTGCGCTTGGCGTTCCAGGTGCCGCCGAACACTATACCCGCCAAGTTCGTTCCGCTTGTAGAAATGGAAAAGATTGCCCAGTCGGCACGTCAGGGCAATCGCATGGCGCAATATGCCTTCCGTCAGGCGGGTCTTGCGCTGGGGCAGGGGTTGTCGCGCGTGCTGAGCCTTGCAGGCGACATGCCGGTTGCGATCACCGGACCGGGCAACCGCTTCTACGATCTCCTGACGGGCGGTATCGAGGAAGGGTTGTCGCAATCGCTGCATGTGAGGCTGAACGGTCAGCCCGCCATATCGCTGGTGCAGGACGAACAGGCACTGGTGTTCGAAGGGCATGTTGATCGATCCCTGAACGCCATCGATCATCGTGTCACGCAAGTGCGGTGACGCCGATCAATTCGTCTCGCCGGGCGTGAAACCGATCATGTAGATCGCGGCCAATATGAGGGCCACGACGAAAATGGTAACAACGAAGCTGATCATGCCCTTGCGGGCGCGGGGTCCGGTATCTCTTGCCATGGCCCGGAAACGGCGGGAGCCCCGTTCAGGTTCCCAACTGGTCTGCGATTATTCGCCGTCGAGAGGCTCTGCTCCCTGCGGCTTGCCAGCCCGGTCGAGACGGATTTTCTCGATACGGTTTTCCGCTGCATTGAGAAGCGTTTCGCAATGTTTCTTGAGCGCTTCGCCCCGCTCGTAGATGGCGATGGATTCGTCCAGCGCCACATCGCCCCGCTCAAGCCGTGTCACGATACCTTCCAGCTCGGCCACCGCCTTTTCGAAGCTCAGGCTGCCCACATCCTGGTTTGCTGCACTGTCGCTCATCATCAACCCTTCATCAGTCTGCAAATGTGAAGTCCGGCGGATTCCGCCAGTCCTTCAAGATCATAGCCCCCTTCGAGAAGGCTTACGAGGCGGTTGCCCGCATAGCGTCCGGCAATTTCCATCAAACGCCCGGTCGCCCAGTCGAAATCATCGCCAACCAGATTGATCTGCGCCAGCGGATCGCGGTGATGTGCGTCGAAGCCTGCCGAGATCAGCAGGAAATCCGGACGAAAGTTGTGAAGCGCGGGCAGAACGCGGGTGGAGAATGCTTCGCGAAAATGATCGCCCGCCGCATGCGGCTCGAGCGGCGCATTGATGATGTTGTTGTGCGCTCCCGTTTCGCCAAGCTCACCCGTCCACGGGTAGAGCGGCATCTGGTGCGTGGAACAGAACAGCACGTTCGGATCGTCCCAGAAAATATCCTGCGTTCCATTGCCGTGATGCACATCCCAGTCGACAATGGCGACGCGCTCGACACCATAGGTCTTCTGCGCATGGCGGGCCGCAATCGCCACATTGTTGAACAGGCAAAAGCCCATGGCCTTTGACTTTTCGGCATGATGGCCCGGGGGGCGGGAGGCCACGAACACATTGTCCGCCTTGCCGTTGAACACATCATCCACGGCGGCAATGGCCCCGCCAATGCCGGTCAGCGCCGCCTGCAGGCTCTTCTGGCTGACATGCGTATCCGCTTCGATCTGGCGGATGCGGTTTTCCTCTTCGGGAATTTCACGCATGACGGAGAACAGGTGCTCTTCCGGATGCGCCAGCAGAACGGCATCCTCGTTGGCCTGGGGTGCCTGCACACGCTCCAGCCGTTCGAAGTTCGGGTGCTCCAGCGCCAGCGCCAGCGAGCGCAGCCGGTCGGCGCGCTCGGGATGGCCTTCTGGCGTATTGTGTTCGAGGAAAATCTTGTTTTCGTACAGGCGGGTCGTCATGCACTCGGCCTCCTGCCGCTTCAACCAAAAAGGCGGGCGTCACCGAAATGGCTTATAAGTGATGAGATTTCAAGACGTCGAAACCCGCCACCCACCGCTTCCTGCTTGTGAGGGGCGCGTCTGTCCTCTTTAATGTCTGGAACGGGTGGAAGACCGGGAGACCGGTTGAGGGGCAGAATGACGGCGAAACAGATCAACAACCGGCATGTGTTCGAAGTGCCGTTTCGAGATGTCGGCATGCGCGGCGAAATGTTCAGCGCGGCCTATATCATTCATGCGGAAGAGGCGCTCGCGCGCTTCTGGGACCAGCGTGAACCGCTGGACACCGATCCGGCCTTCTATGTCTCGAAGGTCAGCTGCAATCTTCTGCGAGCCGTGCGCTTTGGCGATCGGATCGAAACCACCGTGCGGGTCAGCAAGATCGGCGGGCGCTCCGCCGGCTTTTCCATCCTCATGCACCGGGGTGCGGAACAGGTGGCGGAGGCCGAAATCATCTGGAGCGCCTGCGACCGGCAAAGCGGCGCCCCGGCACCGCTTCCCGAAGACCTGCGTGACTGGCTGTATCGCTTCCTGGATTGATCAGGCGCGCTGTGGAAGCAGCGGATAACCGACCATGACGGCGCGTGCGGCAAGCGATGCGATCACAGCCTTCAGGATGTCGCCGGGCAGGAAGACGACCGAGCCGGTGACGACCTTGTCGAAAGGCGTGCCGGTAATGAAGCTCAGCCAGGGCATGCCGATGGCATAGACGACGACAATGCCGCCCACGACGCCCGCAATCAGGAAACCCGCCATCTGGCGCAGCGCGGGCTGGCTTTCGCTGACGAGTCGCTGAGCGAGAAGGCCAGTGACGAAGGTGCCGACAATCCAGCCGAAGATGTAGCCTGCTGTCGGTCCCATGAGGACGGCAAGACCGCCGCGACCGCCGGACAGGACCGGCAGGCCGACCGCCACCAGCACGACGAGCAGAACATAGGCCAGCGCACCGCGCCTAGCGCCGATGATGCAGCCTGCCAGCATGACACCCATGGATTGCGCGGTGATCGGCACCGGCAGAAACGCCAGCGGAACCGGCGGAATCAGGCCCAGAACAACGATGATGGCGGTAAACAGCGCCGCAAGCACGAGATCTCTGGTGGACATGAAAACTCCTGTCGAGGCTGAGCGCCTCTTTTAAAAAAGATCAATGGCGGCTTTTCTGGCCTCGAATGCCGCGTGCGTCAATCGCGTCGGCAATGCTATCCGCATCCTTGAGGGTTGAAATGATCAGCGGACCGAGCAGGCGATGCAGCTTCACCGGAATACCGCGTGCCTTGTGCGCATCCTTCAAGGCCCCGTAGCGCGCATGAATCTCAGGAACGAAGCGCAGGACAAGGCCAAGCGCCAGACCCAGATCCGCCGCTCTGATGAGGCCAAGCCTTTCCAGCGGCATGGCGGCTCGCGTCAGTGTATCGATGAACGCAGAGAGGGATGTGCTTGCCGTCACGGCACTGGCAAAAAACAGGATGGCAGGCAGGCGTAGGAGAATGACCAGACCGTCGCGCGGCGACAGGAGCACCATGTTGACAAGTGCAAGAAAGGCAATCGTCAGGAGCACCGGCTTCGTTCTCTGCCAGAGCATCCTCTCCGTCATGCCGATACTGCGCGAAACCATAAGCGAAGCGACAAGCGCGGCTGCAAGCAGCGGCAGGTTGCTGATGAGCGTGAGCACGAGGCTGAGCACCAGCAGCGCGAAAAGCTTCCAGCCGGTTCCCATCCGGTGAAGCCAGCTTTCCCCCTCGATGTGGAGGCTGTTCAGCATCCGACCAGCTCGCAATAGAAACGGATCGCTTCGTGACCCCAGCCATCGAAAACGATCCGACCTTCGTGAAACACCAGCACTCGCTCGAAGCCTGCGACCAGATCCAGATCATGGCTCACCACAATGGCCTGTTCGGCCAAGTCGCCAATCGTGTCCTTGACGATGGCCCGGTTGCGCAGGTCCAGTTGATTGGTCGGCTCGTCGAACAGTAGCAGATCCGGCTCCGTCACCGTCACCGCCGCCAGTGCCGCCAGTTGCAACTGGCCGCCGGACAATTCATGCGGACGCCGCCTTGCAAGATCCTCGATCCCGAACCGCTGGAGCACTGCGCCAACACGCCGGCTCACCTCCGGTCCCTTGACGCCTCGGCTCTTCAGGCCAAGCGCCACGTCATCCTCAATCACTGGAAGAATGATCTGGTGTCCCGGGTTCTGGAAAATGAAGCCAATACGTCCGCGCAAGGCATCACCGTCCTCGGCCCAATCCAGACCATCGATGAGAATCTTGCCGCGCGTGGATTTGGCAAGTCCGGCAATCAGCCGGGCAAAACTGGTCTTGCCGGAACCGTTCAGGCCAATCACGCCGATCCGGTGTTCAGTCAATTCGAGAGAAAGCGGATGAAGCGCCACCCGTTCTCCAAAGCTCAAACCCGCGTTTTCAAGTTGAATGCGCAACCGTGAAGGCCTCTATCCGTTTCCGCAGTCTCTATAACGCTCCGCTTCGATCAGGGGAATGCCTGTCTGAATACGGAAAAATCGACGCGCCGCATTGAACAAAACAAGAACAAGCGCTAGCGTGAGAATTATGACGATTCTGATTGAAAACGAGCGTGCACGGCGAATGTTTCTGGAGCGGCAAGGCCTTGCCGCCGCGCCAAATCGCGCGCTTGGTTTGCAGGGGCTGCAGCGGCTGATCGAGGATCTCGGCTTTGTTCAGGTCGATAGCGTCCAGACCGTGGAGCGCGCCCATCACCAGATCCTGTTCTCCCGCAACCAGACCTATCGGAGGGAGGATCTCGTCCGGCTGCTGGAGAAAGAGAGAAGCCTGTTTGAACACTGGACGCATGATGCCTCGGTCATTCCGTCCGCCTTCTTTCCCTATTGGAAGCATCGCTTTGTCCGCCGCGAGGCAAAGATCATGGAAAACTGGGCCAAGTGGCAGGGGGAGGGGTTCGACCGCGCTTTCGAGGCAACCTATCAGCGCATCCGCACGCTGGGGGCCACCATGTCGCGTGATGTGAAAGCGGAGGATCACAAAGGCGGCGGCTGGTGGAACTGGCATCCCTCGAAGACTGCGCTCGAATTTCTATGGCATACCGGCAAGCTCGCCATCGCGCGGCGGGAAAACTTTCAGAAAGTCTATGATCTGGCGGAGCGGGTCATTCCGCCGCATCACTATGAGCCGGAGGTCAGCCACGATGAATTCGTCGATTGGGCCTGTCGCTCGGCGCTTTCCCGGCTTGGTTTTGCAACGCATGGAGAAATCGCTGCCTTCTGGGCGCTGGTGTCCCCGCAGGAGGCGAAAACCTGGGTGGATAGCCACCGAGAGGAATTGCAACTGGTCTCCATTGCCTGTGTCGATGGCACGTCACGTCCTTCCTTTGCGCTGAAGGAGCAACTGCCCGCAATTCTGGAACCCCCTGTGCCGCCGCAGCGGATCCGCGTCCTGTCACCGTTCGATCCACTGCTGCGGGATCGCAACCGCGCCGAACGCCTGTTCGGCTTCTTCTATCGCATCGAGATTTTCGTGCCCGAACCCAAGCGGCAATATGGCTACTACGTTTTCCCGCTGCTGGAAGCGGATCGGATGATTGGGCGCATCGATATGAAGGCCGACCGCAAGACAAGCCTTCTTGGCGTCAAGCGGCTGTGGCTGGAGCCGGGCGTCAAGCTATCCACCGGACGGTTGGAGCGCCTGAACGCAGAGCTTTTGCGGCTTGCGCGCTTCACCGGTGTGGAAGGGGTGAACTATGCCGATGGCTGGCTGGCCGGTGCCTGAAGGAGTGAATGAATTGAGTGGTTACGCTGTTGTTTCAAACTTTCCCGAACTTGGCGATTACATGCGTCTGCGAACCATATCGGGATTGACGCCATTTTCGGAAGAGGCCTCCCGCAAAGGGCTGAAGGGCACGGTTTTCGGCGTTTCGATCTATTTGGGCGATGATGTTGTCGGCATGGGCCGCATCATCGGCGATGGCGGGTGTTTCTTCCAGATTACGGATATCGCCGTGGACCCTACACACCAGGGCAAGGGTCTCGGCAAGAAGATCATGGGCGCGCTGACCGATTATATCCGTCAGAATCTTCCGGCCACAGCCTATGTGAGCCTGATTGCAGATGTACCCGCAAATCGTCTTTACGAACAGTTCGGCTTCAAGGAAACGGCTCCTCGGTCCGTCGGCATGGCTATGATCGTCGGGCGGTAAACCGCAGCGTGGTTCAGGCGCGCACCTTTCCCACCTGGCCACGGTCGCGCAGATAGTGGTCGGCGATGGCGCAGGCGACCATGGCTTCACCAATCGGCGCAGCGCGAATGCCAACGCAGGGGTCATGGCGACCCTTGGTGCGCACATCCACATTGTTGCCGTCGGCATCGATCGACTGGCGCTCCGTGAGGATTGAGGAGGTGGGCTTTACGGCGAAGCGGGCGACGATGGGCTGACCCGTGGAAATGCCGCCCAGAATGCCGCCTGCATGGTTGGAGAGAAACAGCGGCTTGCCGTCGTTGCCCATGCGCATTTGGTCGGCATTTTCTTCACCGCTCAGTTCCGCCGAGGCAAAGCCTTCACCGATCTCGACGCCCTTCACCGCATTGATCGACATCAGCAGCGAGGCGATATCCTGGTCGAGCTTGGAATAGATCGGCGCACCCAGACCGGCGGGCACATTTTCCGCCACGACTTCAATCACCGCGCCGATGGACGAGCCAGACTTGCGAATGCCATCCAGATACTCTTCCCAGACCGGCACCATGGCAGCATCCGGGCAGAAGAAGGGGTTCTGGTCGACCTGCGCCCAATCCCAGTTGTTGCGGTTGATCTTGTGTTTGCCGATCTGGGTCAGGACACCCCGAATGGTCACACCGGGAATGACCTTGCGCGCCAGCGCTCCGGCGGCCACGCGTGCTGCTGTTTCGCGGGCCGAAGACCGTCCGCCACCGCGATAGTCGCGAATTCCATATTTCAGGTCATAGGCAAAGTCGGCATGGCCGGGGCGATAGCGGCGCGCGATGTCGCCATAATCCTTGGAGCGCTGGTCGGTATTTTCGATCAGCATCGAGATCGGCGTGCCGGTCGTGGTCATCGTCACACCATCGTCGGAGAGCATCACACCTGACAGAACCTTGACGATATCGTCCTCGCGGCGCTGCGTCACGAAGCGGGATTGACCCGGCTTGCGCTTGTCAAGGAACACCTGAAGGTCTTCAAGTGTGAAGGTGATGCCGGGAGGGCAGCCATCCACCACACAGCCAAGCGCAGGACCATGGCTTTCACCCCAGGTTGTAACGCGGAAGAGATGACCAAATGTGTTGTGCGACATGAGACCCGACCATTCGGCGGCGAAGAGCCGCTCCCTTTGAAATCGGGTTTGTCATAGTGGAAAAGACTGGCACGAGGAAAGCCCTTTTATCGGGCAATCCGTTCGCCGGTCCTGCACCCGTCTGGATCAGCTTGCCTGTCGGAAGCCTGCCATCGCCATGGTGCTGAAGTTTTCATAGGGAAGGGGACGCGAAAAGGCGTAGCCCTGCAACAGGTCGCAGCCCATGTCCCTCAGCACCTTGGCGTGCTGCATTGTCTCCACGCCTTCAGCCACGGTCTCGACCCCAAGCGATTTGGCGATGTCGATGATCGCGCGAACGAGCGTCAGCTCCTGACGGGACTCCAGGATTGGCATCACGAGCTGGCGGTCGATCTTCAAGCGCTTCGGTCTGAGCTTCAGCAAGCTGACAATCGAGGTATGCCCCGTCCCGAAATCATCGATCTCGATGTCGATCCCAAGGGCCTTGATGCGATCCAGATTGGCGGTCACGCCATCTTCGCTTTCGTCCAGGAAGATCGACTCGATGAGTTCGAAGGAGATGCGTCCGGGCGTGATCTGGAGCGTTTTCAGCGTTTCGATGAGACCCTCGTCCTTAAGACGCTTCGAAGAAACGTTGACCGATACCTTCGGCACGTCGATCCCGGCCGCCGCCCACCGCATCTGGTCCTTGAGAACAGTTTCGAGAACGATCTGGTCGAGTGTCGCAGTGACGTTCAGGTCTTCCGCGATGCCGAGGAATGCATCCGGCGCCAGAATGCCGCGATGCGGATGACGCCACCGTACGAGTGCTTCCACGCCGGTCAGCTTCATGCTGTTCGCGCAGAATTGCGGCTGGTACCAGGTCACGAACTGCTGCTCTTCGATAGCGGTCAGAAGCTCGTCGGCGGTTCGTTTCTGGGTAATGATTTCAGACTGCAGGTTCTGCGTGAAGAACTCGTAGCGGTTTCTGCCGAGATTTTTCGCCCTGTAGAGTGCGATATCCGCATTGACCAGCATCTTGCGTCCATCGATGCGCGTTCCACTGGCCTGTGCAATGCCGATGGAAACGCCGCAGCGACAGGAAAAGCCCTCGAAATCAAGTGGCTGGCGGATTTCCGTGATGATTCGGTTCGAAAGCTCGGCCACGGCGTCGGCGTCGCTTTCCCCCTGTATGAGGATAACGAATTCGTCGCCGCCGATCCGCGCAACCACGTCCTTGCCGCTGACGTTGCGCGTCAGGATCTGCGCCGCATAGACCAGCATGGCGTCGCCCGCCGCATGGCCCAGCGTATCATTGATCTGCTTGAAACGGTCGAGGTCAAGATGCAGGATCGAGACCTGCATGCGTTGAGCACGGCTTTGCTGGGTCAGCGCATCGAGTTCGATGTCGAGCTTCCGGCGATTGGCAAGACCGGTCAGTGGATCATGCAGAGCATTGTGCTCGATCCGATGTTTTGCCAGTTCCAGTTCGACGTTCTTCGCTTCGGCTTCCCGCTTTGCGGCCTGCAACTGCTGGGTCATCAGCATGTCGCCGGTCACGTCGAAGGCAATCCCGACGAGTTTGGTGGAACCATCACGCATCGGATGCATCTTGCCGATGGATCGGACATACCGGATGCTTCCATCCGGTTGGGGAACGCGCACCGTCAGCGGTTTGGCAGAAAGATCATTGGGACCCTCCCTGACAAGACCACGCGCCATGAATCGGTCTTCTGGATGGATCATGCTGATCCAGGTTCCATGGTCGACCGTGCGCCCAGCCTCCGGAATGCCGTAGAGCTGACACATGCGCTCATCCCATATTTCCGCTCCGCCATAGGGTATGGATTCCCAGATACCGCAATTGTAGGAAGCGAGCGCCAAATTCAGGCGTGTCGACAGTTCTTCCAGTTCCTGCTCGCGGTTCGAAAGCTCATCGAGCGCCAGCTCAAGCTCGGCATTCTTGATGTCGCTGTCGGCCTTGGCTTCCAGCAGCGTCTTGTTGACCATCATGTCGGACGTAACATCCCAGACGATGCCCGTGGTGTGGGTCGTCAGGTCGCTCTTGCGATAGCTTGCGCCCGCCGATCGCAGATAACGGATCTCGCCCTGAGCAGTGCGGATGCGGTAGATATTCGTGCAAGGTTCCGAAGAACAGATCGCCGTGAAGAAATGGGCCTCTGCCGCGGCAAGATCGTCCGGCACGATCAGATCCAGCCATTCCTCAAGCCTGTTGGCCTCCATATCGGGAGTCTTACCGTGCAGGGTGGCTGCCCGCTCGTCCCAGATCAGGTGGTTGTCTGCCTTCACTTCCCAGATGCCGATGTTCGACGTTTCCATGGCGAGGTTGAAACGCTGCGATAGCTCCAGAAGATTGGCCTCGCGTGCCTTCAGCATCTGGATATTGCGGTTGCGCTCGCCGATCAGGAAGGCTGCGATGATGATGGGAACGATGACTGCCAAGCCTGTCAGCGTCAGGAAGATGCGGAAAGGAACCAGATCTTCGGGCGCAGCGTCCCAGCCCGCCTGCGGGATCGCGCGGATATGCCACTGGCCCGTTCCGAACAGGTCCAACTGGCCCGACAGTGCAAGTATGTCTGCAGCATGCGGTTTCCCCGTAATGGGCGATGTTCCATTCAGTCCGCGATGCTCGATGGAAACATGAAGCGAGTGGGTGCTTTCAGTGTGCTGCAGGGAAACGCTGGAGGATGGGGCGTCGAGGCCCACGTCCGACAGAAATGCATTGCGGTCGATCAGCAGAACCAGTGATCCCCATGATTGCTCATCTGCGCCCGGCACAGGCACCGCAAGGTTGAGAACATCCTGGTCCGGATCCGGCAGGAGGATTGGCTCCTGCGTCGGGGAAAGCCCGCTCAACTGTCGAGCCAGAATCTTCAGGTGCAGGTTCTGCTGGTCCGGGCGCGGCTGATTGCTCGACAGATCGATGGTGCCGTCGCGCGTCAGGATGTGGCTGAGCTTGTTGTCCGGCGCAACCGCGATGGCACGAATGTGACGGTTCATCTGCAGAGCGGATCGCGCCTCGTCATCCAGTTGTACAGGAGAAAAACGCGATTTATACCGCAAGACATTCGCCAGGTTATCGGCGATCATCAGATCCCGGCGCAAATGTCCGTCGATTTTCTGGACGAGGTCGGCGAGAGAATGTTCAGCAGACTCGCGCAATTCGGCCTGATGCCGCGATGTACGCTCAAGATCAATGACGAGTCCGAGCGCTATGATCCCGATGACCATGACAAAAGCCATGGCAAGCGGCGTACGCCGTGTCAGATATTGGGGGCTCTCCCGCTTGAAAATATTGAGTGAAGAGAGAAACCGCACCAGCCATGTCATCCTGTTTTACAACCATCGGGATCAAAGCTAAGGGGCGCGAGTTAATTTTCTGCTTTAGATGAACAGCATTAACTGGCCTGTGATTTCTTGTTTTCCTCTGTGGTAAACTGTCGGAACATCATCGACATTTGGTCTAAAGCATCATCTCGCCACCTGACGCAGCGGATCGTGTTTCCCGATCTGTGGAGGAAGCCGGAAATCGTCATCATCGGGGGCGAATTTCGCCACAATCTGCCAGCAAATTATGTGTCGAAACAAGACACTCGATCCGTCAATGAAAGCAGTATCTCCATGCGTCTCCTGATTGCGGCTCTCCTCGCCACCGCCAGCATCCTGTCGCCCTTGGCCAGTTCCGCTCAAAGCGTGGATGTCGAAGCCACGATCAAGGCGGTTGATACGAAAAAGCTTTCCATTACGCTTGATGACGGCAAGACCTACAAGGTACCGGAAGAGTTCAACTTCGACGGGTTGAAGTCGGGTGTGAAGGTCGTGGTCTTCTACACGGTGGTCGACGGAAACCGGATGATCGACGACTTGCAGGTCAGGCAGTAACGGCCTGGCCGCATTGCGTTCAGTTTGCGTGCCACTGCGCCTTGCCCGCGTCGCGGTCTATAACCAGCACCTTGTCTTGCGGAATGTCGCATTTTGCGGCTTCCATCTCATCCCATCCCCCGACAAGCTTCAGGATGGAGCGGACCACGCCGCCATGGGCAACACAGACTGTGGGCTGCGTTACCGTTTGCAGCCAGGCACCAACGCGCCATGACAGGATTTCATAGCTTTCCGCGTCAGTGCCCGGTGGGATGAAGGACCATTTCTGTCGGGAGCGTGCCTTCAGACGGTCCGGCGCCACGGCACGAACCTCATCCAGCGTATGGCCCTCCCAGTCTCCGAAGGAAAGCTCCACCAATCGCTCATCGGTGCGATAGGCCATGGGGTCGAGGCCCATTTCCGTTCGCGCCAATTGCATGGTTTCGCGGGTGCGGCCAAGCGGGGAGGATACGTAGTCGAAATGCGGCGCCTCGGGACCCAGAAGGCCGCGCAGGGTGCGCCCGTTCAGGCGGGCCTGAGCCCGCCCTGTATCATTCAGGCCAATATCCTTTTGGCCTTGCAATCGCCCTTCGGCATTCCAGTCGGTCTGACCATGGCGGATCATGTAGATCAGCAAAGCACGTGCTCCGTCTGTTGCCGGAAAAGACAACTCAATCCTTGACGACCGAGATATCCGGTGCGTCCACAGCCTTCATTCCGATGACATGATAGCCGCTGTCGGCATGGTGAACTTCGCCCGTGACCGAACGCGACAGATCCGAAAGCATATAGAGGCCGACATCGCCCACTTCCTCGATCGTCACGGTCCGGCGCAGAGGTGCGTTGTACTCGTTCCACTTCAGGATATAGCGGAAATCGCCGATGCCCGAGGCTGCAAGTGTCTTGATCGGACCTGCCGAAATGGCATTGACGCGGATGTTCTTCGGTCCGAGGTCGACTGCCAGATACTTCACGCTCGCCTCGAGAGCTGCCTTGGCAACGCCCATGACGTTGTAGTTCGGCATGACCTTTTCAGCGCCGTAATAGGTGAGCGTCAACATCGAGCCGCCATCGGTCATCAGCTTTTCAGCGCGACGCGCGACCGACGTGAACGAATAGACGGAGATCTGCATCGTCTTGGCGAAGTTTTCCGGCGTCGTATCGACGTAGCGACCCGTCAACTCGTCCTTGTCGGAAAATCCGATTGCGTGGACGATGAAGTCGATCTTGCCCCAGACCTTCTCGATATGATCAAAAACGGCATCGATGGTCGATTCGTCAGAGACATCACAGTGGCCCGCCAGGATCGCGCCGATTTCGTCGGCCAGCGGCTCGACGCGCTTCTTCAGCGCATCGCCCTGATAGGTGAGTGCGATTTCGCCGCCCTGCGCATGAATGGCCTTTGCGATACCCCAGGCGATGGAACGATTGTTCGCAACACCCATGATAACGCCACGTTTGCCTGCCATGAGGCCGGTTGCCTGAGCCATACGGTATCCCCTAAGCTAATTTGGAGTTTGCCTATGGCATAGGCCGCCCGCGGGTTCAAGCACAAGGCAGATCATCTCCTGTAAGCTTCCGTAACACGGCGTGCATTCAGGCATGCTGGGCAAATAGGGCTGCAATTTCGCGGCGATGACGGGCCTTTGTCGCCGGATGTGCAGTGGATAACGTCATATCTCCGTTACACAAATAATCCGTAGCGCATGTGCCGCATGAGATCGATGACCTTGTCATCGGGCTTCTCCCAGAGAAGCACGCGGAACTCCACCACCAGATCACCGCGGCTGCCGTCTTCCTTCTGTAGCCCCAGTCCTTCCAGCCTTGCGGTCTGGTCGGAGCCGGTCCAGGCCGGAATAGATACGGGAACAATGCCGCCCGGGGTCTCGACTTCGGCCTCTCCGCCAAGCACGGCGTCTTCAAGCTTGATGGGTAGAACGGTATGAAGGTCGAATTCCTCGAGGCGGAAACGATTGTCTCTACGAACTTGAAGCGTGACAACGAGATCGCCCCGCTGCATGTTCGGCAACCGCAGGCCCTGGCCCTTGAGGCGCAGCACATGCCCGTCGCTCATGCCGGGCTCCAGTGCAAAGCGCACCTCGCGCTCGTCGGAGAGGGTTACCTGCGATGGCTTCAGTTCAAGCAGGTCCTCAAGCGAAACGCTCGCCGTCACTGTGAGATCGGGCGCTTTTTCCGGCGGTGGTACCTCGCCGCGGATACGACGAACGAGCGTCGAAATGAGTTCGATGGCCTGAAGCGGCAGAGGGGTCGCGGGCTTCGGCGCTTCCGGCTTTTCATCCGGCTCGGCTTTGCTGGCCTGATCCTGCGAAGGGTCGGAAGCCCGGGCCCCGGAAGAGGCCTGTGCCTGCTGCTGGGCATTGGGCTTGGGTCCAGACGACTGCTGACCCGCCGACTGCTGACCCGGATGCTGGCTGCCTTGCGCAGTGGATTGCTGCTGGGCGCGATAGGAACCGCCGCCGCCGGCTGCCGCGCGCTGGGCGCCGCTGCCGAAAATGCGTTCGACCATGTCTTCGGCCGGCTCGGATGCAGCACCTGCCTGGTTCTGGGCCTGTTGCTGCGCTTGTGCCTGTGCACGCTGGGCATTGGCGCGGGCAAGCTCTTCCATCACCGCTTCGGCGCGCGCGCGGGCCGCCTTGGCCCGTTCCTCCGCCTGCCGTGCGGCTTCGCGCTGTTGCATGATCGTCTGTTGAGTGTCAAAGCTCTGGTCGAAGCGGCGCCGGCGCTCGGGATCCTTCAAGAGATCATAGGCCTGACCGACCTCCGTAAAGCGCTTGGCCGCGTTCGGGTCGTCCTGATTATGATCGGGGTGCAGCGACTTCGCCTTGGATCGCCATGCTGCCTTGATCTCGTCGGCTCCTGCGTCTCTCTTGACGCCGAGAAGGGAATAAGGGTCACGCATCTTTCGCCACCGGTTCGCTGCAAAGGCCCGCGCCAGGCGCGAGCATTCCTCCATTCAACTCACGTTTTGCCCTTTGGGTTCCGTTCGGCCAGAAGAGTAATCCGCGATGTTGAGCACGACGATAGAGGCTGAGTTTCTAAAGATGCTTTTAAGAGAAAAGTGAAAACCGCATTAAGCTTAACCCAAGGTAAGCGTCTGGCGCTGTTGGCGGATTGTTCAGTTCGTCTGCGGAGCGAACGAGGTCATGGTCCATTCCGTGCCGACAAGGCACGCATTGCCGCGCATGCGCGCAATTCCTTCATAGGAATGGCGGGTCGTCAGAAACTGGCGGCACACCTGGCTGTTGAGATTGACCTCGTGAATTTCGGAAACGACACCGGCGCTTCCCGTCGATGTGTTCGCCCAGGGCAGAGGCGAGGAGCCGAGCTTGACCAGATCCGCAGAGGAAACGGCGTTCAGCACCGTTTTTTCATCCGACACTGATTCGGTGGTCCGGGTAGGGACAGTGGCCGTAGAAAGGGTTCGATCCACCTTCGGCGTGGATCCGAAAAGATCCATGGCACCCGTAGTGCAACCAGCCAAAGCGCATGCCATAACAACGAGAATTGCAGTCTGGACCGAACGCAACGAAGTGCCGGGGGTGCGGTTGATTGTCTTGTGCGTCACTGCCACCTTGCGTCCAATCACGGAAAGATTCTAGGGCTGCATTCGATCAGATCGGGAGCATTTTAGTCAATATGTCGCAAGAACGGTTAACAAGCGGTGACTTCACCCAGGAGAGCGAGCCCTTTGAGCTTTTTGCCAAGTGGTTGAAGGATGCCGAGGCCTCGGAGATCAATGATCCGAACGCCACTGCACTGGCCACTGTCGATCAGGATGGTCTGCCAAATGTTCGCATGGTCCTCCTGAAAGGTCTGGATGAGCGAGGTTTCGTTTTCTACACGAACTTTGAAAGCCAGAAGGGACAGGAAATTCTGGGTCAGAAAAAGGCGGCCATGTGCTTTCACTGGAAATCGCTGCGCCGCCAGGTGCGCGTCCGCGGTCCGGTAACAGTCGTTTCCGATGAAGAAGCGGATGCCTATTATGCCTCTCGCGCACGTGGCAGTCGCATCGGTGCCTGGGCGTCGAAGCAGTCACGGCCGCTGGAGGGCCGGTTTGCGCTGGAGAAGGCCGTTGCGGAATATACGGCCAAGTTTGCAATCGGCGAGATACCGCGCCCACCCTACTGGTCGGGCTTCCGTATAGAGCCGACCTCTATCGAATTCTGGCATGATCGCCAGTTCCGGCTGCATGATCGCGTGGAGTTCCGGCGAGCGGGCGAGGGCTGGGAAAAGGTCCGCATGTATCCCTGACACCTGTCTCTCTGAGACGTGTCACGCCGCGCGCGAGATTGCGAAGGGGATGCCGGAAGCAAGGGCCGCGACGTAACGCGGCTCCTGATAGAAGCCATTGAGCGAAATGCGTGGCAACCCCGTCAGCCTCTCAAGGCTGTCGGGGCCCAGCGTGCCGGGCTGTGTGGTGACTGCGACCGAAAAACCGAGTTCGCGGGCGAGACGCTGGTCTCGCTCCGAAACGGCTGATTTCGTACCATAGGGATAGGCAATGGTGGTGGGCCGCGTGCCAGTCACCTCTTCCAGCCAATCGGCGGAGCGCCGCATCTCGTGGCCTGCAACGTCCGGCGAAAGCCGCATCAGGGCGCGATGGCTGACCGTATGCGCGCCGAGCGAGGCAAGCGGGTGCCGGGCAAGCGCGCACAACTGCGCCCGGTCCATCGTGAGGGCCTCCGTGATCGCCAAAGGCTCGATCCCGTAGCCTCGTGCTGCGTCATCGAGACGCTTTACCGCCTGGGCCTCGCAATCCTTCTGCATGAAGCGGGCGAAGCGGTCGAAGGCATCGAGCTTGCTCTTTGGGCAGGACAGCCTGATCTCTTCCTCGCCATCACCGAAATCGAAGCGGATCCGGCTTTCCTGGTTGATCAGCGCCGCCACCGTTTCCCACCAGATCGTATGCGTGCGATCCGCGAAACCTTCGTTGATGAAGATCGTGAACGGTGCGCCATGGCGTTCGAAGACGGGCAGGGCGTGATCGGCATTGTTGCGATAGCCATCATCCAGCGTAAAGCAGGCGAAGGGCCTCTCACTCGGGTTTGCAAGGCGGGCCGGAACCTCTGAAAGCGGGATGAAATCGTAGCTTTCTTCCTTCAGTCGGCTCAGCGCCTGATCCAGAAATTCTGGCGTGATTTCCAGATGGGCATTGGGTTCTACGATGCGCGGTGCATGAGGCCGCACATGATGCAGCGTAAAGATGGCGCCATCCCCACGCGCAGTGCGCAGGACACCAAGGTTAGCCAGCACGTAAGCCGCTTCCAGGCCGCCGGCAATCATTGCGCGCTTGACGCTACGGCGCCAAATGGCCTGTAACAATACGCTCATCTGATTGTTGATCCGGTTCTCGCCTTTGTCGTGGACACGCTAGCGCGTCAACCGTTAAGCACTTCTAAAAATCACCGTCTGAAACTGAAACGAATTGCGCGGTTTCTACCGGAGGATGCTGTCGAGAACCGGCAGGCTGATCACTCCCGCTGCACCGATCAATGCCAGGCAGATGCGGCGGAACGTTTTCTCGTCCGCCAGACCGAACAGTCGCGATCCAAGCAGAATACCAAGCCCGTAGCCTGGGCCTGCAACGCAGGAGACCAGCACGACGTCCAGTGTCAGCAGTCCTGCGCTGACATAGGAGACCGTGGTGATGATGGTTGAAAGGGCAAAATAGGCCACGAGATTTGCCCGAACCCGTGCGGCGGGAATGGCACCGCCCAGCCAATAGGCCACAACCGGTGGACCTGAGAGTTGTGCGACGCCACCGAAAAGACCGGCGATCAATCCGGTGCCAATGCTCAAGCCTGTTTTCGGTTTGCCCTGGTAGCGCCATCCGCTGATCAGGAAGGCAAGCAGGCCAAGCACGATGGCCGCAATGCACCAGCGCAGGAAGAGGGACGGCGCATAGGCCAGCAGCACGGTTCCCGTGGGAACGCCCACCAGTGCACCGATGGCCACCATGCCCACCTCCCGACGGTTGGCGCGACGAATGGCATCCGGCAGCATGCCGACGGTCATCACGGCATCGACGATCAGAAGAACCGGCGCCGCCACCTGTGGCGAGGCCAGCGCACTTGCCAGCGGCACGAAGATCAGGCCGCCGCCAAAGCCCGAAAAGCCACGCGCCGTTCCTGCTACGAGCGCGACGAAACTGAGAAGAAGAATCTGCTGTAGAGGGTGATTGATAAGAAAATTATCTAGCATCAGACCGCATCACGATAAAAATGATGCGCAATGAGCGCGTTGAGCCTGAAGATGTCAAACAAACAGATTTGATCCGCCGATCAATCAGGCAGATAGGTTGCGACGCGCCGGATGCTGATCGAAGAACGCACAGCAATGCACAAGGCTTTCTGCCACCTGCGTGCAGATCGCACGGATATCATCGGTCGGCTGCAGAAGATCAGGCACCATGACAGCCATCATCCCGGCGCCGGCCGCGCTTCGGATGCCATTGTAGGAATCCTCAAGCGCCAGGCAGTCGGCAGGATCGACCCCGATGCGCGCGGCAGCCGCCAGATAGGGTTCGGGATGCGGCTTCCCACGCGGATAGTCGCCCTGTGCGATGACATGATGGAAGCGATCCAGAATACCCAGCGTCCCCAGATGATGTTCGACCTGGAAATGCGCCGACGAGGTACAAACGGCGCGCGGAAGTTCAAGCGCGTCAAGTACATCCAGAAGCTCGCTCACGCCTGCCTTCAGGCGCAGTTCGGTTTCCGTCAGGAGGTCGAAATGGGCAAGCCAGACCTGACGGAAGGCATCGGCATCGAAGTCCGTGCCGTAATGCTCACGCAGCAGATCGGCGATACTGATCCACGGCCGCCCCAGCATGCCTTCGTAGATCGAGGGACCAATCGGCAGGTCGTGATGGGCCGCAGCCGAAATGATCGACTGGCGATACAGCACTTCGGTATCGAGCAGCAGGCCGTCCATATCAAAGATGACGGCTTTCGGAGGGCGGGGGAGGGATAGATGCATAAGATCAACTTTGCCTGGTCGCGTGTGTCTGGTTCAGGGCGAGATCGGCCTTGTTCCTGATTCTTCGAACAGGCGAAGCAGATAGCCATCGGGATCGGCAACGATGAATTGCTTCTGTCCAAGCTCTTGATCGTTACGGCGATACCACTTTTCTTCCGGGGCCAGATACAACGGATAGTGCAATTTGGCCAGACGATTTAGGATCGGCTGAATTGAGCTGACCCGGATCTGCAGGTTCATGCCGCGTCCGAGAGGCCGTTCGAGCGGCGCGCCTTCATTTCCAAAAGTCCGACCCAGACCGATCTGGTCGATCATCAGTTGCGCTGTGCCGAGTGTCAGAAAGCTGAAACCTTCCTCTGCTCGTTCATAGAGAACATCAAAGCCTATGAGCTCAACGTAGAAGTCGCGGCTGACGGACCAGTCGAAAACCGCCAGTTCAGGCACCAGCGCGTTTTCGTTCATCACTCTTTCACGCCTTCGTACCGCCGACCGTGACCTGATCCATGCGCAGATGCGGCTGGCCCACGCCGACTGGCACCCATTGACCTGCCTTGCCGCAATTGCCGATCCCGGTATCCAGTTTGGTGTCGTTTCCGACCATGGAAACGCGCTGCATGGCATCCGGTCCGTTGCCGATCAGCATTGCGCCCTTGATGGCGGGACCAACCTTGCCGTTCTCGATGAGATAGGCTTCCGTGCAATCGAACACGAACTTGCCGGAAGTGATGTCCACCTGTCCGCCGCCGAAGGAAACGGCATAAATGCCCTTCTTGACCGAGGCGATGATTTCTTCCGGCGTCTTGTCTCCACCCAGCATGTAGGTGTTGGTCATGCGCGGCATGGGCTGGTAGGCGTAGCCCTGGCGGCGGCCATTGCCGGTGGGGCTCATGCCCATCAGCCGGGCATTCTGCCGGTCCTGCATATAGCCGACGAGCTTGCCCTTTTCGATCAGCACATTGTAGGCCGACGGCGTGCCTTCGTCGTCGACGGTGATCGAACCGCGACGGTTGTCGATTGTCCCATCGTCCACGACGGTCACGCCGGGTGCGGCTACCATCTGGCCCAGAAGCCCGGCAAAAGCGGAGGTTTTCTTGCGGTTGAAATCACCTTCCAGGCCGTGGCCGACAGCTTCGTGCAGCATCACGCCCGGCCAGCCGGAACTCAGGACGACATCCATGGTGCCAGCCGGTGCGTCGACCGCTTCCAGATTGGTCAGGGCCTGCCGCAGCGCCTCATCGGCGCCCTGTTGCCAGTTGCCGTTCAGCAGAAAATCCGTGAGACCGATGCGGCCGCCCTTGCCCGACGATCCGCTTTCCTGGCGATCGCCTTCACCGACAATCACCGAAATATTGACGCGCGTCATCGGGCGGACATCCGTAACCAGATGACCGTCGGCGCGCAGAATATTGACGACCTGCCAGCTTGCCGCAACCGAGGCGGTCACTTGCCGGACCTTCGGATCCTTGTTGCGCAGATAGGCGTCGATCTCCGTCAGAAGCTTCACCTTCTCTTCGAAGGTGGGAGAGCCGATCGGGTTTTCGTCGCCATAAAGCTTTTTGTTGGTGCGTTGCGGTGCCGCCGAATAGGTGCCTGCATAGCCGCGCGTCACCGCCTTCACCGCATCGGCGGCACGCGTCAATGCCGAGGCCGAGAGTTCGCCCGCATGCGCATAGCCCACTGCTTCGCCTGCCACGGCCCGAAGGCCGAAACCCTGGTCTGTATTGAAGGAACCGCCCTTAAGCCGCCCGTTATCGAAGGTCAGCGCTTCTGCCTGCGCATGCTCGATGAAAAGCTCGCCATCATCCGCGCCGCTCAGCGCTTCGGAGAGCATGGCGCGCAAGCGCGTTTCATCGCAATCGAACAGATTGATAAGGTCGGTGGTCATGATTAACTCCTTCGCCGATCCAGACGGTCGGCCTGGACTTCGATGTAGGAGCACACTCGCGAACGCGCAAGAAAAAGTCAGCGGAACGAGTATGGTTCAAGGCAGGGCGTCGTAGCCCTGGGCAAAACCGGACAGCTCGATCGGAATGCCGACGCGATCTTGATCAACGGATTCCCGAAGCGCGAAAACTGCGTTCTTGCCAGCCCTGAGGATCTTCATCAACTCGTCGTCGATTTCGACTTCCACATAGCACCCTTCGGAGAAGCAGCGCGTGAAATAGGCGCGACCGATATTGTTGCCGTCGACGAAGAGATCCATGCCGTCCTTCAGAAGAACGCCGAGCGGCGCGAGGATGCGCAGAATGCGGGCCTTGCGGTCCACGGTCTTCAGCACGACGACGGACAGGCCGACTTCCGGGCGATCATCGGCGATGACGTTCTGCATCATCGCACATTGTTCGACGGAAGAACCCGCGGGCTTGTCGCATAGGATCGACCAGGCGCCATGGCTCTCGCGCACGGTGCCGGGTGCTGCCGGCGAGCCAGTCTGAGGAGGGGAGGTTCTCGGCGCGGAACCGGCAGACGGGGAAGCTGGCGCCGGTTGCGCCGGCGCTGGAGACTGCGTGGGACGAGGTTGCTTGTCTCCCGATGACGTCTGGGCCTGGACGGGCTCTGCCACGAGCTGCGCCGCAAGCGCCAAGGGCAACAGTGCGGCCATTGTGGCGGCGCGCAGGGTCGGGAATTTCATGAAAACCTCTCAAACGAATCAGTCGCGCTATTCTTGTCGCCGGGGAGCGGGAATGAAAAGCCCTCTCGTAATTTCAAGCGACTGCGGCGAAAATGGGGAGCGAACCGGAAGCCAGCAATTCCGGGCTCTTTTGTGGTTAAAATTGATTCTGGGCAAAAATGCCGCACGAACAAGCGCCCGCAACCCCCTTTACGGATATTGCGGCAGGCGTGATTCTGTGGTTGAACCGGAGGTCTATAGCTAGGGAATTTGCGTTGTGGTCTGATCTAGATCAAACGCAAGGGGAGAGAAATCGATGAACAGAGCCTATGCAGCCTTGGCTGCGACGATCTGTCTGCTCTTTGCCTCGGGGGCAGGGGCGGATCAACCTGTGCCGTGGCAGCTTGATCTTCAGCAGGCAGCATCGCCGATCATGCATGAAATCCGGTGGTTTTCGCACTACAGCCTCTGGTTCATCGTGCCGATCACCCTGTTCGTGCTGGCGCTTATCGTCTGGGTCGTGGTGAAGTTCCGCGCCAGCGTCAATCCGGTGCCATCCAAGACGAGCCACAATACCGCAATCGAAGTGGCCTGGACGCTTGGTCCGGTCGTCATTCTCCTTTTCCTTGCGATTCCGTCGTTCAACCTTCTGAACGCGCAGCTCACCATTCCTGAAAATCCGGACGTGACGGTCAAGGCAACTGCAACGCAGTGGCTGTGGTCCTATGAATACCAGGGATCTGAAAATCCGGTTGGTTTTGACAGCTACATGCTGAAGGAAACCGATCGCGCGGCAACGGGCAAGGTTGATCCAAAGGTCTATCCGCGCCTGCTGGCCGTCGATAACGAACTGGTTCTGCCGGTCAACAAGACTGTGCGCATGCTGGTGACGGCTGCTCCGACGGATGTCATCCATGCCTTCGCCATGCCAGCCTTCGGCGTCAAGATCGATGCCGTCCCGGGCCGCCTGAACGAAACCTGGTTCCGCGCCGAGAAGGAAGGCCTCTATTACGGCCAGTGCTCCGAGCTTTGCGGCAAGGACCACGCCTACATGCCGATCGCCATTCGCGTCGTCTCGGACGAGCAGTACAAGGCATGGATGGCCAAGGCCGGCAGCGATCTGCAGGGCGCCAACAAGGCACTCATGGCTGCAACCGATGCCAAGACCGGCGTGAAGCTGGCCTCCGCGGAAATCAAGTAAGGGAGTGGGGACAATGGCTGGACCTTCCGCACATGATCATCAGCATGCCGCGCACGGCGCGCATGCTCACGATGATCACCATCACGATCACAAGCCGGGCTTTTTTACCCGCTGGTTCTTCTCGACCAACCACAAGGATATCGGCACGCTCTACCTGATCTTCGCGATCATGGCAGGCATCGTCGGCGGCCTCATGTCAGTCGCCATGCGCATGGAGCTGCAGGAGCCTGGCATCCAGATCTTCCACGGTCTGGCATCCATGGTCTACGGCTTCCAGGGTGATGCTGCCATCGACGGCGGCAAGCACATGTACAATGTGTTCACCACCGCCCACGCACTCATCATGATCTTCTTCATGGTCATGCCCGCTCTCATCGGCGGCTTTGCCAACTGGATGATCCCGATCATGATTGGCGCGCCGGACATGGCGTTTCCGCGTCTGAACAACATCTCCTTCTGGCTCATCGTCCCGGCTTTCCTGCTGCTCGTCCTGTCCATGTTCGTGGAAGGTCCGGCAGGCGCGTTCGGCGTCGGCGGTGGCTGGACCATGTATCCGCCGCTCGCGACATCCGGTCAGCCCGGTCCGGCCGTCGATCTGGCGATCTTCGCGCTTCACGTCTCGGGCGCGTCTTCCATCCTCGGTGCCATCAACTTCATCACCACGATCCTGAACATGCGCGCGCCGGGCATGTCCCTGCACAAGATGCCGCTGTTTGCCTGGTCAGTTCTGGTCACGGCATTCCTGTTGCTTCTGTCCCTGCCGGTTCTGGCAGGTGGCATCACCATGCTTCTGACGGACCGCAATTTCGGCACGACCTTCTTCGCGCCGGAAGGTGGCGGTGACCCGATCCTCTACCAGCACCTGTTCTGGTTCTTCGGTCATCCGGAAGTCTACATCCTGATCCTGCCCGGCTTCGGCATCATCAGCCACATCGTGTCCACCTTCTCCAGAAAGCCGGTTTTCGGCTACCTCGGAATGGCCTATGCCATGGTGGCCATCGGCGCCGTCGGCTTCATCGTCTGGGCGCACCACATGTACACGGTCGGCCTGTCGCTCGATGCGCAGCGCTACTTCGTGTTCGCAACCATGGTCATCGCCGTTCCAACGGGCGTGAAGATCTTCTCCTGGATCGCAACGATGTGGGGCGGTTCACTGACCTTCCGCACACCGATGATCTGGGCGATCGGCTTCATCTTCCTGTTTACGGTCGGTGGTGTCACGGGCGTTCAGTTGGCCAATGCCGGTCTCGACCGCTCTCTGCATGACACCTATTACGTCGTCGCGCACTTCCACTACGTTCTGTCGCTCGGCGCAGTCTTCGCCATCTTCGCAGCCTGGTACTACTGGTTCCCGAAGATGACCGGCTACATGTATTCCGAAGCGATCGGCAACCTGCATTTCTGGGTCATGTTCGTCGGCGTGAACCTCGTGTTCTTCCCGCAGCACTTCCTCGGTCTTGCGGGCATGCCGCGCCGCTACATCGACTATCCGGATGCTTTCGCTGGCTGGAACTACGTGTCCTCCATCGGTTCCTACATCTCCTTCGTCGGTGTTCTGGTGTTCCTATACGGCATCTGGGAAGCCTTTGCGCGCAAGCGCGTTGCCGGTGACAACCCGTGGGGTGAAGGTGCAACCACGCTGGAATGGCAGCTGTCTTCGCCGCCGCCGTTCCACCAGTGGGAAGAACTGCCGCGCATCAAGTAAGCGCAGGACAATAAGAGGCGGCGCGGCAACCCTGCGCCGCTTCCGGTAGAGTTAGGATTTGAACATGACCACAGTCGATCATCACGCGGGCCTTGGAGGAGACGATCAGGTTCGTCTTTCGGAAGCTGGCGCTCGCGATTTCTTCGAGCTCTTGAAGCCGCGCGTGATGTCGCTTGTAGTGTTCACGGCCTTTGCCGGACTGATGCTGGCTCCGGGCCACATCAATCCCTTCATCGGTGCCATCGCCATTCTGTGCATCGCCGTTGGCGCGGGCGCATCCGGCGCTCTCAACATGTGGTATGACGCCGATATCGATGCCGTCATGAGCCGCACGGCGCGCCGTCCGATCCCGGATGGCCGCATCCTGCCGCAGGAAGCGCTCGCCTTCGGCTTGACGCTGTCCACATTCTCGGTTGCGATCCTCGGCCTTGTGGTCAACTGGTTCGCCGCGGGCCTGCTGGCCTTCACCATTTTCTTCTATGCCGTCGTCTATACGATGTGGCTCAAGCGCTCGACCCCGCAGAACATCGTCATTGGTGGTGCATCCGGCGCGTTTCCGCCCATGATTGGCTGGGCCTGCGTCACCGGCGGCGTCTCCCTCGACAGCGTCCTGCTGTTCCTTATCATTTTCCTCTGGACGCCCGCGCACTTCTGGGCACTCGCTCTCTTCAAGATGCGCGATTACGGCTCCGTTGGCGTCCCAATGATGCCGAATGTTGCAGGCGAACGGTCCACCAAGCTTCAGATGATCGTCTATGCAGTCCTGACTGCTCTGGTGGGCGTCGCACCGACATTGACCGGGCTGGTTGGGTGGGCCTACGGGGCCTTCGCGGCCGTCCTGGGGGCCATCTTCATTCTCTGTTCCATCGCCGTCTGGCGTATGCCGGATGGCGACGAAAAGATGGTACAGGCAAAGCGGATGTTTGCCTATTCGGTGCTCTATCTCTTCGTCATCTTCTGCGGTCTGCTGGCTTCGCATTTTGCAGCCGCGATCTTCGGTCCCATGGGAGGGCTGCTCTGATGGAAACGATCAAGCTCAATGAAAAGCAGCAAAAGTCCCGGCGTGGTCGCAACATCGCGCTGGGCGTGGTGCTCGGCGCGCTCGTGGTCATCTTCTATATCGTGACGCTGATCAAGATCGGACACGTGGGCTGAGATGAACGCAAGGGAGGAGGATGCCACATGACTGAAGCCGCAAAGCCAGCGCAGCGCCGGGTGAACAACAGTTCGATCCTCGTCGGCTGTGTCGTGTTCGTGGCCGGCATGGTGGGCGCCGCCTATGCCTCCGTTCCCCTGTACCGCCTGTTCTGCCAGGTGACCGGCTATAACGGCACCACCCAGCGGGTCGAGCAGTTTTCCGATACGGTTCTCGATCAGACGGTCAAGGTTACCTTCGACGCGAATACGTCGTCCGGGCTGAACTGGGAGTTCAAGCCGGTGCAGAATTCCGTTGAGCCGAAGATCGGCGAAACGGTGCAGATCACCTACAAGGCAACGAACAAATCGCCGACACCGGTAACCGGAACGGCCGTGTTCAATGTCACGCCCATGGAGGCGGGTGCCTATTTCAACAAGGTCCAGTGCTTCTGCTTCACGGAAACGACCCTGAAGCCAGGCGAAACTCTGGAAATGCCGGTGGTGTTTTTCGTTGATCCAGAGATCACCAAGGCAGAAGAAACCAAGAATATCAGAACTATTACGCTGTCCTACACGTTCTATCCAAGCCAGGGGGCCAAGCCGGTTGCCGGTTTGCAGGATAAGACGGGCGAGACGGGCCGTAAACTGTAAGAGAGGGCTCCTCCGCCTGGCGCGGGGGCTTGAGGAGAAAGACCGGGGACTTCGACATGGCAGACGCACATCAGAAAAAGCACGATTACCACATCATTGATCCAAGCCCGTGGCCGTTGCTTGCCTCCATCGGTGCTTTCGTTCTCACCTTCGGCGGTGTGGGCTTCATGCGCTACCTGCATGGTAGTGAATTCAAGATGTTCGGCCTGAACCTTGCCACGCCGTGGCTGTTCTTCATCGGTCTGGCCATCGTCATCTACACGATGATCGGCTGGTGGGCTGATACGATCAAGGAAGGCCGCGAAGGCCACCATACGCGTGTTGTTTCGCTGCATCTGCGCTATGGCATGATCATGTTCATCGCCTCGGAAGTCATGTTCTTCGTGGCGTGGTTCTGGGCCTTCTTCGATGCCAGCCTTTATGCCAACGAAGCGATCCAGGCGAGCCGCGTTCTTGCAACCGGCGGCCAGTGGCCTCCGAAGGGCATCGAAGTGCTGGATCCCTGGCATCTGCCGCTCTACAACACGGTCATCCTGCTTCTGTCCGGCACCTGCGTTACCTGGGCGCACCATGCCCTGCTGCACAATGACCGCAAGGGCCTGATCAACGGTTTGCTGTTGACCGTGGTGCTCGGCGTTCTGTTCTCCTTCGTGCAGGGTTACGAATATGCCGAAGCTCCGTTCGCCTTCAAGAACTCGATCTATGGCGCAACCTTCTTCATGGCCACCGGCTTCCACGGCTTCCACGTCCTGATTGGCACGATCTTCCTGATCGTTTGCCTGCTGCGCGCCGTCAATGGTGGCTTTACACCGCAGAAGCATTTCGGCTTCGAAGCCGCCGCCTGGTATTGGCACTTCGTTGACGTGGTCTGGTTGTTCCTGTTCTTCACCATCTACATCTGGGGTGGTTGGGGAGCACCGTTGGCTCATTGAGCCAACGCTTCACTTGAATGTGCAAAGGGCGGCTCTGGTCGCCCTTTTCCATTTGGACAGACGCCTTGGCTGCGGGTAACGTCGGTGCAGACAATAGGCAAAGTTAGCGGATAGATTGACAATGCAGGATGAAGCCCATTACCCGCCGCAAGATGCAATCCGCGCTGGCCTGTCCGGTTCCTGTCCGCGCTGTGGTCAAGGCAGGCTGTTTGATGGCCTGTTGAAGGTTCGGCCTGCCTGCGGCAATTGCGGCCTTGATTACTCCTTTGCGGATTCAGGCGATGGTCCGGCGGTTTTCGTGATGCTGCTGGTCGGATTCGTGGTGGTCGGGTTTGCGCTCTGGTTCGAATTCACCTTTCACCCGTCCATCTGGCTGCATTTCATCGTCACGGCACCATTCTCCATCGTCATCTGCCTTGGCTCGCTGCGCTTGTTGAAGGGCGTCCTGATTGCCTTGCAATACAAGCACAGTGCCCATGAAGGCAGCATAGACCGTGGCTGATCAGTCCCCTTCGCTGCCGCCCCGCATGTCGCCTCGTCGCAAGCTCGTTTCCGCCGTGCTGGTTCTGGTCGCTCTCGCCATCCTGTTGTCGCTCGGCACCTGGCAGGTCCAGCGCCTTCACTGGAAAGAGCAGTTACTGGCGCAAATGGAGGCCCGCCGTCAGGCGGCGCCGGTCGAACTGGTCGATGCCGAAACGGCGCTGAAAACCGGGCAGGATCAGGAATATCTGCGCGTGCGTGTCGAAGGTGTCTTCGATCACACCAAGGAGCGGCATTTCTTTGCCACGGATGCTGGCCGCACGGGTTTTTATGTCTACACGCCGCTGCGACTGGCCGATAGGCGGGAGCTCTTCGTCAACCGGGGGTTCGTGCCCTATGATCTGAAGCAGGCGGACAAACGGCAGGCGGGAGAGGTGCAGGGGACCGTCGCCTTGACCGGTTACCTCCGCAACCGATTGGAAGGCAAGCCATCCTCGCTTGTGCCGGATAACGATCTGCAGAAGAACATCTTCTACTGGAAGGACTGGACAGCGATGGTGCGGTCCACGAACCTCGATCCGGTAAATGTGGTGCCCTTCTTTGTCGATGCGGATGATGCCGTGCAGCCCCCGGGCGGCTGGCCGAAAGCGGGCGTCACGCAGTTCGAATTGCCGAATAACCATCTGCAATATGCGGTCACCTGGTACGGCCTTGCTGCGGCGCTTGTCGGGGTCTCGCTTGCCATGGTGTTCCGTCGTCGAAAGGATGATCCGACTGGCCGGTGAAGGGCAATCGCGGTGTTGCATATCATTGTTTTATGAGGGGGATTTGAATGTCTGTTATTGCAAATAGTCTGGTTGCGCTGGTTGCGCTTGAGCACATCTACATTCTTGTGCTCGAAATGTTTCTCTGGACCAAGCCCAGGGGACGAAAGGCCTTTGGCCTGACGCCCGAGCGGGCAGAAGCAACAAAGGTCATGGCGGCCAACCAGGGTCTCTACAACGGCTTCCTGGCCGCAGGGCTTCTCTGGGCGCTTGTCCATCCCGATGCTGGGGTTGCCTATCAGCTCAAGCTATTTTTCATTGGCTGTGTGCTGGTCGCTGGCCTATATGGAGGGGCAACGGCCTCCCGGAAGATCTTCGTCATTCAGGCGCTTCCGGCGGCCATCGCCCTGATTTTTGTGCTGATTGCTGGCTAGGTTTGTCGATGAACATGCAGGTTTCCCGTCCCCCGCTCAACATTCGCCTGTGCGGCCCGCGCGGCTTCTGTGCCGGGGTGGATCGGGCAATCCAGATTGTGGTTCTGGCGCTCAAGCGGTATGGCGCTCCGGTCTATGTGCGTCATGAAATCGTCCATAATCGCTATGTCGTGGAAGGGCTTGAGGCAAAGGGCGCCATCTTCGTCGAGGAACTGAACGAGATCCCGGCGGAACATCGGCATCAGCCCGTGGTGTTTTCCGCCCATGGCGTGCCGAAATCCGTGCCGGAGGATGCGCAGTCGCGTAATCTGTTCTACCTCGATGCCACCTGTCCGCTGGTGTCTAAGGTGCACAAGCAGGCCATGCGCCACCAGAGGCTTGGCCGTCACGTCGTGCTGATCGGCCATGCGGGTCATCCGGAGGTCATCGGCACGATGGGGCAATTGCCGGAAGGAACGGTGTCGCTGATTGAGACCGTGGAAGATGCCGGGGGTTACCAGCCATCGGATCCGGACAATCTGGGCTATGTGACGCAGACAACGCTTTCGGTCGATGATACGGCGGGCGTGATTGCCAAGCTGCAGGAGCGTTTTCCAAACCTGACGGCGCCTTCGGCAGACAGCATCTGCTATGCCACCACCAACCGGCAGGAAGCCGTGAAGCAGGCCGCACCCGGTTGCGATCTCTTCATAGTTGTCGGTGCTCCGAATTCATCCAATTCGAAGCGGCTGGTGGAGGTTGCTCTGCGGGCAGGGGCCACGCGGTCTCTGCTGGTTCAGCGGGCCTCCGAAATCGATTGGGAAAGCATCGGCACGATAGGCACGCTCGGCATTTCCGCCGGTGCCTCGGCGCCGGAAGTCATTGTCGATGAAATCATCGAAGCCTTCCGGGAGCGTTTCGATGCCAGTGTCGAATTGGCGATCACAACGGAAGAAAACGAACATTTCCTGGTCAACCGCGAGCTTCGCGATATCGAGCTGACCCGCGAGGATATGGCCTGGGTGAACGGGTGAGTTGGGATCCGGCGCAAGTCTTGCGATTAACGCTGTCGCAGCTTCCGCCTTTACTTGGCCACAGGTTTCCGTCACTAAGCGCTGATAAAACCCGAGCCAGCACGGAACCATGTCGGAAAAGCTCTTCAAGATACTGGCCTGGTCGACCCTTGCCTTCATTATTTTCGCAACCGTCTCTCCCATCGGCCTGCGCCCGCATGATGTTCTGCCGGTGAATGTGGACCGCGCGCTGGCGTTTGCGCTGCTGTCCTGCCTCTTCGTCGTGGCCTATCCCCGTTATTTCCTGATTTCGACGGCCTTCATCATCGCATCCGCCTTTGCCATCGAGCTGCTTCAATATCTGCAACCGACCCGCCATCCGGAAGTGCGAGACGCGCTGATCAAGGCGGCGGGCGCGGCTTTCGGCCTGCTCGCCGGCTGGCTGATCAACCGCTATCGAACGTCAAGACCGCTGTAGACCCGATAGAATTCCTGTGCCTGAAGTGCCCGCGGCACTAGCCACAGGGCCATCCTGCTGTGTATTTCATGTCCAACGCAGGATCGAATGCAGGACCAGAGCTCTTGGCTGTCTATACCGACATTACCGAAAACGACCTTCGCAATTTTCTCAGCGAATATGATGTGGGCGAACTGACCTCCTACAAGGGGATCGCGGAGGGCGTCGAGAACTCCAATTTCCTGCTGCATACCACGAAGGATCCGCTGATCCTGACACTCTATGAAAAGCGGGTCGACGCAGGTGATCTGCCCTTCTTCCTCGGGCTGATGCAGCACCTTGCGCAGAAGGGCCTGAATTGCCCGCTGCCGCTGCCGCGTCATGATGGCAAAATCTGCGGTGAACTGTCGGGTCGCCCGGCGGCGCTCATTTCATTCCTCGAAGGCATGTGGCTGCGCAAGCCGGAAGCACAGCATTGCCATGCCGTAGGTGTTGCGTTGGCGCAGATGCATCTGGCGGCACGCGACTTTTCGATTACCCGCCGCAACGCGCTTTCGGTGAATGGCTGGCAGGAACTGTGGGCCAAGGCTGCCCCGCGTGCCGATGAGGTTCTGCCCGGTCTTCAGCAGGAAATCGGCGCCGAGCTCGACTATCTGGTCAGCCACTGGCCGCAGGATCTGCCGCAGGGTGTCATCCATGCCGATCTGTTTCAGGACAATGTGTTCTTCCTGTCCGATCGCCTGTCAGGACTGATCGATTTCTATTTCGCCTGCAATGATCTTCTGGCCTACGATGTCTCCATCTGCCTGAATGCCTGGTGCTTCCAGCCCGATGGCGCCTATAATTTCGCGAAGGGCAGCGCGCTTCTTGCCGGTTACCAGTCCGTTCGTCCCTTGAACGCAGATGAGATTGCGGCTCTTCCGGTCCTGTGCCGGGGCTCGGCCCTACGCTTTTTCCTGACGCGGCTTTACGACTGGCTGACGACGCCGGAGGGCGCTCTGGTGGTCAAGAAAGATCCGATCGAATACCTGCGCAAATCGCGCTTTCACCGCGCGATCGAAGCTGCATCCGAATATGGGCTGGAGCCCGCCGCATGAAACAGGTGCAGATCTTTACCGACGGTGCCTGTTCGGGCAATCCGGGTCCGGGTGGCTGGGGCGCCATTCTTCGCTACGGGGAGAATGAAAAGGAACTCTATGGCGGCGAGCCAGAAACCACCAATAACCGCATGGAATTGCTGGCGGCGATCAGCGCGCTCAATGCGCTGAAGAGCCCCTGCGAGGTCGACCTTCATACCGATAGCAAATATGTGATGGACGGCATCTCCAAGTGGATCTTCGGCTGGAAGAAGAACGGCTGGAAGACGGCGGACAAGAAGCCGGTCAAGAATGGTGAACTTTGGCAGGAACTCGATGTCGCCAACCAGCGGCACAAGGTGAAATGGCACTGGGTCAAGGGCCATGCGGGTCACCCGGAAAACGAACGGGCGGACGAACTGGCAAGGCTCGGCATGGAGCCGTTCAAGAAGCGTTGAACCGACCGGGCTCAACGCAAGAAAGCTATAAATGGGAGGGGACGGCATGATCCTGCACTGTGTATTTCTGCGTCTCAAAGCATCGCTGCCGGCAGAGGAAAAGGCGGCGCTTTTCGAGGCGCTTGCGGCCTTGAAGGAACGTATCCCCGGCATTGTTGAGATCCAGCACGGACCGAACGTCTCGCCGGAAGGCCTGAGCGGTGGTTTTCGCGATGGCTTTGTTGTCACGTTCGAAAACGCCGATGCGCGTGACGCCTACCTCGTTCATCCGGAGCATGTTGCGGTCGGTGATCGCCTCGTCGCGGCTTGCGATGGCGGTCTCGCCGGATTGATGGTCTTCGATTTCGAGACTTGAGCATGTCGTAGCTAAAAGTGTGCAGCGGTCTTGCGATCACGACATGCGATAAAACAAAGAGATAAAGCGTCAAGAGCGAAGCAACACGCTTCAAGAAAATGACAGAACGAGGGGGCTGGGCAAGCCCCCTCATTCGACCGGTGACCTGCCAAGTGAGGGGGAGCAGGTTGCGCCGGATCTGTGTGATGGTCAGCTCGCCTTCTCCATGGCAGCGGCCATCTGGTCCACGTTGAAGCGGAACATCTTCTCGTAGGTGGAGGCGGGCCCCTTCGGCTTGGAGAGAGACTCGACATAAAGCTCGCCGCCCGGCTTGGCGCCCGTCGCCTTTGCCACCTGCTTGACCAGCCGCGGATCGTTGGAGTTTTCGAAGAAGTAGGTCTTCACCTTTTCAACCTTGATCTGCTCGATCAGCTTGGCCACGTCAGCGGCAGAGGCTTCCGTTTCGGTGGAAACACCCAGCGGCGCCAGGAAACTGACCTTGTACTCACGTCCGAAATAGCCAAACGCATCATGGCTGGTCAGCACCTTGCGCTGCTCCTGCGGGATCTTGTCCAGCTTGGAATGGGCGTAGGCGTTCAACTCGTCCAGCTTCTTGCTGTAGGCCTCCGCATTGGCCTTGAAGGTTGCGGCGTCTGCAGGATCGGCTGCGGAAAGCGCCTTTTCGATATTGGCGACCCAGACTTTCACATTGACCGGGCTGTTCCAGACATGCGGATCGGTCACCGTCTTGCCATCCTCGTCCATGGTGCGCGTGTTCACGCCTTCGGAAGCCACCACCGGCTTGCCCTTGAAACCCGATGCGGAAATCAGGCGGTCCATCCAGCCTTCCAGCCCTTCGCCACTGACGAACACCACATCCGCCGCCTTCAGCGCCTTGGCATTGGCAGGTGTCGGCTCGAATTCATGGGGGTCACCATCCGGACCCACAAGCGTGGAAACCTGTACCTTGTCGCCGCCCACCTGATGAACGATGTCGGCAAGAACCGTGAAACTGGCAACGGCCTTCAGTTCGGCAGCGGAGACAGGTGCGGTGAAAGCCATGATGGCGGGTATGGCAGCGGAGAGAAACAGCAGGCGGGAAGACATGGACAATGCTCCTGGGTTAGCCTTTGAGGTGAGGGAGGGGAAAGAAGCGCCGCATGATGCCGGAGGGCGCAACAAGAATGGAGCAGCCGTAGAGACATGCGGCCGTCATGATGATTGTCGGACCGGATGCCAGTTCCAGATGATACGAGGCGATCAGGCCCACATATCCTGAAACCAGCGCAGAGCCGAAGGCGACGAGAAGCATGGTGGACAGGCTGCGCGCCCAGAGTTGGGCCGTTGCGGCTGGCAACATCATCAGGCCCACCGCCATCAGCGTGCCGAGCGCCTGGAAGCTGGCGACGAGGTTCAGCACCACCATCAACAGGAAGATGTAGTGATAGAGCGGGCCGCGCCCACCGACCGCTTTCAGGAAGCCGGGGTCGAAGCATTCGGCGACCAGCGGGCGATAGATGGCTGCGATCACGACCAGTGTCAGCGAGGTGATCAGGCCGATCTGGATCAGAGCCTCTTCGTCGATCGCGAGAATGGTGCCGAACAGCACATGCAGAAGATCGATGTTGGAGCCCCGCAAGGAAACGATCAGCACGCCCAGCGCCAGTGACGTGAGGTAGAAACTGGCAAAGCTCGCATCTTCCGCCAGGTTCGTGAAACGGCTGACGATGCCCGCAAGAACGGCAACGGAAAGCCCGGCAATCAACCCGCCGAGCCCCATGGCCGTCAGCGATAGGGAACCGGCGACGAGATAGCCGATGGCCGCTCCTGGCAGCACGGCGTGGCTGAGTGCATCGCCCATCAGGCTCATGCGGCGCATCATGAGGAAGACGCCGATCGGGCCGGAACCCAGCGCCAGACAAAGACACGCGACAAGCGCACGACGCATGAAGCCGTAATCCATCATCGGCGCGATGAAGATGTCATAGGCGCTCATGCGGCGTCCTCGCAGACGGCGGCGTTCTCATCCCAACGCTCGGCCATGGCACGTGCGCGGGAAAGATTGGCGGCAGACATCACCTCGGTCGTCGGTCCCCAGGCGATCAGTTCACGGGCAATCAGCAGCGTTTCAGGAAAATGCTGCCGCACCTGCTCGAAATCATGAAGCACGGCCACCACTGTGCGGCCTTCGCCATGCCAGTTCCGCACGATCTCCAGAAGATCGCGTGTGGTGCGTGCGTCGATGGCCGTGAAGGGTTCGTCCAGCAGAATGACCTTTGCATCCTGCACCAGCAGGCGGGCAAACAACACGCGCTGAAACTGCCCCGCTGAAAGCGAGCCAATGGAGCGGCGCTCAAAACCCTGAAGACCAACGGCCTGCAAGGCGTGCATCGCATCCGCTCGATCCTTGCCGTTCACGCCGCCAAAGGCGCCGGTATTCTTCCATGCACCCAGCAGAACCGTATCCAGAACAGAAATGGGAAAACGACGGTTTATCTCTGCGGCCTGCGGCAGATAGCCGATTTCCGTACGACGCAAACCATGCTCAATCCGTCCCTCGGCGGGCCGCAACTCGCCAATGATCGCCTTCAGAAGCGTGGATTTGCCCGCTCCATTCGGCCCCGCAATGGCAGTCAGGCTGCCTTCAGCGATCTGACCGTTTACATGATGAACCGCCGGATGCCGGTCGTAGGTGACCGTCAGGTTCGAAAGCGAAAGGACGGGCGTCCTCATGGCAGCGAAATCGCCCAGTGGACTGCCAGCCACAGGAGGGCCAGCACGACACCGACGCCGAGTAGACGAACAAGCGCGGAGCGCTGGAGGAGATCGATGAAAAACAGGGAGTTGCGCATCCGCGCCTCATGAATGTTATGACATTACGGTTATGTTATAACAAAAATGGCGGAATAAGGGCAAGGTGTGCATGGCGAAACGGGTGACGTGATCGCAATAAAAAAAGCGGCCTCCGGATGGAGGCCGCTCGTCAGCGCAGAATAGTGAGATTACAGGCGTTCCAGCATCGCCGCAGCGCCAGACACGGTTGCCTGACCGGGTGATTCCTCGATGTTGAGCGACTTCACAACGCCGTCTTCCACCAGCATGGAATAGCGCTTGGAACGAATGCCGAGGCCGGCGCCGGATGCATCCAGCTCAAGGCCGATGGCCTTGGTAAAGCTGGCATCCCAATCCGACAGGAAGCGGATCTTGCCGGTGCCGCCGGTCTTTTCAGCCCAGGCACCCATCACGAAGAAATCGTTGACGGCAACAACCGCGATCTCATCCACGCCACGCTCCAGCAGCGCATCGCGATTTTCAAGATAGCCCGGCAGATGGTTGAGCGAGCAGGTGGGGGTAAAGGCGCCCGGAACCGCGAAAAGGACGACCTTCTTGCCCTTGAACAGCTCGTCTGTCGTGACCTCGATCGGGCCGTCAGCGGTCTTTTCCTTGAACTTGGCCTGCGGCAGGGTATCGCCTTCAGCAATCGTCATAGCTTTTGTCCTTCGTGCGGTTGATAGGAATGCGCCGCACTATAGAGCCCGCCTATTCGATGGCAAGCGGGGTCTCCATGGCTCTGTTGCCTGCAATCACCAGAAGGCTCCAGTCCTGTCCGGTTTGCATTGGCTTGTTGGCCAGTTTGCCAAGCGGCATATCCACAGAATAGATGCCGCCGGAGGTTTTGGCATGTTCCTGATCGAGCAGTACGTGACCGTCCGGTCCCACCACCACGATATCAGGCCGGGGCGATCCCTCGGGCAGCTTCAGCGAAAGCTTGAGCTTCTTGTGATCAGAACCCAGTTTTGATTCTGCCACCGCAAAATCGGGTGAGGGTACTTCCGGCAGATGGCGTGTGGCTTCATCAAGGATCAGGTTTTCTTCGAGCGGAAGTTTCTTGGAGAGCAGGTTGACCTGGAACTCCGCCTGGAACGGAACGCAGATATTGCGGCAGAGACCGATGAACGCGGAAGCCTTGAACACCGCCGGACGGCTCGCATCGGTGATCTTGACCGTAAACGGCAGTGTCACGGGATGGTCGTAACCAAGATCGCGGACGTCGCCGTCCACGAACTGCTTGGGCACCGGAAACTTCATGTCGGTCAGGGTCAGGCCGCTGTCCGGCGCCAGCGAAAGCTGGGGTGGAATGCCCGCCTGTCCCGGTTGCTTCCAGTAGGTAATCCAGCCGTCACGCGGTTCGATCTGCAAGGCGCCGCGCACCGTCCCGTCGGGCTCCGGTGGCAAGGCCACGATGCGCATGCGCCCGCCATCGTTCACCGCCCAGTCCGACATCTCGGCATGGGCAGGCGTAAGCGAGCTTGCGAGCGTGGCAAGCAGGCCGAGACAGAGAGTTTGGAACCGCAAACCGGTTTTCAGTATTGAAGCCATGATCGGAGATTTAGTCGAGCACTTGATGCCTTGCCAGTCACAACGTCACAAGGCTCTTCATTTTCGGTTGATTGATAGCGCAGCCTGCCCCATCTTGGTGGAGAGGGTGTTAATAAAACATCCGCCGCCCGCCCCGAGGGCCGGTTTAACCGAACACTGGAGGCATCATGGCAATGATTTCGCACATCAAGGACAAGCGGGAGCGCGGCTTTCTGGACGGTCAGTTCCTGATTGCCATGCCGTGCCTGGCAGATGGAAATTTCACCCGCACGGTGGTCTACATCTGCGCCCATTCCTCGGCGGGTGCCATGGGCTTCATTATCAACCGCGCGCAGGCGGTGTCCTTCACGGAGCTTTTGCAGCACGTCAAGATCATCGAAGCCAGTGATGCAATCATGCTTCCCACATCCACACGGGACTTTCCGGTGCTGAGTGGCGGTCCGGTGGAATCCGGGCGAGGTTTCGTGCTTCATTCCGATGACTATGTCAGTGAAAGCACCATTCCTGTCAGTGAGGATATCTCGCTCACTGCGACGCTGGATATCGTGCGTGCCATCTATGATGGCCGCGGCCCGCAGAAGGCGACAATGCTGCTCGGCTATGCCGGCTGGGGTCCAGGTCAATTGGAGGCGGAGATCGGCAATAATGTCTGGCTCAACTGCCCGGCGACCGACAGCCTCATCTTCGACCGCTCTCTTGATGCCAAATATGAGCGGGCGCTTGCGACGATGGGTGTCAGCCCTGAGCTTCTGTCTCCCAACGCCGGACACGCCTGAAGTATAGAGCAACGATTTTAAAATTATCCGGAACAAACTTGACCAAGGTACGTTATCCGACTGAAGCCTGATGAAGAAAAAGATCAGGCCAATCAAGGAGAAAACACCATGGGTAGCATGAGCGACAAGATTTCCGGCAAGGCTAACGAAATGGCTGGCAAGACAAAGCAGGCTGTCGGCGACATGACCGATAACCGCTCGCTTGAAGCGAAGGGCGCTGCCCAGGAAGCCAAGGGTAAGACCCAGGTTGCCAAGGGTGAAGCAAAGGATGCGGTCAAGAACGTCGTAGATCGCGCCTGATACTTTTCTGAATTAATACGTAAAAGCCTGTTCCGCGTCCCCTCGGAGCAGGTTTTTACTATGAGACTACCTCATCACCTCATTGGAAAATAAAGATGCGCCTTTTCGAGTGCGATCATTGCGGTCAGTCGATCCATTTCGACAACAGGGTTTGTGTAAACTGCGGCCACCGGCTTGCATTCGTGCCGGAGCGCATGGCTATGCATGCTTTGGAAGATGAGGGCGATGGTGTCTGGCGCCTGATTGCGCGGCCTGACCACAAGGTGCGCCTCTGCACGAACGAAGTGAATGACATTTGCAACTGGACGATGCCCGCAGAGGGTTCAGAAACATTCTGCGTCGCGTGTCGCCACAATCGTCTGGTGCCGGATGCCTCGACCGAGGAGGGATTGCGGCAATGGCGCACGATCAGCCAGGCACAACGGCATTTGTTCTATTCGATGTTGAAGTGGGACCTTCCCCGCACGACCCGTGAGGAAGACCCGGAAGGCGGTCTGGTCTTCGATTTTCTGGTCGATGAAGTGCAGCCGGACGGCACAGTCGTTCCGGCCATGACAGGCCATGAGGATGGTTTGATCGCAATTCGTGCTGCGGAAGCCGATGATGCCACGCGTGAGCAGGTTCGTGTCTCCATGAACGAGCCCTACCGCACCATGCTCGGTCACTTCCGCCACGAGACGGGCCACTATATGTGGGACAAGCTCGTGCGCGATCGCGACCGACTAGGGCCTTTCCGGCTGGCCTTTGGCGATGAGACCGAAGATTATAGCGAAGCCCTGCGCCGCAACTACGAACAAGGCCCGCCGCCAAATTGGCAGGAGAGCTTCATCAGCACCTATGCCAGCACCCATCCGTGGGAAGATTTCGCCGAAAGCTTCGCGCATTATCTCCACATCGTGGATACGCTGGAAACTGCTCGCTCTTTCGGCATTGCCATCGAACCGCGCGGCCATGAGGATCTTGCGTCAGAGGTTGCCTTCAATCCCTACAAGGCGAGAGATGCAGCACAATTGGTGGACGTCTGGATTCCCTTTTCAGTGGCACTCAACAGTATCCACCGGTCCATGGGCGTGCCGGATCTCTATCCCTTCATCCTGACGCCCACGGTCGTGGCCAAGCTGGAATTCATCCACGGCCTGGTACACGGAAAACACTGATCCCTATTGCGATCCATCTGAAGGCTCCGGCGCTGCTGCCGGGGCCTTTGCCTTTTTCTGCGGTGGCTTGGCGCTTTTTACTGCCTTCAGCGCGCGCTCTGTCTTCTTGGCCTGATCGCGCATCATTTCGATCTGGATCTGCTGGATCTCTGTCAGGCGTTCCCATTGCCGGTTGAGGAGATGATCCACCTTTTCATGCAGGTGGCGGATTTCCAGTTCGGCCTTCAGGTTCACTTTGTAATCGTTCAGCGCCCGCAGCCGGTCTTTCTGCTCCTGCCGCCGCTGGCTCATCATGATCACCGGCGCCTGAAGTGCTGCGATGGTGGAGAGCACCAGATTGAGCAAAATGAAAGGATAGGCGTCGAAGGCCTCGTTCGCACCGAGGACCAGGTTGATCATCATCCAGACGGCCAGAAAGGCGCAGAAGGAGATGATGAAGGTCCAGCTTCCGCCGAAACTGGCCACGCCATCGGCAACGCGGTCACCCAGCGAGCGCTTTTCCTCGTAATCGTCTTCGATGTTCTCCGTCAGCGTATCGTGGCTTTCGAGGCTCTCGATAACCTCGTTCTCGAGGACGGAAAGCTCGCCTCGCTCCTCGCGCAGCAGTTCCGAGATGAAGCGGCTGCGATATTTCTCGATGAGCTTGCGACTGAGAAAGCCTCTATGGGGAATGTCCGGGTGATCCTGCCGGATGAAATCCACCAGAGCCGGGCGCATGTTTTCGATGTTGACCGCATCGCGCCGTTTCAACTGCTGGCCGGTGACGGCATCGCGGATCAGCTTGCGCTTTATCGTCACCACGCCCGTGTCGGGATCGGTTTCCATGGTGGCGGCAGTCGGCATGTCCTCGTCGTCGGAGGTCATGGAAGCATCCGTTTCGGCCATAGGCAGCCTCGTTGTGATGGAGGTGATAAGAAAGGCAGGCGCGCGATCATCGCACGGGCCTCATATCACCTCAATCAAGGCAGGATTGTGAAGAGGATTTTTCCGACGAGGATGATCTTCTGAACCTTTGCCATCATGCCCGGCGGGTGAGGGGGAAGCGTTCACGCAGCAGCCTTTGCACCGCATCGGCGGGCATCGGGGCGCCGAACAGATAGCTCTGACCATAGGGGCATCCCAGACGCGCCAGTTCAGCCGCATCCTCATCGGTGCCGATACCTTCCGCCACGACTGTCATATCCATGGAGCGCACCATGTTGATGATGGAGCGCAGCAGCACTTCGCCACGCTCGGAATGATCGAGAACCAGCGATTTGTCGATCTTGATCGTGTCGAAGGGGAACTGGGTCAGATAGCCGAGCGAAGAATAGCCCGTTCCGAAGTCATCCAGCGCAAGACTGACGCCAAGATCCTTCAGCTTGTCGAGAATGAGACGAGCCTGCTCGGGATTATCCATCATCATGGATTCCGTCAGCTCCAGCTTCAGCCGGTGCGGATCGCAGCCGGTGCGGTTCAGCAGCGCGCGGATTTCGTTAAAGAGATCAGCGTTCAGAAGCTGCGCACTCGACAGGTTCACCGACATGAAGATCGGCAACTCGCCGGTCACCTTTTCCCAGGTGCCGAGATCCGAGGTCGCGCACTCAAGCGCAAAGATGCCGAGCGGCTCGATGAGATCGCAGGTCTCCGCAATCGGAATGAACTCGCTGGGCGGAATGAGGCCGCGCTTCGGATGCTTCCAGCGCATAAGGGCCTCGAAACCGACGATCTCGCCGTCCGAAAGCTGGATGATCGGCTGATAGGCCATGGAAAGCTCGCGGCGTTCCAGCGCACGGCGCAGGTCCGTCTCCACCTGCAGCCGGTCCGGCGTATCATTGCCACGGAAAGCTGGCCGGAAGGGTTCCACCTTGTTGCCGCCGCCGCGCTTGGCCCGGTACATGGCAAGCTCCGCATCGCCCAGCATGCTGACGGCATTTTCCTGCTGGTCCACCCAGGAAGACAGGCCAACGGACGCGGTGAGAATGACCTCGCGCTGGGCAAAATTGATCGGCACCATGATGGCCTGCGCAACAGCATCGGCGAAATCCGCCACCTTTGCCGGGTCGCGCTCCGATACGAGAATGATGCCGAACTGGTCGCCGGAAATGCGCGCCAGCGTATCCTGCGGCTTCAGCAGGCGACGCAACCGCCGTGTCAGCGCGATGAGAATATTGTCGCCAGCCGCAATGCCCAGCGCATCGTTCACCTGCTTGTAGCGGTCGATATCGATCGCCATGACCGTCGGTCTGACGTTGTCGCTGCCGGCCGCGATAGACAGGATCGATTGCAGCCGGTCGAGGAAAAGCTGGCGGTTCGGCAGGCCGGTCAGATTGTCGTGCAGCGCGTCGGAGAGCAGGCGTTCGACGGAATTCTTCGGCTCCGTCACGTCCACGATGGTGCCGACGCAGCGGATGATTTCGCCGTTCGAGCCCAGCACGGGCCGCGCGCGGATCTGCAGCCAATGGTAATGGCCGTCTTCAGCCCGAACACGAAATTCGTGGTGAAGCCGCCCTTTCCGCTGTTCCAGCAGAACATCGAGTGTTGCCTTGAACCGATCACGGTCATCCGGATGCAGGCGGGGTATCCAGTTGCGAACCGGCCCGTGCATGCTGCCAAGCTGCATGCCAAGGCGCACGGCCACATCCGGCGTCGTCACCAGACGGTCGCGCGCCACATCCCAGTCCCACACCGTATCGCCGCTGCCCATGAGAGCCAGCGACTGCCGTTCCAGATCGGAAAACAGACCTTGCTGATAGGCGCCACCCGCGAAGGCGTGCTGCATGACCGTGAAGCCGATGAGGAGGACGATCAGAACAAGGCCACCGCCGAGTGCAGGCTGGATGATGTCATTGTCCAGCTGGCCGGAGACCGTCAGCCAACCACCGAACAGCCAGACCATGAACAGGGCCCAGGTCGGCACCAGCAGGATGGCGCGGTCGTAGCGGTTGAGACCCAGATAGACGATCAGAAGAATGCCCGCCGTCGCAGTCAGCGAAAGCGAGATCCGCGCAATGCCCGACGCAATCGAGGGATCGTAGATCGCAACGCCGTAGAGAAGCACAAGGCCGATGACCCAGGCAAAGGTGGCGTGTCCCAGATGCACGTGCCAGCGATTGAGGTTGAGATAGGTGAAGAGGAAGATGACAAGCGAGGATGCCAGCGCCACCTCCGCGCAGGCTCGCCATATTCGCACATCGCTCGAGGTGATGCTGATCAGCTTTTCCAGGAACCCGAAGTCCACGCAGATATAGGCAAGAACCGCCCAGGCGAGCGCTGCGGCAGCAGGCAGCATGGAGGTACCCTTCACCACGAAGAGAATGGTGAGGAACACGGCCAGAAGACCCGCAATGCCCAGCACGATGCCGCGATAGAGCGTGAAGGAATTGATCGTATCCTTGTAGGCATCCGGCTCCCACAGATAGATCTGCGGCAGGGAAGGGGTGGCAAGCTCGGCGACGAAGGTCACCACGGAGCCGGGGTTCAGCGTGATGCGGAAGACATCGGCATCCGCGCTCGGCACCCGATCCAGCGCAAAGCCTTCCGAGGGCGTGATGGCATCGATGCGCTGCGAGCCGAGATCCGGCCAGATGACCTTGGAATTGACCAGCCGGAAATGCGGCGCAACGATCACGCGCTCCAGCTGCTCCTCGGATACATTGGCGAGAGCGAAGACCGCCCAGTCGCCCTGATGGTTGGGTGTGCTGGCCTGAACCTCGATGCGGCGACGAATACCGTCGCTTCCGGGCGCGGTCGATACCTGGAAGGCTTCACCCTGGTTGGCATAGATATCCGTTGTTGCCGTCAGGTTCAGCGCGCGGTCGTCGCGCGAGATCTTGACCGGCTCGAAGGCGAAGGATTGCGTGACGGACGACAGCGAGATGATGATCGCCAGAACCAGTCCGAGCACGCGCGACACTGCCGCTGCTATGAGGCGATCGCGTCTCATAGGGTCAGCTGCTTCCCGCGCTCGGCCGTATCGCCCTCGATCAGCGAATAGAGGATGTGATCGCGCCACTCGCCGTTGATTTTCAGATATTTCCGCAACACGCCTTCCCGTTCGAAACCGGCTTTTTCCAGAAGCCGTATGCTCTTCCAGTTCTCCGGAATACAGGCTGCCTCGATACGGTGCAACTGAAGCCCGGAGAAGATGTAGGGTACTACCAGCTGGACTGCGGCAAACATATGACCCTTGGCGGCATGTCGTTCACCCATCCAGTACCCAACCATGCAGCTTTGCGCCGCTCCTCTGCGGATGTAACCGATTGTAATGCCGCCCAGGAGGGCCTTGTCTTCCCGCCGGAACATAAAGAGTGGCACCGCGAGCCCCGACGAGAATTCCTGTGAATTACGGATGACCCGTGCCCGAAACGCCGATTCCGTCAACTCGTCATGCCGCCAGCTTGGCTCCCAGGGCTGCAGGAAGGCGCGGCTCTCTGAGCGCAGTGCATACCAGGCGGCGTAGTCCTGATAGCGCGGCAGGCGCAAGAGAATATGATCTCCGTAGAGCTCTGGGGACTCCGGCTGGCGCGACAGAAACCGAAACACCAATAACCACCCCATTCTGCCTCGCCGCGCCCGTTTTCCTTGCAACGGGCGCAGGAGAAGCCACCGCCATCAACCGGCTGCGATCTGAGACTTGATCTGCGGCGAAGAAAGTGCCGCCGTGATGTCCGATAGCGGCGCCAGTTTCTCGACCGGGCCGATGGCGGACAATGTGGGGACTGTATCGAAAAACAGCCGTCCGGCAAGATCCGTCAATCGCGAAGTCGTGATCCCTGCAAGACGTTCCATCATTTCATTGTTCGGAATGATGCGGCCATGCAGGATCATCTGCCGGGCAATCTGCCCCGCGCGGGCAGCCGGGCTTTCCTGCCCCATCAGAAGCTGGGCGCGGATCTGGGCGCGGGCGCGATCGATTTCCTGGTTGTCGATGAATTCCGAGGACTTGCGAAGCTCCTGCAGGATCACCGGCACTAGTTCCGGCAGGTCTTCGCCACCGGTTGCCGCATGAACGCCGAAGACGCCCGTATCGGAAAAGCCCCAGTGGAAGGCGTAGACCGAATAGCAGAGCCCCCGATGTTCGCGGATCTCCTGGAACAGACGCGACGACATGCCGCCGCCCAGAATGTTTGCCAGGATTTGCGAGCAGTAGAAGTCGCGCGCGTGGTAGGCCTTGCCCTCGAAGCCGAGCAGCAATTGCGTGTCCATCAGGTCACGCATCTCGCGCACTTCGCCACCCAGATAGCGGGCAGGCTCGAACACTGGCGGCGCGGAAGGCGTGGTCGGCAACAGGGAGAAGCGATCTTCCACCTGTTTCACCAGCGTATCGTGGTCCACGGCGCCGGCGGCGACGATGAACATGCGGTCGGTGGTGTAGTTGCGCGAAAGATAGGCGCGGATCTGGTCCGGCTGGAAGCCTTTCACCGTCTCCGGCGTGCCGAGTATCGGGCGACCGATCGTCTGCCCGCGATAGGCAACCTCCGAGAAGCGGTCGAACACCACATCATCTGGCGTATCGTTAGCCGCACCGATTTCCTGCAGGATGACGTGCTTTTCGCGCTCCAGCTCTTCCTCGTCGAAAGAGGATTCCGTCAGGATGTCCGCCAGAATGTCGATTGCTAGCGGCACATGGTCCTTCAGGACGCGTGCATAATAAGAGGTGGTTTCGGTAGACGTGGCGGCGTTGAGTTCGCCGCCCACATTCTCGATCTCCTCGGCAATGTCACGGGCGCTGCGTCGCGCGGTGCCCTTGAAGGCCATGTGCTCCAGGAGATGCGCAATGCCGTGTTCGTCTACGGTTTCATTGCGCGAGCCCGATTTGATCCAGACGCCGAGTGCCACGCTTTCCAGATGCGGCATGTTCTGCGTCACTACGGTCAACCCGGAGGCAAGCCGGGTGATTTCAACATTCATCGTTGGTCTTTCCGGCACTCTGACCTGTCTACCCAAGAGCAATGGTTCAAGCCTTGGCCCGCGCGTGCTGGCTGATGAATGCTTCCACCGCCTTCAGCTCGGGTTCCAACAGGTCGAAGTGCTCCTCCCTACTCATCAGATCTCCCATCCATGATGGGAGCGCCGGATGAATTCCGCAAGCAGATTCTACGGCTGCCTGGAACTTGGCCGGGTGCGCGGTTGCAAGTGTCACCATGGGGCTGGTGCCCTTTGCGTTCTTGGAGGCGACGAAAATTCCCGTCGCCGTATGCGGATCAAGCAGGTAGCCGGTCTCGGCAAGGGTCGCGCGAATGGTCTCAGCCACCTGTTTCTGCGTGGCCCGACCGGCCTTGAATTCGCGGCGGATGGCCTTCAGCGCCTCCGGCTGGATCTCGAAGGCTCCTGATTGACGCAGGCCCGACATGGCCGAACGAACCGCTGCCGAATCGCGACCGTAGGATTCAAACAGAAGCCGCTCGAAGTTCGACGAGATCTGGATGTCCATGGAGGGCGAGGTGGTTGCCACCACCGGCTTCATCTCGTAGCGGCCGGTCTTCAGCGTACGCGCCAGAATGTCGTTGTCATTGGTGGCGATCACCAGCCGGTCGATCGGCAGGCCCATGCGCTTGGCCACATAACCGGCGAAAATGTCGCCGAAATTGCCGGTTGGCACCGTAAACGAGACCTTGCGATCCGGCGCGCCGAGCGAAATGGCGGATGTGAAGTAATAGACAACCTGCGCCATGATGCGCGCCCAGTTGATGGAGTTGACGCCCGACAGCTTCACGCTTTCGCGGAAAGATACGTCGTTGAACATCGCCTTCACCAGATCCTGGCAGTCGTCGAAATTGCCATGAACGGCAACGGCATGCACATTGGCGTGTCCCGAGGTCGTCATCTGCCGCTGCTGCACCGGCGAAACCTTGCCATGCGGGAACAGAATGAACACGTCCGTGCGCTCGCGTCCGGCAAAGGCGTCGATGGCCGCGCCGCCCGTATCGCCGGATGTTGCACCGACGATTGTCGCACGCTCGCCGCGCTCGGCCAGAACATAATCCATCAGGCGGGCCAGCAGCTGCATGGCCACGTCCTTGAAGGCCAGCGTCGTGCCGTGGAAGAGTTCCAGCACATAATCGTTGGGGCCAACCTGCACGAGGGGCGCAATAGCCGGATGCCGGAAGGTGGCATAGGCCTCGTCGATCATGGATTTCAGGGCGTCAGCTGGAATTTCATCGCCGGTGAAATGCGAAAGAACTGCGAAGGCTACATCCTGATAGCTTTTGCCTCGCAGGTTGCGGATTTCCTTTTTGGAAAGCTGTGGCCAGGTTTCCGGCAGATAAAGGCCGCCGTCGCGGGCAAGACCTGCCAGCAGGGCATCGCGAAAACCAAGAGCGGGCGCATCACCACGTGTAGAGATATATTGCAAGACCGTATTCCTGAGCACAATCCAAAAGACGCCGGAGAGACCGGCATGGTGGGGAAACGCCGCTTTCACTACCGCCACCTTGCCTGGTTCGCATCAAACTCTTCTGCGACAGGTAAAATTCAGCTGCAATGCCAATCGATTTTTCCGTTGGGCGCTGGTATAGACCATCAAAATTTGCCGTGAAAGCCCGGAATGCGTATTCATGACGCCTATTCGGGACCGTTCAGAAGAAAAGGGTCGCAGTCACGTGTCTGGCAAGCAATCGCTCAAGTTCCTACCGCTCGCGCTTCTCGCAATCCTCGCAGGCTGCAATTCGTCTTCACCGGTATCGGGTCTTTCGCTGGGCTCCTCTGCGCAGCCCGCAGCCGCCACAGGCCCGGTTGTCGTGCAGGCCTACTGCCCGCAGGTGGGCATGCTGGAGCAATCGGCAATCAAGAACGCCTATGCGGGCAATGCCAAGGATGATCCGGCCAAGCTCATCTATCGCGCTTCGCTGTCTGAAGCCACGCGCGCCTGCACCGCCAATGACACAACGCTGACCATCCGCGTACAGGCGCAAGGCCGCGTGGTTATCGGCCCTGCTGGCAAGCCTGGCCGCATTTCCCTGCCGATCAATGTCGAAGTCATTGGCGAAGGCGACAAGGTTCTCTACTCGCAGACGCAGATCACTGCCGTGGATGTTCCGGCGGAAGGTGTCGCGCAGTTCCTGTTCGACAAGGCGGATGTCTCGATCCCCAACCAGATGGGCGGTGTTTCCACCTTTACCCGCGTTCGCATCGGCTTCGACGATGCCACGGTCAAGAAGACCGGCCGCAACAAGCGGTAAAACATCGCTTACATACAACGTCATCCTCGGCCTTGTGCCGAGGATCTACTGAAGATAACAAAATCAGTAGGTTGCAGATGCTCGGGACAGGCCCGAGCATGACGGAGGCTAGATTTACACCCTTTGTCGTAGGGTCAGTTCAAATCAGGCCACACCCACCCATTCTCCCAGCGCCGCAATCGTTGCCGGCAGGTCGCTCATGCGCGAGATCACCGTTTCAGCACCGGCATCCGTCAGCCGGTCGGCATGGCTCGGATAGGTATGCGATGCGCCGGTAAAACCGACCACTCGGCAGCCAGCGGCGACGGCGCCGTGAATGCCATGCACGGAATCTTCCACCACGACGGCGCGGGAAGGGGAGACCTTGAACGTCGCCAGCGCGTGCAGGAAAATGTCCGGACGCGGCTTCACCTTGTCCGGCCCGAGATCCTTGGCGGAAAAGATATGCGGGGCGAAATAGGGCTTGAGGCCAACCTTGGTCAGCATCATGTCCAGCCGGTGACTGGAGGAGTTGGAGCAGATGCAGGCCTGAGTCGAAATCCGCGACAGCGCCAGCTTCACGCCCTCGATCACCTTCACATCCCGCTCCAGCCGCTGGTCGAGCAGCTTTTCGGATTTGTCGAGCAGAGAGGCGGAGAGGGGAATGTCGACTTCCTTCTCGATGGCCAGAAGAATGTTCTTCCAGGTCATGCCCGCGAAGCGTTCGCCCATTTCCTCGACGGAGATCGGGTAGCCCGCTTCCGTGAGCAGACGGGACTCGACCTGCGCTGCGATGATTTCCGAATCGACCAGAACGCCGTCGCAGTCGAAGATGATAAGGTCAAATCCACTCATGTCAGTCTTTGCTCAAAATTTCCGGGGGTGCCGTCCTCCTACACGAGCCCCTGAAGGATAACAATCCGGCTGAGCGCATAGCTGCCAATCACGCTTGCTTGACGAATGTCAGGCCCAATTGGCCGCGGCGATTTACCATCTCTCGTCCCCACGCGGACGCATTTCTCGCAATTTTCGGATCTTCTTCAGTGTTTGGTAACCAAACTGAGTAACCATAACAGTCAGTAAATGTATCCGAGTAAGCGTTAGCGAGTATCAGATGGCATCCGTTCTTCCGCTTGTGGACCTGAAGCAGCAGGTTCGTCCCGATTCCTGGATCAACAGCATCATCAAGGGCGATTGCGTTGCCGCACTCGAAGCTCTGCCGGACCATTCGGTCGATGTGATTTTTGCCGACCCACCGTACAATCTGCAGCTTGGTGGCATGTTGCATCGTCCCGACCAGTCGCTGGTCGATGCCGTCGATGACGAGTGGGATCAATTCGAAAGCTTCGGAGCCTACGACGCCTTCACCCGCGCCTGGTTGCTCGCCTGCCGCCGCGTGCTGAAGCCGAACGGCACGATCTGGGTCATCGGATCCTATCACAACATCTTCCGCGTCGGCTCCATGCTGCAGGATCTGAACTTCTGGCTGCTGAACGACATCGTCTGGCGCAAGACGAACCCTATGCCGAACTTCAAGGGTCGCCGGTTCCAGAACGCGCATGAAACCATGATCTGGGCCAGCCGCGATGCAAAGGCCAAGGCCTACACCTTCAACTACGACGCGCTGAAGGCCTCGAACGACGACGTGCAGATGCGCTCCGACTGGCTGTTCCCGATTTGCAGCGGTGGCGAGCGCCTCAAGGGCGATGACGGCAAGAAGATCCATCCGACCCAGAAGCCGGAAGCGCTGCTCGCCCGCGTCATCCTCGCCTCCACCAAGCCGGGCGATATCATTCTCGATCCCTTCTTCGGTTCGGGAACGACCGGTGCCGTCGCCAAGCGCCTGGGTCGCAATTTCGTCGGCATTGAGCGCGAGCAGGATTACATCGATGCAGCCTCTGCCCGCATCGCCGAGGTGGAGCCGCTCGGCAAGGTCGAGCTGACCGTCATGACCGGCAAGAAGGCCGAACCGCGCGTGGCCTTCAACACGCTGGTGGAAAGCGGCCTCATCAAGCCGGGTCAGGTTCTCACCGATGTCAAGCGCCGCGTCAGCGCGATTGTTCGCGCCGATGGCACGTTGGTGTCAGGCGGGGAGGCGGGCTCCATCCACCGCCTGGGTGCCAAGGTGCAGGGTTTCGATACCTGCAATGGCTGGACCTTCTGGCACTATGAGGAAGAAGGCGCACTGAAGCCGATCGACGCCCTGCGCACCGTCATTCGCAGCAATATGGCGCGTCTGGATTGAGAAAATGGCATGGCTCCCATGCCTTTTGAAAAGAGTTCGGGAACCAATTTCGCCGTATTGTCGTTTTTAGGTCAAGTGACCTCATTGACGAAGACCGATCCACCGCCTCGTTGATGAGCCCTTCCCCCGGGGATTGACCTCCAGCCGGCGGAAGGAACAAAACGCCCGGTCCTTTTCCCTCAAGGACCGGGCGTTTATTTTTTCGCATCATTTATCCTTCGCGAACTTCGAAATGCCGCTCGATACCGGCTGTGATCCGAAACCAGTCGGATGCACGGTTACGGGTCTGGTGCGCTTCGAAAGCGGCCTGATCAACAAAGATTTCCGAAACGAGCAGCCGTCCCGCGATCTCTGTGCTCTCTACGACTTCGAACTTAAGACAGCCTGGTTCGGCGAGCGTGAGTTCCACATGCTTCGGCAGTGCGGACAGCACATCTTCCCGCCGGTCGGGCGGTATATCCAGATAGCCATCGAGATAGATTTTGGCTGCGCTCACTTCGCCACTCCCTCAAACACTGAAGCCATATCGCTGCAGATCGGCCCTGAGCGTGTCGATGCCGGTAAATTGCACCGCCTGCCATCCGGCCTTTTTCGCACCTTCCACATTGATCGCCGTATCGTCGATGAACAGCGTCTTTGCCGGATCAAGCCCGAATTCCTGCGTATGTCGCTGGTAGATTTCAATGTCCGGCTTGATGAGCCGCACTTCGCCCGACACGGTCACGCCACGCGGTTTGTTGAGAAACGGATACATTTCGCGCGCGTGGCGAAAGGTGTCGGCGGCGAAATTGGTCAGCATCGTCACGTCGCGACCCTGCTCGATCAGGCTCTCCATGACGGCCACGCTGTCGAGATAGGCGGGAACCACCATCTCATGCCAGTTCTGGCGAAAGGCGCGAATATTGTCCGCGTGGTCCGGAAACTTCTCGATCAGCTCCGCCTCGGCCTCTGGCCATTCGCGCCCGCGGTCCTGCTCCATGTTCCAGTCATGGGTGCAGACATTCTCGAAGAACCAGCGCCGCTCGTCCGCATCGGGAATAATCCGCTGGTAGGGGATCGTTGGATCCCAGTGGATCAACACCTTGCCGATGTCGAAAACGATATGGTCGATGGGCGCGGTCATGAATTCCTCCTCCTGAAACAAATTCGTTCCATTTAAATCGATTTGAACGCGTTCGGAAGGGCTGTTGCGATGACTTTTTTCATGACCGTGGGAAGCGCTTGCGCTTCAAGGTTATCGACCTTCTCCCACCATCCGTTTGCGTCCGGTTGCTTTTGCGTCTTCGTCCGATACACGGTCAGCCGCAGTTCGAAATGGGTGAAGATGTGGGTCACGACACCGGCCTGATGCCATTCGCCGGGGAAGGGCGCATGCTCCTCAGTCGTGCCGCCATCCAGCCGTGCGGTCCACGCGGTGGTTGGAACCTCGGTCATGCCGCCGAGCAGGCCGCTTTCCACGCGCCGCCGCAGCAGGATTTCGCCATCGGAGGTTACGGCCACGAAGGCGGCACCCTGGCGGATCGGCTTTTCCTTCTTGGCGGCCTTCACCGGAAAGTGCTCCGGATCATGCGCCTTCAAGGCAAGACAGTCCGCATTGAACGGACAGAGCGCACAGGCCGGACGCTTTGGCGTACAGATCGTGGCACCAAGGTCCATCATGGCCTGGGCGAAATCCCCCGGCCGGCCAAGCGGCGTAAGCTCTTTCACTCTCGCCTTCATCAGTGGTTTCGAGCCGGGCAGCGGATCGGAAATGGCGTAGAGGCGGGAGATCACGCGTTCCACATTGCCATCCATCACGGCCGCCGGACGGTTGAAGGCAATGGCGGCAACGGCAGCGGATGTATAATCGCCAATTCCCGGCAGCGCACGAAGTCCCTCTTCGGTGTCCGGGAACATGCCGTCATGCTCTTTGGCGACAGTTTCCGCGCATTTTTTGAGGTTTCTGGCCCGCGCGTAATAGCCAAGGCCAGCCCATGCAGCCATGATATCCTCGCTCGGGGCGGCGGCCAGATCACCCACAGTTGGCCACTTTGCCAGGAACTTCAGGAAATAGGGCTTGACCGCTTGCACGGTTGTCTGTTGGAGCATCACCTCTGACAGCCAGATGTGGTAAGGGTCTGCGCGCTTGCCTGTCAGGCTTTCGCGGGGAGTAACGCGCCAAGGCAGTTCGCGATGATGGCGATCATACCAGGAAAGCAGTTTGTCGGAGAGAGACGTGTCGGCTGTGGAGTGCATATCGGCGGGACTATCCATCCTGTTCGACCTCAGAGATAAGGTGCATCGAGTTTGAAGCCAATGGCGGAGCAGATGGATTTACCGGTCCTCCTCATCAATATCGATCGTGCGATCGAGCGCAGGCAGTTGATCGAAGGGCAGGCGGAGAGGCTTGGCATCAGGCTGGAGCGTGTGCAGGGAGTTGATGGTTCAAAGGTGCCGCCGGACCAATGGGTGGATGCCGACCGTGATCTGTTTCTGAAGCGCAACGGTCGTCCGCTGATGACGGGGGAATATGGCTGCTACAAAAGCCATCTCAAGGCTTTTCAGCAATTGGTCGATAGCGGCGCGCCTGCTGCCCTGATCATCGAGGATGATGTGGCTCTCAGCGAAGACCTGATGCTGCGCGCTCAGTCCGTGGCGGCGACGGTCAGGGATGGTTGCGTCGTGAAGCTGGTCAATCACCGGACGCTCGCCTTTCGCCACCTTTTTACCACGCCGATGGGAGATCGTATCGGCCTGTCCCGGTTCGGACCTCAAGGTTCTGCGGCCTGCTATCTGCTGACCAGAGGCGCGGCGCAAAATCTCCTGGAGCCGCTCCGGGTGCAATCCTTGCCGTTTGACATGGCGCTTGAGCGGGTATGGCACCACCATGTGCCGGTCTATACGGCAGAAGAGTCGCTGCTGGAGTTTGGAGATTTGCGATCGCAGACCTTCATTGCCAGCCGCGCAGACTATAAGCAGCAAAAGCAAAAGGGTCTCGCGAAGATACCAACGCATATATTTCGTGTTAAGGAGGCGCTTCTTCGCGCATTTCAAACACTTTCCTAATAGAAACCTTCGCAATAAGGTACAAACCACTTGTAAGCGGCCAAGAACCGCAGACGAAACATGAGGATCGATCGGATCGAATGACGTTCAAACGCATATTGCTGGCGCGCCGTCGCATCGATCCCTGGATCCTGGCCTTTGCAATGTTTTCCGTCGCGCTGTATCTGCCCACGGCGGTTGCCATGTGCGCTGTGTTCGGAGCGACAGGCATTTATGTCGCGCTGTCCAATCGACGGCGACTTCGCGCCTATCTCGACTCCCCCCTCGGTGTCATCTTTCTCTACATCTTCTGGGTCGTCCTGCTCCTGGGTGTCCGTGGCGAGTGGCAATGGCAAAACCGCCAGCTCGGTTTCATGGGGCTTCTGCTCGGCTTCAGCTTCATTGCATCCGGCCTCTGTCTCGTGCGCCAGCCGCTGCGTTGGCTGGTGCTTGGCGGTCGCATTGGCACCTGGGTTGCGCTGGTCGCAGCGCTCTTTGCAAGCCTGTCTTTTCAGACGGCTGCGGATCGGTATGACGGCGGTGGAAACGCGGCCATCGTGGCACTGCTCGTCGCGCTGGCGGGCATTGTTGCCACCATTCCGGTGGAAAAACCCTGGCGATACCTGCCCAACGGACCCTTCTATCTGCTGATCGCCATCGTTCCGGTCTTCCTGTCGCAAACGCGCGCCGTCGTTCTCATCCTGCCTGTGTTATTTCTCGTCGAATTTGCGATCTGTTCTCTGAAATGGCGGCCTCGCTGGCGCAACAGAGCCTATGCGGCGGCGGCGCTTGGCCTGGTCGCGCTCTTCATGGCGCCACCCGTGCACAGCATGCTGATCGATCGTTTTGCCACCGTCTATGAATACTATGTAGACGGCGACCAGGCACACAATATGGATTCCGGCAACATCCGGCTGGCGCTCTGGAAGGCATCCACAATCGTGATCAGGGAGCACCCCATCGCAGGTGTGGGCCTCAGAGATACATTCGCCAATCTGGAGCGCGTTGCCGGACCGGATCTGCACTACATCGTCGGCGGCAAGCATGTGCATAATTTCCTGCTACAGGAATTGCTGGCCAACGGGTTTCTGGGTCTGGGACTTCTGCTGGCGATCTTCGCAAGTGTCCTCTGGATGGTTTGGCGTCAGCCGGATCATTATCCGCTCAAGCGCTGCGTCGTCTATTTCTACGGGACCGTGCTTGCTTTCGGCATGTTGCATGATCCCTTCTACCACGAGCAGTGCCTGGCAACGTCCATGCTGTTCCTCGCGGTCCTCATCGTGCAGTTCCGGCGCTGGAACATGCTGACGCCCGCCGCACGAAGAACCATCTGAACCATGGCGCGCAAACCCGTCCCCCTCCAGATCGCAGAGATTGCCAACGGGCTGATGGATCCGGTGCTGGCCCGCCGCGCCGGTATTTCCACAGCACTTCTCGGCTCATGGGACGAGATTGCCGGCGAGGAGTTTGCCGAATGCACGCGTCCGGAAAAGATCGCCTGGCCGCGCCGCGATGGCTCGGAAGGTGAGGGCGGCCACAAGGCCGGCGTTTTGACCATTGCCTGCGAAGGCGCGCGTGCCCTGTTTCTCAGCCATGCGCAGGGCGAACTCATCGATCGGATCAACGGCTTTTTCGGGTTTCCCGCCATCCGCCAGATCCGGATCGTGCAGAAGCCGGTCTCGGTTGCCACGCGTTACCGCCGCAAACCGCAGCCATTGCGCGGCGAGGCTGCTCGACGCCTGAACGAAATGATGGACGGGATCGAGAACGAGGCATTGCGCAAGGCGGTGGAGAGGCTTGGCACCGCCGTCCTGCAGCCAAAAAAGGCGACACGGCGATAGGGTTTTGCCTGCAGATCTAACACTCAGCTTCAGTTCATCTTTTCTCTGTCACGTTTGGTTGAGAAAAGAACATTCCATCTGCGCGCCGCCTTGTTCTTGCAGCAAGGGCGCGATACGTGAAGCAACAAAGTCTGTTTATCTTCAATAGGTGCCATGATGCCGTTCAGCCTACCGCAAACCACCCGTCGCCAGCTTATGGGCGGCGCTGCCGCAACCGCAATCGGTGTGCCGCTTCTGGGCGCGTCCGCCGCATTTGCGGTCGATCTGCCGGAATCCTCCGGCAAGGTGGACATGGCAAAGGTGCTGCAGCCTGGCGCATTGCCGGAAATGGCGCTGGGCGATGAAAAGGCCAAGGTCACCATCGTCGAATACATGTCGATGACATGCCCGCACTGCGCGCATTTCCACACCACCACCTTCGAGCCGATCAAGCAGAAGTATATCGATACCGGCAAGGCGCGCTTCATCCTGCGCGAGTTCCCGTTTGATCCGGTCGCGACTGCTGCCTTCATGCTGGCCCGCTGCAACCCGGCCAAGCCGCAGGAAATGGCGGATGCCAAGAGCTACTACGCCATGGTTTCCATGCTGTTCAAGCAGCAGCGCGCCTGGGCAGCCCCGGCAGACGGCAATGTTCGCAATGCCCTGCTGCAAATGTCCAAGATGGCCGGTTATTCACAGGAAGGCTTCGAGGCCTGCTTGACGAACCAGAAGCTTCTCGATCAAGTGAACGCCACCATGAAGCGCGGTGCGGAAGAATTCGGCGTGAATTCAACGCCAACCTTCCTGATCAACGGCAACCGTTACTCCGGAGACATGTCGGTTGAAGCCATGTCGGCGCTCATCGATAGCCTGCTCTGATCCGAACGCATTTTTGAAAGCGGACACGGATCGCGTATCCGTGTCCGCTTTTGTCTGTCTGTCTGCAGGTGGTGCATGAAGTTCACCAAACTGCGCCTTGTCGGCTTCAAATCCTTCGTCGAGCCGACCGAATTCATCATCGAACCGGGTCTCACCGGCGTCGTCGGCCCCAATGGCTGCGGAAAGTCCAACCTTGTGGAAGCGCTCCGCTGGGTAATGGGTGAAAACTCCTACAAGAACATGCGTGCTTCCGGCATGGATGATGTGATCTTTTCCGGATCGGGAAATCGCCCGGCGCGCAATTCCGCGGAAGTCGGCCTCTACCTCGACAACAGCGATCGTACCGCGCCAGCCGCCTTCAACGATGCCGATGAGATACAGGTCTCGCGGCGGATCGAGCGGGAGAACGGCTCCGTCTATCGGATCAACGGCAAGGAAGCCCGCGCCAAGGACGTGCAGCTTCTGTTTGCCGATGCCTCCACGGGCGCCCGCTCGCCCTCCATGGTCGGGCAGGGCCGGATTGGCGAGCTCATTCAGGCAAAGCCGCAGGCGCGCCGGCAACTGCTGGAAGAGGCGGCAGGCATTTCCGGCCTGCATTCCAGGCGCCATGAGGCGGAGCTTCGGCTGCGTGCTGCGGAAACGAATCTCGAGCGGCTGGAGGATGTCACAACCCAGTTCAGCAGCCAGATCGAAAGCCTCAAGCGTCAGGCTCGGCAGGCCAGTCGCTTCAAGATGCTGTCTGCCGATATCCGCGAGCGGGAGGCAAAGCTCCTCTACATCCGCTTCGTCCAGGCGCGCGATGCGGAAAACGAGGCGACGCAGGCGCTGAATGCCGCAACCTCTGTGGTCGCCGAACGCGCCCAGAGCCAGATGGAAGCCGCCAAGGAACAGGCTATTGCCGCACTGAAGCTGCCCGAACTGCGCGAGGTGGAGGCCAAGGCCGGTGCCGCGCTTCAACGGCTGCAGATCGCGCGCAGCCAGCTGGAGGAAGAAGCGGGCCGCCTTCTGCGCCGCAAGGACGATCTCATGCGCCGCCTCGCGCAGCTTGCCGAGGATATTCGCCGCGAAGAGCAGTTGATGGCGGAAAATGCCGCGGTGATCGAGCGGCTGGATGCGGAAGAGCAGGAACTGACCGAGCTTCTGGCGCAATCTGGCGAGGAGGCGGAAGAACTTCGGCTTGCCTATGAGGATGCCAGCGCACGCCTGGCCGAAAGCGAAGGCGAATTCGCCGCTGTTACCGCCGAGCGTGCGCAGGTGGCCGCTCAAGTTGCGCAGCTGGAAAGGGTCATCCGCGAGATCGCCGATCGCCGCCTTCGCCTCGACCGTCAGCGCAGTGAAGCGGCAAGCGAGCTTGAAACACTCGATGACAAACTCTCCGAACTGACCGACCCGGCAGAGCGCCGCGAAGCGGTGGAGGCGGCGGAATATGCGCTGGAGGAGGCGGCAGCGTCTATCGAGGAGATCGAAGAGGCGCTGTCTCAGGCCCGCCAGCGGGAACTGGAGGCCCGGCAGCCCGTCGAGCAGGCGCGCGCGCACCTGAATGGGTTGGAAACGGAAGCCCGTACCATCCGCCGCATGCTGAGCGCCGGTGAGGCAAGCGGTGCGTTCACTTCGGTGGCGGAAATGATCCGCGTTGATCGCGGCTTCGAGGTTGCTCTGGGCGCGGCACTCGGCGACGATCTCGATAGCGCCTTGGACGAGGCCGCCCCGTCTCACTGGCTGCGCCTGACAAACGCCGTCGAGGGACCGGCGCTGCCGCAGGGCGCAGAACCCATTGCCCGCCACGTGACAGCGCCGCCGGAACTGGCGCGCCGGCTGGCCCAGATCGGCGTCGTAGACCAGTCGAATGCGAAGGCTTTGCAGGCGAGCCTGAAACCCGGGCAGCGTCTCGTGACGAAGCAAGGTGCCGTCTATCGCTGGGATGGGCATGTCACCGGCTCGGAGGCACCGAGTGCTGCAGCTCTTCGGCTTGCGCAGAAAAACCGGCTCTCCGAACTGGAGACCGAAATCGATGATGCGCGTATCGAGCTGTCGGAGGCGGAAAGCCTGAGCCTTCAGGCAGGCGAGGCCATCAGGACCGAAGAGGCGCGTCTTGGCGAGGCGCGCGAACGCCTGCGGCTTCTTCAACGCAGTGTTTCGGAAGCGCGTGAAGCGCTTGCGCAGGCTGAGCGTGCTGCGGGCGACCTGATGCGCCGCCGTGCCGTTGCCGAAAATGCCCTTGCCCAACTGAGCGAACAGATCGAGGAACTGGCCGCGCAGGACGAGGCCGCCCGTGCCGAAAGACAGGATGCACCGGATCTCGCCGATCTCGACCGCCGGTTGGCGCAACATCAGTTGACGGTGGCGCAGCATCGGGCAGAGCTTGCGGAAGCGCGGGCGCGCTATGAGGGTCTGTCGCGCGATGCGGATGCGCGTCGCCGCCGTCTGTCGGCCATTTCCGCCGAGCGCACGAACTGGCGGGGCCGCGTCGCCAGTGCCGAAGGTCATGTTGCGACCCTGCGGGAGCGTGAGGACGAAGCCCGTGAGGAAATGGCCGAGCTGGATCTTGCGCCGGAGGAGTTCGAGGACAAGCGCCGCGCCCTTATGAACGAGTTGCAGAAGGCGGAAGAGGCGCGTCGCGCCGCCGGAGACGCTCTGGCCGAGGCCGAAACCCGCCAGCGCGAGGCGGACCAGCGTGCTGCCACCGCGCTTGCGGCCCTGGCCGAGGTTCGTGAAAAGCGCGGCCGCGCGGAGGAGCGTCTGGTGTCCGCCGCAGAGCGTCGACACGATGCGGAAAATGCAATTCGCCAGGCCCTGTCCGTGGAGCCGCATGAGGCATTCCGTCTTGCAGGCATCCAGCCGGGTTCCACCCTGCCGGACATGAGCGCCGTGGAACGCGAGGTGGACCGCCTGAAGATGGAGCGTGAACGGCTTGGCGCCGTCAACCTTCGGGCCGAGGAGGAGCAACGGGAACTCTCGGACAAGCTCTCCGCGCTCATCAAGGAGCGTGACGACATCATTGATGCCATCCGCAAGCTGCGATCTGCCATTCAGAGCCTGAACCGCGAGGGACGCGAACGACTGATTGCCGCTTTCGATGTGGTCAACGGCCAGTTCCAGCGCCTTTTCACGCATCTTTTCAACGGCGGTACTGCGGAACTTCAGCTCATCGAAAGCGACGATCCGCTGGAGGCAGGGCTCGAAATCCTGGCCCGTCCGCCGGGCAAGAAGCCGCAGACAATGACGCTTCTGTCGGGTGGCGAGCAGGCGCTGACAGCCATGGCGCTGATCTTCGCGGTCTTTCTCACCAATCCGGCGCCCATTTGCGTGCTGGACGAGGTGGATGCACCGCTCGATGACCACAATGTCGAGCGCTATTGCAACCTGATGGATGAGATGGCCGCATCGACGCAAACGCGCTTCGTCATCATTACCCATAATCCCATCACCATGGCGCGCATGAACCGGCTTTTCGGTGTGACGATGGCGGAGCAGGGCGTCTCGCAACTCGTTTCGGTCGATTTGCAGACGGCGGAGCGTCTTCGGGAGGCTGTTTGATGAAGCGCTTCAGTCTTGTCCTTTGTCTGCTGGTCCTTGCCGTCTCGCAGCTCTCGGCAGCCGAAGAGGCAAAATCAGGCCGCTTCCTGCACGAGATCGTTGCTTCGTCCCAGCCCCATCGGGAAAGCCTTCAGCAACTGCTGCGCAAGACACAGCGGCTTCCGCCCTGGGTGCGCAACATGATCACGAACCCGCTCTACGTCTCTGGCGCGTCTACAGCGGTGACGATTGCCGAAAAACCTTTTGAACTCTTTGGCGCCTGTCTGGTGAGGCTTTGCCCAAAAAGCCACCTGCGCATCCTGTTCACGCCGCAGGGAAAGATCGTCTCCATGCGTGTGGTCGATGAAAAGATGGGCGAGATCCTTCTCGGCGAACCGGATGCCGATCAACTGCTGCAATTGTCAAAACCGGGAATTTGATCAGCGAAACCCGGGATAGTCGGAGATCCACGGGCTTCAGGCCGGTGTCAGCTTCGTCGTCAACAGACGCCTTGACCCTTGGCGGGAGTAAAACAGGATATGGCTGAAATTCTGCTTAGCCAACAGCTGATTGTGATCTGATAACGCTATCATTTCGTATCGACAATACGCCACAATAGGCTAACCTCTGAAATGCAAAACATGATTTGCAATTAAGGTTATCAGCAAAATCAAACGGTCCGTGTGAATTAGACACTTTCCATGACGATTGAATTGCATAATCTTTGTTCCAGTAAATTGGGTTCAAGTTTACCCGGATCAGTTCGGGATCAAGACCCCCCGGCCGGTTTCCTGTACCAGCCGGAAGACTTTGCGGGGCCGGAGCAGGCGGCCCCGCAAAGTCTGCTAATATTTAAAATGAACGCATATCAGGAATTTATACTTTAGAAATACACCTATCGGCCTGCCGTTATCCCAAAATCCGCGAGATCTGTCGCAATATTGCTGCAATGCAGCATGATGCTGCCATTCCCCCGTTTCCAAGTCACCGTAACTGCGGTAAATGCTTGGGAAAAAAGAAGCAGTTCATGCTCGGGGCTGGAGGAGAACATGGCGACTAAGTGGGTTTACCGGTTTGGAGATGGCGCGGCGGAAGGCGGCGCTGCCGATGTCGCATTGCTGGGCGGCAAAGGGGCGAACCTTGCCGAAATGGCATCGCTCGGGCTGCCTGTGCCGCCCGGAATGACGATCACCACCGAAGCCTGCCTGTTTTTCTTTTCCAAAGGCAAGGCGCTGCCGGATGACCTGCAAGCCCAGGTTCTCTCGGCGCTTGTCGATATGGAGAAGATCACAGGCCGCACCTTCGGTCAGGGCCCTCATCCGCTTCTGTTGTCCGTCCGCTCCGGGGCGCGGGCGTCCATGCCCGGCATGATGGATACCGTGCTGAACCTTGGCCTGAATGACCAGACGGTGCAGGCGCTCGGCCACGATAGCGGCGATGCGCGCTTTGCCTGGGACAGCTATCGCCGCTTCATCCAGATGTATGGCGATGTCGTCATGGGTCTCGATCACGAGGTCTTCGAGGAAGTGCTGGAGGACGAGAAGGCCCGCCTCGGTCACGATTACGATACGGAACTGTCTGCCGTCGAGTGGCAGCATGTCGTTTCCCTCTACAAGCAGGTCATCGAAGAAGAGCTGGGCGAAGCCTTCCCGCAGGATTGTCACCTGCAGCTCTGGAACACCATCAAGGCAGTGTTTTCCTCCTGGACGAACACGCGCGCAGTCACCTATCGGACCCTCCACAAGATCCCGCATGACTGGGGAACCGCGGTCAATGTGCAGGCCATGGTGTTCGGCAATCTGGGTTCCACCTCGGCAACGGGCGTTGCCTTCACGCGCAATCCGTCCACGGGTGAGAACAGTCTCTACGGCGAATTTCTGGTGAATGCGCAGGGAGAAGATGTGGTTGCTGGTATCCGCACGCCGCAAAGCCTGACGGAGGAGGGGCGCCTTGCCAGCGGCTCTGAAAAGCCCTCCATGGAAAAGCTGATGCCGGAGGCTTTCGCCGAGTTCCGGGACATTTGTAATCGGCTGGAGGCGCATTACGGCGACATGCAGGACGTCGAATTCACCGTAGAGCGCGGAAAGCTGTGGATGCTGCAAACCCGCAGTGGCAAGCGCACGACACGGGCCGCGATGAAGATCGCCGTCGATCTGGTGGATGAAGGCGTCATAACGCGCGAACAGGCCATCTGCCGTATCGACCCGCCATCGCTGGATCAATTGCTGCACCCGACCATAGACCCGCGCGTTGAGCGCGTGGTGCTCGGCTCAGGACTTCCGGCCTCTCCGGGAGCAGCCAGCGGAGAAATTGTCTTTACGGCGGAAGATGCGGTGGATGCCGAAGCGGAAGGCCGCAAGGTCGTGCTGGTGCGCATCGAAACCAGCCCGGAAGACATCCATGGCATGCATGCGGCGGAAGCAATCCTGACGACGCGCGGTGGCATGACCAGCCACGCCGCAGTCGTTGCGCGCGGCATGGGCATTCCGTGCGTGGTGGGCGCAGGTGGTCTGCGCGTCGATCTGCGCAACGAGCTTCTGATCGGCCCCGGCTTCACGCTGAAAAAGGGCGAGATGATCACGGTCGATGGCTCTTCCGGCCAGTTGCTCAAAGGCGACGTGCCCATGATCCAGCCAGCGCTTTCCGGCGATTTCGGTCGGCTGATGGCCTGGGCAGATGAGACCCGCCGCATGACCGTACGCACCAATGCCGATACGCCGCAGGATGCCCGTGCGGCCCGTTCCTACGGTGCCGAGGGAATTGGCCTCTGCCGTACCGAACACATGTTCTTCGAAGGTGGCCGCATTCATGTGATGCGCGAGATGATTCTCGCCGAAGATGAAGCCGGGCGCCGTGCGGCGCTGGACAAGCTGTTGCCCATGCAACGTTCCGACTTCACGGAACTCTTCACCATCATGTCCGGCTTGCCGGTCACCATCCGCCTGCTGGATCCGCCCCTCCACGAGTTTCTGCCAAAGAGCGCGGAGGAGATTATCGAGGTGGCCGCGGCCATGGATATGGAACCGGCGCTTCTGTCGCGCCGCGTTGAGGCGCTGCACGAATTCAACCCGATGCTGGGCCATCGCGGCTGTCGTCTTGCCATTTCCTATCCTGAAATCGCGGAAATGCAGGCGCGCGCGATCTTCGAGGCCGCGGCTGCTGCGGCCAGCGAGACCGGAGCGCCGGTCGAGCTGGAAATCATGGTGCCGCTCGTCGGGCTTCGCTCTGAGCTGGATTACGTGAAGGCCTGCATCGACAAGGTCGCCGCTGACGTCTCAAGGGAGACGGGTCTTGATATCGGCTATCTGGCCGGCACCATGATCGAGCTTCCGCGCGCGGCTCTCCGTGCCCATGTCATTGCCGAAACGGCGGAGTTCTTCTCCTTCGGAACCAACGATCTGACGCAGACCACATTCGGCATCTCGCGAGACGATGCGGCAAGCTTCATCCCGACCTATCAGCGAAAAGGCATCATCGAACAGGATCCCTTCATTTCGCTGGATTTCGATGGCGTGGGCGAGTTGATCGGCCTTGCTGCCGAGCGGGGCCGAAAGACAAGGCCTGACCTGAAGCTGGGAATCTGCGGCGAACACGGTGGTGACCCTGCCTCCATCCGCTTCTGCGAGCAGATGGGCCTCGACTATGTTTCCTGCTCACCCTTCCGCGTACCTATTGCCCGGCTGGCGGCGGCGCAGGCAGCCATCGAGCAGCAGAGCGCCCGTCGATAGCCGGTGGCTTTCCAGCCGTCAGGAAAACGAGCCGTGGAGGGCGGGAGCCGGTCGATCAATCGTCTCCAGCCATGCGTCCATGCCGGTAAACGTCTCTGCCCAACCGGGCAGCGTCTGGCCGAAGGTCCATGCGAGGTCGCCAAGCGTGTGCAATCTGTCCGGCGTGGAGATCAGCCGGTCGATCTCCTGTGCCATCGTCTCGGCATCCTCCGCAGGCGCTGAGGTTACGCCGGCCTTGGCCCAGGTGGACACGGCGCCGGATGCGGTGCTCACCACCGGCACCCCGTGGCGAAGGGCTTCGGCAATCGCCATTCCATAGCCTTCGTAGTGCGAAGCGGCGACATAGAGATCACTCGCCTGCCACAGGGTTTCCAGCTCCTTGTCCGCCACATCGCCCAGAAACGTGAAACGATCCGTAAGGCCGAGGCTTTCCGCCTTTTCCTGAAGGCGCAGCAGATGGCCCGGATAGCGGGACGGATCGCCCGCCACATTCCACGTCCAGCCAGGGGTTTTCAGGTGGCTTGCAACATCCAGAATATAGTCGTAGCGCTTGCGCGGGATGACGGCACCAATGGAAAGAATGCGCGGTCCGCCATTGGTGGCATAGTCGCCAACTGCCGTCCGCAGGACGGGATCATTGCCCGGAACTGCCGCATGAATATGGTGCGCTGAAAAACCATATTGCTCCCGCACGTAGCGCGCCGTTTCATCCGAACTCACCAGAAGCGCATCGGCCCTGCTCAGGCTCGCCCTTTCCGCCTCAAACAGGCGTCGACCCTTTTCGTCGCTGCCCGTTCCATGTTCCATGACATCCGAATGGTGGAAGATGGCGGCAATTGGATGCGGCATCTGGCGAAACAGTTCCAGCAGGCGCCCGAGATAGACATGGTCCATCAGAAGAAGGGTGTGGTGGGGAAGCGCGGCAAGCCGTCGTGCCAGGGCTGCGCGCTCACTTTCGGGAACCATGGGGAAGCCTTGCTCGAGGCAATGCGTCTCGAGATCGACGCCCTGTTGGCGCAGCACCTGCACGAGGCGGGAATTGTAGACATATCCCCCCGTTCTGACCGCATAATCCGAACTGGTGATGTAGAGCACAGGTCTGGCCATGGCGCTGTCCACTTTTCGTGTTTCCTGCTGCGTCCTACGTCAGAAGGAGGCGCCACGATCAACCACTTGTCAAATATTTATCCGGTGCGGTGGTCAGTTCTGGTTTTGCATGCAGCGCTGCAAGGCAGGACTGCCCGGCTCGAAACCGTAGCCAAGGCAGGTGCGCTCCGCCGCCGCGCGGCGTGCTTCGGGGCTCACGCTCTGGCAGCTTGCGGCAAGGCCAAGCGTCAGCCCGAGGCACAGGGCTTGAACCAGGCGAAACATTTTCTGCATTTGCGGTTTCATGATGCGGCTTCCGGATGACGTGCTCGGATGAATCTCTTAAAAGAAAGCATGCACATGTCGAGCAAAAGAAGCGCGAGCAGATCAGCAGGCGGGACTTCTGGTAAACGGAAGGCCCGAGAAGGAAATATTTCTCAATGACGGTGCGTTTCGTTCGTCCGGTGTCCTCTTCGGCCTATCTGGCAAAGAAAATGGCGTGGAGTTCGCTGTTGCTGCTGTTGATGGCTTTCGCTGCGCATCGCTTCGGCCCGCTGACGACCCCAAGCTTCCTGGCGGTGGTGATCCTTTGCGCGGTGCTGGGTAGCCTCAGCATACCGCTTGCACTCCACGGGCTGGTGCAATTATGGACCACGGGCGCCCAGGGCGGGATAGCCTCTGCCAGGGCCATCATTCTGGCTTTGCCTGCCATCGCGTTGTTTGCCGTCGGCATGTATCTCTCGGAAACGCGCCCGGCGCTTTTCGATGTAACGACGGATATTGCCGATCCGCCAGCCTGGCAGAAACAGCCTGTGGCCGATCAGCTGTGGCTTTCCCAGCCCACCTTCGTCAGTCCGGCATCGCGAGAGCTGCAGGAGGAAACCTATCCGGGCATTACCAGCCGCCGGTACGAAGGCGCGCTGGACCGTGTCTATGATGCCGTTATCAAGGTCGCGGCGGCAAACCGCATCAAGTTCGACAAGGACAAGCTCGCCAAGGGGCAGAGCCAGAAAGCCAAGCCGGCCCCTTCCAGAACGCCTCAGTCCGGAGTCGGTGCCAACGGTGCAGCCAGTTCGGCCTCCAATCCGGCAGTCAATCCCCCGGCAACGGATGCCGCGCCGCCCGTGCCGGATGTGGTGCCGATTCCGCTGCCTCGCCCGTCACCCGCACTCGCCTCACTCTTGCCGCAGGCGCAGGCAAAGGGCGACCTTTCGCTTCAGGGATCGATGCGCACCTTCATTCTCGGCCTGCCTTTCGATGTGGTAATCCGGCTCCGGGAAGAGGAGCAGACGGTGCTTGTGGATATGCGCGTCGCCAGCCGCTACGGCTCGCATGATCTGGGCTTGAGCGCCGGCATCGCACAATCCTACTTGCGCGCTCTGGATGCAGAATTGCTGGGCATCGCGCCGGAATAGGTGAAGCCCGGATAAGCCGATGAGACCGGCTCAGGCAGGCCAGTAGCGTCCCGAAAGGGCAGTCGGGCCTTCCGTCAAAACTTCGCCCCGCTCGACCAGATCTTCCAGATGCGCCAGAACCGAAAGCGCGGCAGCGCCATGCAGCCGCTTGTCGGTCCTGGCGTAGATCGCCTCCACCATCGCGGCAATCGTCCGGTCGCCGTTTCGAATACGCTCCAGCACGGCGCGTTCGCGCATCCGTCGGTGGGTGCGCAAGGCCCGCAGGAAGGAAGCCGGCTCCGCAATCGGGCCGCCATGGCCGGGAAAATAGATCCGGTCGCGCGTGCGCTCCATCATCTTGTCGACGGAGGCCATGAAATCGCTCATGGAGCCATCCGGTGGCGCCACGATCGTGGTCGCCCAGGCCATGACGTGATCGGCGGAGAAGACGATGCCGGTCTCCTCCAGCGAAAAGGCTGAGTGGTTTGCCGTATGCCCGGGTGTATGGATGGCACGCAGCGCAAAGCCATCGGCCTCGATCACGCCGCCATCGGCAAGCACGATGTCCGGCTGGAATTCCATGTCGGAGCTTTCGGCAAACGGGTTCGTTTCACCCTCGTGCAGCGGGCGCGCTGCCCTGTGCGGGCCTTCCGCCACGGTCAGCGCTCCCGTCTCCGCCTTGAGGCGACGGGCAAGCGGCGAATGGTCGCGATGGGTGTGGCTGATGAAGATGTGGCTGACGGTCTTGCCCTTCAGCGCCCGCATCAGCGCCTCGAAATGCGCATCATTTTCGGGGCCGGGATCGAGTACGGCGACCGTCTTGCCCTGGCCGATGATGTAGGAATTGGTGCCGTGGAAGGTGAAGGGCGATGGATTGTTGCAGGTCAGCCGCCAGACCCCTTCGGCCACCGGCACGGCATGCCCGTGCGAGGCCTCGAAATCGAGGGTAAAAGCGGGGCCGGGCAGATCTGCGGCCATGTCCATTCCTTGCAAGGTTCAGTCTGATCAGGTGCATGTGGACGCATTCGACCAAAATGTCAAAAAAGAGATCGAAGCTGATTGCGGTGAGGCATGAGCTTTGCTAAACGCAATCCCCGACGCAACTGGTGCTTCGCCCGAAGCAATAAGGCCAGTGCTGTTGGGGCGTAGCCAAGCGGTAAGGCAGCGGTTTTTGGTACCGCCATCCCCTGGTTCGAATCCAGGCGCCCCAGCCACACGTCTCACTCTCTCGTCTGAGCCGACCACACAATCAATGCCGATGGCCTTCGTCATCCTGGTAGAGCAGCTCATCGAGAATCATGCGGATCGAATCCGGGCCGCCATTTAGGGCATAGTGAGATTGCTGGGCCTCGTCCGTTACGACGAAGACATGCGGTATGGCGCGTAGCGTCAGGAGTTCGGACAAATCGAACAGGTAGCTCGCCTGCAGCTTGATATCCAGAAGCGCCCCCGCATAGCGCTGGTTTGCGACCTCTTCCAACGGCGGATAATCGCTGCGCACGATAAGCTCGCACCCCTCCCGCTGCCAGGCCTGCCGGATCTCCGGCGTCACGACATCAGGGCGAACAAAGAGTGCGATCTGGTATCCGGTCATTCCCTGCCTTTACTGCTGCACGGGTGCAAAACGAATGACGACCGTCAAGGTTCGCAGCCGGTGACCATTCTATCCTATATTGGCTGAGGATGAGGCAAATCAATGTGATAAGAATCAATCCAGCCCTCTGAAGGCGGATCTATGTCGCCGCTTCATTCACTTGAAAAAATTCACCTAGCCGGCGATTTTCGCTTGCACCTCTAGTGGCTAGAGGTCGCAGACTGTCTCCATCGAAAGGAAAACAGTCATGGATAATGCGGTGAAGACGAGATTCAGGGTTGATGGGATGGACTGCGCATCCTGTGCGAACAAGATCGATACGGCGGTGCGGCGCATGCCGGGCATTGCCGATGTCTCGGTCTCCGTCACCACCGGCACAATGACCGTCCTGCATGACGGGACGACCGATCTGAATGCCATTGGCCAAAAACTCTCCGGCCTCGGTTATCCCGCGCGCGAGGTGAAAGCCGCGCCGGAGGCGAGCACGGCTACCCCCGCGCATCGGCATGGTCCTGACTGCAATCATGAAAGTCACTCCGGTCACGACCATGGACACCATCACGGACACGACCACGCTCATGCTCATGGCGATCAGGACCATGGCGAAGAAGAAGTGGCGGTCGGGGAGGGGCTGCACGGTCATGATCACGCAGTTGCGGAAGGCCCTTGGTGGAAGAGCCGCAAAGGCAGGCTCACCATCGTCTCTGGCGCAGCCCTTGCTGCCGCCTATGCGCTTGGCCATCTCGTTCCCGCCATCGAAACCTATGCCTTTATCGCGGCACTGCTGGTGGGTCTGCTGCCAATTGGCCGCCGTGCCGTGATGGCGGCACTCGCCGGAACGCCTTTTTCGATCGAAATGCTGATGACGATCGCGGCCCTTGGCGCGCTCTTCATTGATGCGACGGAAGAGGCCGCCGCCGTGGTGTTTCTCTTCCTTGTTGGTGAACTGCTGGAAGGCGTGGCAGCGGGCAGGGCACGCGAAAGCATCCGTTCGCTGAGCGCGCTTGTGCCCAAGACAGCGCTTCTGGAAGAGGGTGGCAAGACGCGCGAGGTTGCCGCCAATTCTCTTGCCGTCGGCTCTGTCATCCTCGTGCGTCCGGGTGATCGGATTTCGGCGGACGGCGTCATTCTGTCCGGCGATGCTACGATCGACGAAGCGCCTGTGACAGGTGAGAGCGTTCCTGTGCGCAAGGCGGTGGGAGATCCGGTGTTTGCGGGCACCATCAATGGGGATGCAGCGCTGCGCATCCGCGTGACGGCGCAGGCCGAAGACAATACGATTGCGCGTGTGGTTCGTCTGGTCGAGGAGGCGCAGGAATCGAAGGCGCCGACAGAGCGCTTTATCGACCGCTTCTCCCGATATTATACCCCGGCTGTCGTGCTGGTGGCGGCTCTGGTCGCAGTCATCCCGCCGCTCCTCGCGGGCGCAGGGTGGAACGAATGGATATACAAGGGGCTGGCAATCCTGCTGATTGGCTGCCCTTGCGCGCTGGTCATCTCCACACCCGCCGCCATTGCTGCAGCCCTGTCATCCGGTGCGCGCCGTGGCCTGCTGATGAAGGGTGGCGCTGTTCTGGAAGGCCTCGGCACGTTGACGGCCATCGCTTTCGACAAGACCGGAACGCTGACGCAGGGAAAGCCGGTCGTCACGGATATCCTGCCCTTCGGCAAGACCGGCTATGAGGTGCTGGCGCTTTCGGCGGCACTGGAGGTGGGATCGAGCCATCCGCTGGCTCTGGCCATTCTCGAAAGGGCAAAGGACGATGCGGTGGAAATCCCCTCCGCCACCGAACTTCGCGCACTGGGCGGCAAGGGCGTGAGCGCCCTCATCGACGGGGTTGAGGTCTTCCTCGGCTCCCCCAGATCCGCCGCCGAGCGCGTGAACCTGCCTCTGGCGCATTCAAGAGCGATTGCTGCGCTGAACGATGACGGCAAGACGGTCTCGGTGCTTCTGGTGGGAAATCTCCTGGCTGGGGCGATTGCCATGCGGGATGAACCGCGTGCCGATGCTGTCGAGGGGCTGGAGCGCCTCAAAAAGGCGGGCATCAAGACCGTCATGCTGACCGGCGACAACCGGCGAACCGCAACCGCCATCGCCGCAAGGCTCGGCATTGAGGTGCATGCCGAACTGATGCCGGAAGACAAGCAGCGGATCGTACGGGAACTGCAATCGCAAGGCTTCATCACGGCCAAGATCGGTGATGGCATCAATGATGCACCGGCGCTTGCCGCTGCCGATATCGGCATTGCCATGGGCGGGGCTACGGACGTGGCGCTGGAAACCGCCGACGCCGCCGTGCTTCACGGGCGCGTGGGCGACATTGCCCTGATGATCGACCTGTCCCGGCGCACGATGAAGAACATCGTCCAGAACATCACGATTGCGCTAGGGCTGAAGGCGGTCTTCCTTGTCACCACGATCATCGGTATCACCGGTCTGTGGCCTGCGATTCTCGCCGATACGGGAGCAACCGTGCTGGTCACCATGAATGCCCTGCGCCTGCTGCGCCCAATTCGGTGAGAAAAGTCATGCTGAGAAAGATCGTCTTTGGAGCAATCCTCGTGCTGGTGGCGCTGTCTGTTGTCTTCAGCATCGTTGGTGTCCTCGCCGTCTGGAACCCGGCGGAACTCTTCAATTATGGGTAATGATCAGGCTCGATTGGGCAGTCAGCCTTCGGTGGGCTCGTAACCACGGAATGATGTGCTGCGAAATGACGGCAACATAGTCCCTCAGCGAACAACGGCGGCGGATCAAAAATCCAGTTTGCCTGTTGTTCACTGGGGATAACGTCGCCGAACGCTAAAATCAGTTTGGAAATGTTAAGTATCTATTAGATTAGGGATTTAGGAATTACTCAAAGTTGTGAAGTGTCTTGCCGAAGCATACCCCGTTTGTATCAGTAACCCAGAAGATGCTGGATTCCTGGATAACCACCGACGCAGATAATCCGTTGGAGCCAGATTACATCTATCGGCATGTCCTTGAAATGCTATCGATCAAGATGCGCCTCACGGTCATCCGTCTCGGCAGCCCAGACCCCTGGGAATGGCACCTGATCCCGGTCAGGCATTCCGGCTTCACCTCCAGCCTTCTGGATATCAACCACGCGTTTCGCGAGCAAAAGCTGCGGGATTTCAAGGACCGGAACTACATGGCGCAGTCCGTCATCCCCCGGTTGAAGCAAGTGGCACAAACGCAGCAGCCAGTCATCGAACTGGTCAAGACGAAGCTGTTCGGCATCAACATCGGCTACGATCGGGTTCTCATTCCCCAGCGAAACAGGCAGGCCCCCGAATGGATCATTTCCTCCAGCTATGGCCGCTTCATGCTGGCGCAGCCGCAGAATTTCGGCGCCTTTGATCTGGATGAGGAATCCATCATCCAGCTTCTGGTGGAAGGGCGCACCGCGAAGGAAATCGGCTTGCAACTGGGCTTATCCCACCGCACGGTCGAACATCGTCTCGAGCGCCTGAAGGAACGTCTCGGCGCCCGCAACACGGTTCATCTGGTGGCGATGATCCTGGGTAGTCACATAGGCAACTGACGCAGGATCTTGCGGTATCAGTTGAAGAGCTGAAGGATGGATTGCTGCTGCGAATTGGCAATCTGCAGAGCCTGAATGCTCAATTGCTGTTGAACCTGCAGTGCCTTCAAGCGGGTCGATTCATGGTTCATGTCGGCATCGACCAATGTTCCGATGCCGGACGTGTTGGCATCCATCAGCGATTGAACGAAATCCGTTTGCCGATCAACACGGCTTCTCAACGCGCCAAGGCTGGACGTGCCGTCGATGATGCGTTGCGTTGCCGTATTCATATAGGTGATATAGGCGTCCACGCTTTCCGGATGCTCAGCGACATCAATGCTCAGGAAGTTCAGCGAGGGGATCGGCTCGATATTCACGCGGATGTTCGAGAATGCCAGCGATGATCCGTAGCCCGTTTCGCGGTCGAAATCGGGATCGGATTTGATGATGATCTCGTTGGGCGAGGCCGCCTCAATGACGAGTTTCCAATCGGCATCGAGAAGTGATTTCAGCAGCGTCACCATGTCATCGGCGGTCTCCACCCGGCCGTCGTCGCGGTTCAGGAGTGTGTTGACATAGGCGCGGTCGAAGCTATGCGATGTTGCAGGCTGACCATTGATCGAGAACTTGAAGTCGACGCGTACGCCTTCTTCCGTATCCCCGACCTTGCCTAGCTGGAAGCTTTTGAAATCGAGAACTTTGCCGGACCCGCGCTGGCCGTATCGGGATTTTTCAACCAGACCGCCGGTCCCGATATTCGTGGTTGTGAGGTTGGCAATCTCGATATAGGAGCCGGGACCATGCAGTTCCAGAGACCAAATTGCCATGTGTTCTGGATCATGAATGTATCGCTTGTCATTGGTAGGATCAGGCATGATACCGTCTGCACTAACCGAGGCACCGAGCGTGTTGAGCTTGTCGTTGAGAACTTTGGCGAATTCCGTGTTCGTTTTGACGATGCCGCCGACCGATACGCCCAGTGACGCATCCACATCCGCTTTGGTAATGGTGATGCCGGTGAAGGGGACGCCTGGCGAAAAGGGACCGGGAATTTCCTGGAGATTGCCGGTCGTACCGGTCGAACCGTATGGATTGCTGGCTTCCTGATCCAGGATGAGGTCGAACTGGATCTCTGCTCCCGGTACGCTGAAATCGAGACCGTCTTTGGCCGGAAAGTCAAAGCTGAAACCGGCGTATCTAGGCCCCGCGCTCACAGGAAACATCCATCCGTCTTCTCCGCTTTCCTGTATATAAGGTGTCGCATCATAAGACGGATCAGGGTCGAACGATCGTATGCCGCCAATTGTATTCACATCGCGCGGGTCACGCTGAAGCAGGCCGCCGCCTGTGGAGTTGAACAGCGAAACATCCGCCAGTGAGAAATCCAGCATCTGGGTTGCAAAGTCGCCCGCGCCATTGCGCGTGGTCGATGCGACAAGGCTGGTGCGTGTCACGTTCGGGTCGAAAATATCCGAAAGATCGGTTTTCAGCCAGTTCTGGCCATTGAAACTGGCTGAATTGGCAATGCCTGTCACGGCTTGTTTCAACTGATCCAACTCCTTTTGAACCTTGCCCTTGTCGACCCCATCCTGCTTGGACGCAACGAGCTTGGCCGAAAACTCGCCCAGAATATCGATCACCGAGTTGAGACCGGCATAGGCCGTATCGATGATCGCGGCACTCAGGCCCAGCGCATCGTGCACGGCAGACAGCGACTTGTTGTCGGAGCGCATGGTGGTTGCAATCGACCAGTAGGCGGCGTTATCCGAGGCTTCCCCAATGCGCAGGCCGGAACTGATGTTCTGCTGTGTTTCGTCGAGGTGGGACGTCAGGGAACGCAGTGTCTGCAGAGCAGCAATTGCGCTGGAATTCGTCAGAATACTTACCATTTGAACCACCAATGTCGCGGAAAACGTCACCGCAGAACGCGGGAGCGTGCGGCGCCAATATGGTTCTCAAATCGTTAATGGCGCAGTTGCAACCAGACGGTAAAAATACGGTTGTATTGCTGTTTTCGGCACTCCGCTCTAGCGCCGGATCTCTTCCATCACCCTCACGATGCAGTTGCGCATGTCGCAGCGGGAGCAGCGAAAGGACAGCGTTCGTGGGTCGGTGCCAAACCCGTGTGTACGCGCAAGGTCGCGCGCCTTGATCTGGCCCTTGTGGCCGCAATGACGGCAGGTCATGTGCAGCACCATCCGATGCCGGGAGGCCTTGCCAAGGGTGTCGATGTTTATCGTCATGTCGACATAATCGAACATAACGTGAACGCAGGCAAGATTGCACGACCTGATTTGCGCGGCGGGTGGACGAAGCCTGTGGATGATCAATCCAGCCAGATGGGATTGGTCCAGGCCTGACGATCATGCTCGTCCATCACCACAACGCGGCACCAGTCGCCCGCAAAGCGCTTCAACGAAAGGCGCCCTTGCGTCAGCGGCCCTGCCTCGGATTGCTCCAGATATTCGGCGCGCGAACCGCGACCGACTACCGAAATTCCGCGCACCGCCGAACATTCGACGACGACTTCGTCTCCTTCAACGGCGACGGAATGAAGCGCCGGACCGCGCGAGGAGTAGTAGTCGCCGCGCTTCATGGCGGCCAGAAGGACTTCCGGAGTGTTGGCTTCGGCCTTCACCATCATCCAGCCGCCCATCCAGTCTTTGATCTTGAAATGCGCGTCATCGGCGGCATAGCCGGAGAGTCGGTAACCTTCGCTGAGAAGCGCATCCAGAAGTGCGGTACCGTCGCCACGGTCGCATTCGCGCGCGCAACCCGTGTTCCAGATCTCGACGCTGTGGGCGATATTCGCCATCGAGCGTCCATCCTCGATCGACAGACCGGACCATTGCGGATGAGCAATACCGAGAAACGCTCCGGCCTCCACGGCGCGGCGCGCCAGGCTCACCGCATCTTCGTTCTCGCCAAGCGGCGGAAAATCGAGCGGCAGTCCACAGGCAAGCAGGTGCCAGATTTCGCCATGGCTGTTGGCAGGCGCGTGGATTTCGGCACCGAAGATGGTGGTGAAGGTTTCCGTGCGGTAGGGCGTGGTATCGACGATCGGGAAATCGAAGTGAGGCACGAAGTGATCGGAGAGGCACAGGAAATCATAGCCGCCCTCGCGATAGGCCCGGCAAACCTCTTCGGGAGAGCGCACGCCGTCGGAGCGTGTGGAATGCGTATGGATATTGCCGCGATAGAAATGTCCGGGTGCTGCGAATGCGGTGATGAGGGTCATCCTGTCCTCCGAATCAGATGCTGATCCGATTCATAGCGGAATTTGATGACGTTCCAGCATAATCCGACCGAAGTGAAACGAGGATCGTAACACTCCCCGGTCACGAGCCGGGAGAAATTCCGGCAGGCTGCCGACTGCCTGCCGGACGCCTGCCTTACTCGGCGGTCAGCAGTTCCGTGCAGTAGCTCGGGCCCTTGGCGCCTGGGCGATCGGACGTGATCGTGATGGAGCGGATACGGTATTCGGAGTCAGCGCGGATGGTTGCGCTGCAGCTGACGCTGATCGAGCGGCCCTTCTCATCCTTGATGCGGTTGAAGCCGCCGCGCCAGTTGTAGACGGTCTGCGAACCTTCCGAAGAATCGCTGTAGGGCGGTGCGTAGCGGGCAAAGAAGGAACCAGCCGATTTGCCGACCCAGCGCGCCTCGATGGGGCTCGACACGGGACCGACCGTGGTGCATCCGGAAACGACGCCGGCAACGAGTGCCAACGCAACCAAGCGATAATTCATAATATCCTGACCCTTCGAAAGATTGCCGTCCCAGTGGGTCTGGGCTCCGCAATGAAATTCAGCAGCCCGAGCGCTTGCGCGCGCGCCTTACCATCCGCGGACTAGCAGATTTTTCATCAGCATCGTAAGCGCGATCCCGCACCGCCCACAAAAATCCTCGTGAAAGTGCGATTTCTGCCACGCCCATTGCAGCAGGCCGGAATTCAGGGCTTTCCGTACCCTTGGACCAATGTTCAATTCACCGTTATCTAAAAACTTGCGAGAATAAAAAGGTACGGATACTCTGGCTTTCAGAGAAAACCCGACTGCCCATGGTGCACTGCGTCCAAACACTGATGCCAGTGTCCGGGGTGCAGATCAGCAAGATTGTCATACTTTGGCGGTCGGATGTTTCGGGCACATGTCTGGAATGCAATACAGGTGAACGAGTGAAACGCGGTAGATCCGAACGGACAACCCTTCTGGACGTCGCAACACGCGCAGGTGTCAGCCCGATCACCGTCTCGCGGGTTTTGCGGGAGCCTGAAAAAGTCTCTGAACAGCTGCGGGGGCGGATCCTGGGGCTGATCGAGGATATGGGCTACGTGCCGGATCAGGCGGCGCGGGCGCTGGCCAGCCGGCATAATTCCACCTTCGGCGTGTTGGTCTCATCGCTCACGAACCCGGCTTTCGTCCGGTTCATGCAAGGGGTCGAGGAGCGTGTTCGCGAAACGAATTTTCGCGTCCAATACGCCAATACCCATCTTTGCATTCACGAGGAGAGCCGTCAGGTCAAGCTGTTGCTGTCGCAGAACACGGCCGGAATGATCCTGGCCGGGCTGGAAGGGGTTGATCAGGTCAGGACGCTGCTGAAAAACGCAGCCTGTCCGGTCGTGCAGGTGGTCGATATTCACCTCCAGACGGGTGGAACGTCCATTGCCATCGATCATGCAAGCGCGGCGGCCACCGCAACGCGCCATCTGCTGGATTGCGGCTATCGAAAGATCGCGATATTCGGCCCGATTGGAGACGAAAGAGGCAGGCGGCGTCTGGCGGGATACAGCAAGGTCATGCAGGAAGCGGGTCTCTATGACGAAGACCTCGTATGCCATTCCGGCCCTGCAACCGGAGCCCAGATCGGGGCAGAACTTCTGCGCACCGCCCTGCAGCGCCACCCGGATCTCGACGCCGTGTTTTGCCAGATGGACGACCTTGCGCTGGGCGTGTTGTTCGAAGCGCAGCGTATCGGCAAACGCGTGCCGGATGATTTCGGCATCTGCGGCTATAACGATCTCGATTTCGCAACGATGATGGAGCCGCCGCTGACCACGATCAAGGTTCCACTCTTCGACATGGGATACCGCGCCGCAGATATGGTGATCCGCGGTGTCGTGGGCACCATGCCAAGCGATACCATGGTCGATCTCGGTTTCCGGCTGATGAAGCGGGGCACGACGCGGACGCTCTGACTCATGCATGTCGCGCTCAACCGAATTGGGTTGAGCGGAATGATCCTGTCCATGGATGAAAAGAAAAAAAGGCCGGTCTCTCAGCGAAACCGGCCTTCCTTTCTGTTATTCCAGCGTTTCGAAAATCTCGTTTGAACGCTGCCCGCTGATCCGGCGGATATCCACGTCATCACGGCGTGCGGCAAACGCCTCGCTCGCCATCAGCTCTTCAGCCAGATCGGCTGGCAGCGACAGGAGAACGCGCTCGCCTTCGCGGTGAATGCCGCCGAGATCTGACCGCTTTGCCGTCACCATGCCGCCCGCAACCGTGTTGTTGGTATCCGGATCGATCAGGATGAAGGCGCCCGTTGCGCGGTTCTGCTCATAGGTGTCGAAAATCGCAAGTTCATCGAAGCTGAGGCGCACTTTGCCGATGGCGTTCATGGCCAGCGTTTCCGCATGCGGCTTCCACTTGCCGCTGGACAGCTCCAGCTGGGACACCGGCTGCACGACAACACGTTGGCGGCGCGAGCCTGCCTTCAGCCAATAGCGCTTGCCGGGTTCGATACCGCCAGGCTGCAGGGCAACGAGCTGTGCATCAAAGCCAAGGCCGGTCATCGGCTGGCCATCCAGCGAAACGATCATGTCGCCGCGCGAGACATCCACCTGACGGTCCAGAACCAGCGTGATCGCATCGCCAGCAACGGCGGCATTGCGCACCAGGTCGAAGGTCACGATCTGCTTCACGTTTGCCACAATGCCCGACGGCAGGATGGCGACGGAATCGCCCGGCTTGATAGAGCCGCCCGCAACCGTGCCCTGATAGCCGCGGAAGCTTTCACCGGGACGCGAAACGCGCTGGACGGGCAGGCGGAAACCGCCAGCCGTTGCCGTGCGGATTGTCGCCAGTTCCAGCGCCTGCACGAGCGTCGGACCGTCATACCAGGGCATGATGGTGCTCGCGCCATAGACGACGTTCTCGCCCTTCAGCGCCGACATCGGGATCGCCGTGATCTGACGCACGCCCAGCGACAGGGCCAGTTCCTTGAACTCGTGCGAGATACGGTCGAACACGGACTTGTCGTAGGAGACGAGGTCGAACTTGTTGACGGCCAGCACGAACTGCTTGATGCCCATCAGCGAGGCGATGGTGGCATGGCGGCGCGTCTGTTCCAGAAGGCCGGCGCGCGCGTCAACCAGAAGAACGGCCAGATCTGCCGTGGAAGCGCCGGTTGCCATGTTGCGGGTATATTGCTCGTGGCCGGGCGTATCGGCAACGATGAAGGACCGGCGATCGGTCGAGAAATAGCGATAGGCAACATCGATGGTGATGCCCTGTTCGCGTTCTGCCTGGAGACCATCCAGCAGCAACGCGAAATCGGGCAGACCGAGATCGTTCTGCTTGCCGCTGTCGCGCGAGAGTGCGGCGGCCTGATCTTCCTTGACCGCCTTGGTATCCCAGAGCAGACGGCCGATCAGCGTGGATTTTCCATCATCCACGGAACCGCAGGTGATGAGGCGAAGCGGACGGCTGTCCTTCACTGCCTTCGCGGCTTCTGCTTCCGGCAGGTCCTGAACTTCGGCGAGAGCGGCTGTATTGGCGGGAGCAGTCATCTCAGAAATATCCTTCACGCTTCTTCTTTTCCATCGATCCGGCCTGGTCGCGGTCGATGGCGCGGCCCTGGCGTTCGGAGACGGTGGCGATTTCAAGTTCGGCAATCACTTCATCCAGCGTCGTCGCGGTCGAGCGAATGCCACCCGTCAGTGGCCAGCAGCCCAGCGTGCGGAAGCGCAACATGCCTTCCTGGATCTGCTCTCCCGGCAGCGGCTGGAAACGCGGATCTTCTGCCCACATCAGCATGCCGTCACGCTCCACGAACTTGCGGTTCTTGGCGTAGTAAAGTGGCGGCAGCGGAATGTTTTCTGCCTGGATGTAGCGCCAGATGTCGACTTCGGTCCAGTTGGACAGCGGGAAGGCGCGTACGCTTTCGCCACGACGGATGTTGCCGTTATAAATGTTCCAGAGTTCCGGGCGCTGGTTGCGCGGATCCCATTTATGGTCCGGCGTGCGGAAGGAATAGATGCGCTCCTTGGCACGGGAGGCTTCCTCATCGCGGCGTGCGCCGCCAAAGGCCGCATCATACTTTCCGGCATCCAGCGCCTGCCGCAGCGCTTCTGTCTTCATGACGTCCGTATGGTAGGCCGAGCCGTGGCTGAACGGACCAATGCCCTCTTCCTGACCGCGCGGATTGGTGTAGACGACCAGATCAAGATCGAAGCGTTCCGCCATCTCGTCGCGGAAGGCGATCATTTCCGGGAACTTCCAGCCGGTGTCGATGTGCAGCAGCGGGAAGGGCACGCGACCGGGGTAGAAGGCCTTGCGGGCGAGGTGCAGCAGAACGGACGAATCCTTGCCGATCGAGTAAAGCATCACCGGGTTTTCGAACTCGGCCGCCACTTCGCGGAAGATATGGATGGCCTCGTTTTCAAGTGCCTTGAGATGCGGATCGAGCGGCGGCTTGGTGACGGGATCCTTCAGGTGAGGGTCGAATTCCGATGTGTGCTTGTGCATGTGGTCTCGGCTTTCCTGCCGGTTGGTCCGGCTATGCGTCTTTGAATGGTCGATAGGCTGTTCGGCGACTTGCCGACTGCCCGTCATCGTGTGTCCGGGAAAATCAGGCTGGCTGGGGAATGGCGCTGGCCGCTTCGTGGACGTGAAGACCGCATTCGCGCTTCTCGTCGTTCTCCCACCACCAGCGACCGGCACGCTCGGGCTCGCCGGGCTTGATGGCGCGGGTACAGGGCTCGCAGCCGATGGAAGGATAGCCGCGCGCATGCAGCGGGTTCACCGGCACGGCTTCACGCTCCACATAGGCGTTGATCTGGCCGAAAGACCAGTCGGCCAGCGGATTGATCTTTAGCAGGTTGCGGTCTGCGTCATACTCCGCGAAAGGCGTGGTTGCGCGATTGCCCGACTGGCCACGGCGAAGGCCGGTGATCCAGATCTGGGCGCCTTCCAGAGCCTTGGCCAGGGGCTTCAGCTTGCGCACATGACAGCAGGCATGGCGTGCCTCGACGCTTTCGTAGAAACCGTTCAGACCATACTGCGCCGCATAGGCATCGATATCGTCCTGCTCCGGCACGTAGCGCTTGATGGACAGATCGAACCGCTCTTCCGTTTCGGCAATCAGAGCCACTGTTTCGGCAAAAAGACGGCCTGTCTCCAGCGTCGAAACGTTGATCGGCAACCGCGCCAGACCGATGGCAGCCGTGATCACCTGGTCCTCGATGCCGAGGCTCGTCGTAAAAACGGCATTGCCCAGCCGCGCTGCAAGCGCCAGCCGGTCTGTTAGATCAAGTTCCGCCAACTGTGCATCCAGCTGGGCGGCCCGACCGGAGAAATCTGTCTGTTCCATGAAAACTGTCCAATCCTGATAGCCATCATTATGGCGGCTTTCAGCGGGACCTGCGAGCAATGCCCTTCCTGTTCGCAACCGGCCCAGAGCAAATCAGTCTCCCGCCGGGGGGCAGACGAAAAAATCCACTCCTGCCGCCGCAGAAATGCGCAATGGTCCCAATCTCCTGCCGCCTGATGAAGCCATTTGTATTTTGCATCAGGTTGCGTTACTGGAGGCCGCCCGCAAAAGTACAGTTCGGCCAGATATTCAGCATGATCTGTACAGCTGCGGTTCAGGCATCTCCATTCATAGTGTCGCTGATGATTTCCCAGAAGGCCAAATACGCATTGCGCGCGCTGACTGCCCTTGCCCAGGCGGATGGACAGCGTCCTCTGCTGATCAGTGAAATCGCTGTCCAGCAGGCCATCCCGAAGAAGTTTCTCGAACAGATCCTGCTGGAACTGAAGCGCAGCGGCATCGTGGAAAGCCGCCGCGGCAAGCTTGGTGGATACCTGCTGCAGCGCACAGCCGGTGAAATCACCTTTGGCGAAGTGCTCCGCCTGATCGACGGGCCCATCGCGCCCTTGCCCTGCCTCTCGCTGACGGCCTATCGGCGCTGCGAGGATTGCGACGGCGAAAAGCAATGTGAAATCCGGCATGTCTTTGCGCGCGTTGCCGATGCCAGCCGCGATGTTCTGTTCTCCACCACAATTGCCGATGCGGTCAACGGCACGCGCAATACATCGGAAAAGCTCGCCTCGCTGGAAGAGGCCTGAGTTCAGGTCGAATGCCACATCCAGGCAAACTTTGCTTTCGTCAAGTCTGCGCGCAAATAGAAGAGATTTTCTTCACCTCTCTGAAACCGTACCGTTTATGCCTTCCTTCACGCGGCCGTGAGATAAGCTTCACGCTATACAGGGCATCTATTGTTGGCGTCTCAGAACTGTTGGAAAATTCTCGTGGATCACATGGCCGCTGATCATCTGGCGATCACACCCCGTCCTGACGATAGGCACACGGCGCCCGGTTGGCAGGTGCTGTGGGCGACGCGTATGCGTCATGTCTGGCACGGTCCGGTTGTCGGTTTCCTGGCGACGCTGGCATTGACCATGGGGCTTTTCGTTTATCTTTTCCTGGATGAGAGCCTCATGATGCTGCCCATGTGGTCCGGATCGAATGTCGATCCCGAAACCGGCGTGACCTTTTCCTTCACCCTCCTTGCCGGAGCCTGGGCTGGCCGGCGCGGTCTGCGTTCTTTTCGCCTGCTTCAGCCAAGGGCCGTACGGCAGGATCTCGATCAGGCAGAACGCATTCTGCAGGAGAGCGGCAGCGCCACGGCGGCACTGGTTCGGCTTGGCGACAAGCAGGTGCTGTTCTCCGAAAGCAGGCGCGCCTTCATCATGTATGCCCGTCAGGGACGCTCGCAGGTTGCACTGTTCGATCCTGTGGGGCCACGTGAGGAATGGGCGGGCCTCGTTCAGGATTTCATGGCAGTTGCGCGCGCGGCCCGATGCCGTCCCGTCTTCTACCAGGTATCGCCGCAGTTCCTGCCGGTTGCCATTGAAGCGGGGATGACTGCGCACAAGCTTGGCGAGCAGGCCATTGTCGATCTTCAGCATTTCGATCTGAAAGGCGGGCAATGGCTGAAGCTCCGGCGGTCCATCAACCGCGCAGAACGCGATGGTCTGACGTTCGAATTCCTCGCCACCGAGCGCGTGCCAGACGTGCTGCCAGAACTGCGCAGCGTGTCGGATGCCTGGCTGACCGCCCACAATGCTGCGGAAAAAGGTTTCTCGCTCGGTACGTTCCGGGAGGATTATGTCTGCCGGTCGCCTGTTGCCCTGATCCGGCTGGAAGGACGCATCGTCGCCTTTGCCTCGATCCCAACCGCCACCGCAGAGCAGGATGCGTTTATCGATCTGATGCGCCACATTCCGGGCACGCATCGCGGTCTGATGGATCTGCTCTTCGTACGCATCATGGAGCATCTGAAGGCGGACGGCTTCCGCACCCTCAATCTGGGCATGGCGCCGCTTGCGGGCCTGTCGACCCACAGGTGCGCCCCTCTGTGGCACCAGCTCTGCCGTTTCATCTACGAGACCGGAGAGCGCTTCTACAACTTCAAGGGCGTCCAGACCTTCAAGGCCAAATTCGATCCGGATTGGCAACCGCGATATCTGGTGGTTTCGGGGCGCAGCCTGCCACTCGCCTCCATCTATGATGTAACGCTCCTGATTGGAGGAGGCCTGAAAGGCATTCTCCGCAAGTCACGATAGACAGTTCGCAGACGCCTTCAAGTAGGCCTATCGCCCAGACCTCTGACAGTGCTCGCGAGGCTGTCTGCATCGCGGCAGCTCGTTGGCACGCCAAGGTGGCGCGCTAAGGTGGCTCATCGGTGTGGCGCGCTAGGTTGGCTCTGCAGGATAACTCATCAGTGTGGCCCGTCAGCGGCTATCAGCGATCCAATCGGCAGTGTCCGATTGTCAGCCGCCGACGCCTTCCTTGGCGAAGACGTCGGCGACAAGCGAAGCAGGGACTTCGCCTGTTTGAACGCTGTAGCTGCGGCCAGCCAAGCGTAAGGTTTCGAGGAAGGCCAATCCTTCCTCGAAAATGGACAGACCGGTTCTTGAATTGCTTGCTTCTGTTACGGCGGGGACCGTAAAGAAAACCAAATCTGCTGTCGATGCTTCAAATGATATTGCAAGTAATAATTCTAAAAATGCTTGGAATACATTCCCTGGGCGCAATATGATGCCCGACATGAAAACGTATCGATCACTTATCTATTTGCTTTAATTTGCCAGCTCCTGTTTGCTGGCAAGGGGAAACTAGAACTCCTGACCGGGCGTGTCTAGTTAAAAATTGCACGCCCTGATATTTAATTTATGAGAAATACAACCTTTTCTTATAACGCGCGGTGGAAAGCTCTCGCGCTTCCAACGTGTGACCCATCGCAAAGCTTGCAAAAGCAAAAGGGCCTGCTGTGAACAGGCCCTTCGTCGAGGTTCGGTGGATCCGGGCGATCCGGTCAGACGAGGAAAGTCGAGATGATCGGAAAGGCTGTCAGCAGGATGATTCGCAAGACATCAGCCGACACGAAGGGAACGATACCGCGATAGGTGTCTCGTATAGGCACTTCACGCGACATGGCCGAGATGATGAACAGGTTCAATCCGACCGGCGGGGTGATCATGCCGATCTCTGCCACCATCAGCACCAGGATGCCGAACCAGATGGCAAAGTGTTCCGGGCTCATGCCGAAGTCCATGGCGGTCACGATCGGGAAGAAGATCGGGATCGTCAGGACGATCATGGACAGGCTGTCCATGATGCAGCCGAAGATGATGTAGAGCACCAGGATGATGATCAGCACCGTCATAGGTGCAAAGCCCTGCGCAGTCACCCATTCCGCG